>NZ_PPEL01000050.1 GCF_002899695.1 Rubneribacter badeniensis
GGCACGGGGGGACGGTGGACGGCGGCAGGCGGCAGACGCGCGACCGACAAGGCGCGGGCCGAAGTGGCGACAGGGGGCGCGGGGGCGGCAGACGCCGCGCGACCGACAAGACGCAGGCCGAAGCTGCGGCAAGGCGCGGCGCCCTCTGCCCCCCACTCCCTGCAAACATGATTCAAACGATCATGGACAAAAAGCGACGGTTTCTCCGGTTTTTCGGCTTGAAGGGGCCCTCCGCTTGCGCGCTGCGGCCGATGTTCGAACAAAACTCCTGGTCGAAGGCGAGGGCGGTTTCTCTATTCCCAAATAGGAATAGAGAAACCGTTCGTTTTTGTCCAGAGCTTGCTGATGCCTCTGCTGAACCAAGATTGACGCGAACTCATGCTTGCTAGATTTTGATTTCATCTATGTTAAACCAAGACTGGCACGAGCTCGCGTTCGACCAATATCGAGCCGGGCTTCCCTTGGCCGGGCGCTTCGGAAGGCCCTCCCCCGCCCGACGGGCGGGCCTTCCGAAGCGCTGACGGAACCTCGCTCGGCGACCCAGCCCAGCCTCTGTCGATCCTGGTTTGGCGTAGAGCGACCAACTCCACCGTTAAACCAAGATTGAAGCGAACCCGCGTTCGCCGAATCGTCCCCCGAAGCCCCCGATCGGGTGCTTCGGGGATCTCGCTTGCCGACTGGGACCTCCAAAGCGATGGCAGAGCCTTGCGCGACGAGCCGGCCCGGCCTCTGTCAATCTTGGTTTAACAGCGGACGACCAACGATGTAGCACAAAATCACGGTTAAGAACGATTTATCACTTCCGAAAACGCTGTCGATTGGAGAAACCCCAGGTGGCTCTTTCCCGTGCCCCGAAAAAATCGTTCTTAACCGTGATTTTGTGCTGACAGGGCTTCCTGCCTCTGTTAAACCAAGATTGACAGAGGCCGGGCCGGCCCAACGGGCAAGGCCCCGCCGGCACCGCAGGAAGCCCCACCCGTCGGACTGGTGGGGGCCTTCCGAAACCCCGACCAGAGCAAGCCCGGATCAAGGATCGGCAAACGTAAGTTCGTGTCAATCCTGGTTTAACGGAGACGGCTTCCTCCCCCTCTGTGTCGAACCGCCGTTGGCAGAGGCCGGACCACGCGCAAAGACTCACCGACGCCGTGCAAGCGCACCCACCAGGAAGCCGTCCTGCCCGTCCTCATCGCAAGCGCGCCCACAGAAAGCCGTCCCCGTTGCTGCGCTCGCCCCTGCCCGTCCCCATCGCAAACGCGAACGGCAAGGCCACAACGCCTTTCAGTCTTCCACCCTGGCGGCGATCATCGGCTATAATGGGCTTTCATCGCCGACACGCAACCGGAAAGGGAGGCCATGGAGAGCATCGCCACAGGGGTGTCGAACCTCCTCGCGTCCCTCGACGTCGACGCAGCGCGGGAGCTGCGCATCGCCCTGAACAACCAGCGGTTCAAAGACGCCGTCATGGGCGCATGGGCCGACAACCCCGACGCCGCCCTTTACGTGCTCGCCCACACGAACAGCCTGTACGTGGAAAAGGACACCGCGCCGCGCAAAGGTCGCGACAAAGACCGGGACCACATCGTGCTGGGCGTCTACCTCGACGACTCGCTCGCGCGCTCGGAGATCAACGCCCGCCGCGAGTTGCTCAGGCTCACGCTCGCGCAACAGGGCATGCACGTCGACGAGGTGCGCGATCTCATCGCCACATTCGACATGAAGGACCGCCACCTCTATCCCGACGCCCTCGAACGCCTTGCCAGCCTGTTCGGCACGCCGGAGCCAGGTGGCTCGCTGCGCGGACGCCCGAACGCGCGCCCCTCGGACGGGGCGAGCGCCGACCAATCCGAACTGCTCGAAACCCTCAAGCGCGCGTTCTGCCTATCGTTTCAAAACCTCGAGCACGCCTGGGCGGTGCTCGAGAAGATCGAGGGCGCGGCGCTCGCCGAGGTGAGCTTCAGCAAGAACGCCTCCCACAGCACGCAGCGCTACCGCTGCCACCTCTACGTGGCCGAAGGGGACATCGAGGGCATGAGCGCGATCATCGGCCGGTCCGGCGAAACGATCATCTCCCGCGCGAGGCCGCTCGGCCTCCCCATCCGCGAGATCGCCGTGCATCGAAGCCCCGAGACGCTCAGCGGCCGCAAGGCCTTTCCGCGCTCAGGCCGCCCCGAAGCCCTCAAAGACCTCGACTTGCACGAGCTCCGCTCCGAATCGGCCCGCATCGCCGCCGAGGTGCGCCGCAAGGTGCGGGACGGTAGATAGGCGCGCAGAGCCGGGCCGGAACCGAAGCCGGGCGCGGAGGCCGGAGTGGAGACGGGACATCGCACAGGCGGCCAAGGTCGCCGAACGGGACCCAGGACCAGGGTCGAAGCCGGGAGCAGAGCCGGGGCCAAGGCCGGAGTCGGAGCCGGGGCCAAGGCCGGGACCAAAGCCGGAACCGAAATCAGAACCGGAGCCAAGGCCGGAACCGGAGTCGGAGCCAAAGCCGGAGTCGGAGCCAAGGCCGGAACCGGAACCGCAATCCGCGCCTCCAACCCGCCATGCGGGATTTCGCCGCGTCCGCTGTTAAACCAGAATTGACACGAACACGCGTTTGCCAAATTGTTCCCTGAAGCCCACCGATCGGATGCTTCAGGGGGAGGGGTTCCCGCTTGCCGGCTGGAACCTCCAAAGCGATGGCGGAGCCTTGCTCGGCGGGCCGACCTGGCCTATGTCAATCCTGGTTTAACAGCGGATCGCCGCGAAAATGGCCACCAAACCGAGTTCTGGCACGGATTGTCCCCCTCGGGCGCGCATCCGAAACTCGCGACCTGGCCTTTTGCCGGAAGCGGCTTCCGCGGGGGCTCCCGAACGCCGCCTTTTCGTGCCAGAACGGGGTTTCGTGGCCATTTTCGGACCGATTTCGCGCACGATGGGCTGAACGCGAGCTTACGGCGAGCGCCTTGACAAGCCAGCCGGTGTCCGGCGGCGAGCCGCTCGGTCCGAAAGCCGGCATCCGGCGGCAGACGGGCTGGAGCGCTTCAGCAGGAAAGCCAGATGGCCGCAACCTTCCAGCACGGAGATTCGAGCCCCGCCGCCGAACCGCGATTCGCACGGCCCGCAATGCCGTAGTCCAAGCCCGAGCCCAAAAGCCCGTACGAACAGGCGGCACCGAATCTGCCAAGCGCCCTCTGTCGATCCCAGCTTGTCGGACAGCCTCGCTAGCCCTAATGCGACGACGGAACGGAGAAAGGCGCCTCCCGAGCGGAAGATGCAGTCGCGCCTATCCCGATTTGGCAACGGAACACGAGCCCTTCGCCAAGCAAAAGCGGCGCACCCTCGCCCGATAAGAGGCATTCTTCCACAACGCAATCCGCGGGAGAGCGTCGAAAGCCCGTCGCACCGAAAGGCTTCTCGAAAGGGAATGGAGCGGGAACGCCGCACAAAGGCAACCAAACATGCGTTGATGGCGGTTTGGGGAACGCATCTTCACGTCGAACCGCTACCAGCCTCCGTTGAATCACCGCGGCAGAGGCCAGGTCGGCCCGCCGGGCAAAGCCCCGCAGGTGCCTCGGAAGCCCCAGCCCGTCGGGTGGGGCCTTACGGGGCGCCTGGCCAGAGGGGCTCGGCTCGGGATCAGGCGAGCGTGAGTTCGTGCCAATCCTGGCTTCGCCTACATCAGTTACCGCATGCGGCGCGTTTCGGGAGGGTCCTCCGACCCATGCGTGATCGGCCCGAAATCCGGAGGTACCCGGGCGACCGAAGGGGCACCCGGCCCTCGGACACGGTGCGCCTTTCCGGAAGCCGAGATCGCGAAGCCTCCGATACGCCCCAACGCTACGCAAACGGCAAGGAGATCGCGTCCGCGGGGCAACGCGCAAAAGCACCCCTCAGCACCCGTCACGCGCCGATCGCGCAACCCCGAACAGAAGTGCAAGCTGGCACGCCTCGACGGATAGAGCGAGAAGGCCGGAGCATCGCACGCAAAACGACGCGCGGCGGGCGAATGGAAACGGGATGTGGTTTCGAGCCGTTGCGATGCAAAGAGACCTTGCAGGTATCGTATACGCGGTATCCTATAGCTTGAAACGCTCCCTATCGACCGCGCACTGCTCGGAAGTGCGCCACTCAGGAGAGAACATGAACGCCACCTTTGCCGGCGACACACGCCAACCTGCTCGCGAGAGCAACATCGCCGCCATCGTCTCGTACTTCGAGCAGGGCATCAAGCCCGTCGGCGGTCCGGGCGAGCTGGGCATCGAGCTTGAGCACATCCTCGTGCACGACGATATGAGCCCCGTATCCTACAGCGAGGAGCACGGGGTGGCCTGGTTGCTCGACCAGCTGAAGGAGGAGTACCCCGCGCTCACGCGCGACGCGCAGGGCGACCTTCTGGGCGTCGCGCGGCCCGGAGAGGCCGTCACCATCGAGCCCGCCGCCCAGCTGGAACTGTCCGCCGGACCGTTCGTCGATCTGGACCGCGCGCGCAAGGTGTTCGAAGCCTTCGAAAGCCGCATCGGATCTTTGCTCGCACCCGTGGGCGAGCGCATGCTTGCAACAGGATACCATCCCACGGCCGCGGCGCGCTCGCTCGAGCTCATCCCGAAACGCCGCTACCAGTTCATGGATCTGTACCTGGGCAAGAAGGACGCGCACGGCCCTTGCATGATGCGCGGAAGCGCCTCGACGCAGGTGTCGATCGATTACACGAGCACGCAAGACTGCCTGAGGAAGCTCCGGCTGGCGTTCGCGCTCGTGCCCATCCTGTCGCTCATATGCGACAACTCTCCCGTGTTCGAAGGGGTGCCCCGCACCCATGAGCTCGTGCGCACCGAGATATGGAAGCACGTGGACAACGACCGATGCGGCCTCGTGCCCGACGTGTTCGAGCCCTCGTTCGATCTGAGGCGCTACGCCGAATACATCCTGGACACCGTCGCCATCCTCGTTCCCTGCGACAAGGAGCAGTGGTGCTATTCCGAGCGCACGTTCGGCGACATCTACGCGAACCGCACCATGAGCCGCGCGGAAGTGGAGCACGCGCTGTCGATGTTCTTCACGGACGTGCGCTTGAAGACCTACATCGAGATCAGACCGGCCGACGCCCTGCCCATCCCGTACGCCATCGCTTACGCGGCGCTCGTCAGAGGGCTGTTCTACAGCCCCGCAAGCCTCGACGCCCTCGACGCGCTGCTCTCCGACGTGCGCGCGGCCGACTACGAATCGGCCAAGGTCGCACTCATGGAGGGCGGCTATCGCGCCGAGGTGTACGGACGGCCCGTCGCCGAGCTGTGCGACGCCGTGATGAACATCGCCGAGCGAGGGCTCGGAGAAGGCGATCGGGCCCACCTCGAACCGCTCGCCCGCCTCGTGGCCGATCGCACGACGCTTGCGACCTTGGCCGAGCGCGATCGGGAGGGCGGGGCCCGATGAGCAACGAGAACCGCATGGTGAAAGTGGCGTACCGCGGCTACTTCGACGATGGGGCGACGTTCATCGACCAGCGCGAGCAGCCGATCGAGTTCCCCTGCGTGGAGGGCTGGATGCCTCCTGCGTTCATCGAGACGGTGCGCGACATGTCCGTGGGCGAGACGAGGACCGTGCGCGTCGCAGCGAACGAGGCGTACGAAGAGCGCACCGAGGAGCGCGTGATCTCCGTGGAGCGCTCGAAGATCCCCGCTGGGACGCGGCTTGTCGTCGGCGAGATGGCGAACCTCGAGCAGCCCGACGGCCAAACCTTTCCGGCTCGGCTTGTGGAGCTCACCGATGAGCATGCGGTGTTCGACATGAACCACGAGGCCATCTGCAAGTCGCTCAACTTCGAGATGACGCTGCTCGACGTGAGCGACCTCCCCGCCCGCTAACGCGCCCAATCCAACCCCGTCCCCAAGCAGCTGCACGGCACGGAAGATTCGCCCGCCCCGCAGGCTTTCAGCCCAAGCGGGCTTTCCGCGCGCGACGCCCGCTTTTCGTCCGGCATGCGGACCACCCCGCCTTGCACACGGGATCCGGCAGCGCAGGAGGCGGCGGGCGCGACCGCGCACGGCCTCTGCGCACGGCGGCGAACTTGTGGCGACTTGGAGCAGGTTGCGCGGCGCGATCATGGGCATCAAACCGCTCGGGTAGACTGAAAGCGTCGATTTCCAAGCGAAAGGGAACCCCCTATGAGCAACGAAGGCAAGAAGGTCAAGGTCCACTACACCGGGACGCTCGACGACGGCACCACGTTCGACTCCTCGGTCGAGCGGGGCGAGCCCATTGAATTCACCTGCATGGCCGGCCAGATGATCCCCGGCTTCGACGCGGCCGTGAAGGACATGGCCGTGGGCGAGACGAAGACCGTGCGCATCCCCGCCGCCGAAGCCTACGGCGAGCGCGACGAGGGCAAGGTGCAGCAGGTGCCGATCTCCCAGATCCCCAACGGCGACCAGCTTCCTGCCGGACAGACGGTCTACATGATGGGTCCGGGAGGCCAGCCCTTCCCCGTGTTCGTGAAGTCCATCGAGAACGGCATCGCGACGTTCGACATGAACCACGAGCTTGCGGGCAAGGCCCTCACGTTCGAGATCACGCTGGTGGAAGCCGCCGACTGACGACCCAGACCGACAGCGAGGCGAATGCCCGGAGGCGAGGCGCGTGCGGCGCCTCGCCTTTTTCTTGTCCCGGATCACGCCGCACGCCCTCTCGACGCGAGCGCCAGGAAACGCTCCCAAAACTCGCCCGCCGCCGCATCGTTCAGCACAGAGACGCGGCGGGCAAGCGCTTCGCGCCGCTCTTCGTCGAACCGGTCGGGCAGCTCAAGTCCGAACGCCCGCGCGCGCACGGCACGATCAGCTCGCACGGTGGCACCGACCGGCACGAACGCGCTCGCGCGCGCCCCTTCGCCATCCCCCGCGCCGCCGCCGTCGCCGCCGCGCTCCCCATCCGACGCATCCGCGTCAAGCTCCAACTCGGCCTTCCTGCGAGATTGGCGCGCGAGAACCCGGTCGTGTTCGAACCCGAAAAACGTCATCTCCCAAAACGCGCTCGCGAGCGCCTCGTACCGCTCGCTAAGGCACCATGGACCGCCAAGCCATACCCGATACGCAAGCGATTCCTCCCATGGCGCAAGCGCGTAACGGCGCTCCTCTGCGAACGCGCAGTGCGCCCGACCCGACGCGCGCGCCGCCCTTTCGGCAGGAGGGGCGATCGCGCGCCGAGCCTCCTCGGCGTCGTCGAGGAGCGCGAGCGACGCGACGATGCGCCGTTCGATCAGCCTCGAATCGGCATGGAGCGCGAACCGCTCTCTTGGCAGGAGCACCGACGAACGGCTGGGGCATTCAACCGGCAGGGCGCGCATCGCCGCGAGCGCCCTCGCAAGCCGCCTTTTCATCGCCTTGCGGCGCTTGGGCACGGCCGCAGCCGCCTCCGCTTGCAGGTGGCCCTCCATGATGGCGCGGACGAGCAACTTCTCGTCGCAGCAGATCAGAAGTTCTTGGAGCGTGGGCAACCGCTCGAAGGGCACGTTATCGCGCGCCCAGAAGTCAGAGGCGCACATGACCCGCCTCCTCCACGAGAGCCAAAGCATCCTCGCAGCTCACAGCTGCGATGCAGCGCAGCGGCCTCCCCTCGCACAACCCGGCAGGGTCGCGCGGCTCAAGCGAGACGAGCTCTTGGGCGACCGCAGCCGCCCGACGCGCCCCTTCCGGCGAGTCAAGGGAGCACAACGGCAGCACCTCGATGACGACAAGGGCCTCCGCATGAGGGCAGAGCGCGATAGCGGGAAACGATTCGGACATAGTGCGACACCTCTTCGCAAGCGTTCCAAGGGCTTGAGAGGATCTTGCAAGCGTGGTACGGGCGACGCGGAACACCGTCGCCATCTATGGGCTGCCCGCATGGCCGAAGCGGGAATCAGCGCTTGCACTGGCTCTTTCGTTCGCGATCAGTATAGCACAAAACAAGAACGTTTGTTTGTATTTTTATTCAAAAAGTCCGAGTTTTTCGACAAGCTCGTCCCTCGAATGCACGTCGAGCTTGCGGTACACGTGCCTGATGTGGGTTTTGGCCGTGCCGTTCGCGATGAACAGCTCGCGTTCGATGGATCCCACCGTTTTGTGCTGCGCGAGCAGAAGCAGCACCTCCTCCTCCCGCGGCGAGAGGCCGTGCTGCTTCGCAAGCTCGCTGCAGCGGCTCGCAAGCTCCTGCCGCTTCACCACCGCCGTGTTCGCCGGCGTGCCGTCCCCGCCGAAAAACGCCACGCCCCAGCGGCTTGACAGCTCCCGCTCCGAGAACAGGATCATCGTGGCGGCCACCACCATGACGATGACGAGCCCGCTCACCATGGCATCAGACCCCATCAGCCCGAATTCGGGCGAGCCGAGCAACGCCTCGGTCTGCCGACCAAGCACGGTGAACAGCGCCCGCACGCCGCGCTCGATGCCGAACAGCCACACGGCCGACATGCCGTAGCGGTAGCACAGGTTCGCCATGATGAGCATGATGAGGATGGAGAACGCCGTGTACGAGGCGCTTGTGCAGAAGTCGGAGACGGCCTGGCCGAACGCCCCCACGTTGGGAATGATGAGGAATGCGGCCACCATGAGCGGCAACGCGATGCGGTAGACAATGCCGAAGTCGAACTTGCCGCCGCGCGCGATGACGCCCACGAACACGATGGCGGCCACCGCGAGCGTGCCGAACGCGGAGTGGGGCCCGAACGTCGATTGGTACATCGACGACTCCTTGAGCCCGTATGCGAACGCGTAGATGGCCATGAGCAGGACGATCTTCCAAGGAAAGGAGAACTTCACGGGATGCGCCGCAGGCAGCTCGTCGGGCGGCAGCGCTCGGAAGCCGGCCGCCACCGCAGCGAGCGTGACGACGGGCAGCACCGCCACCGCGATGCCGAGCCATTCGACCGAAAGCCCTCGGCACACGTAGATGATCGCCGCCGCCACGATCATAGACGCCGAGTAGTACAGCGCCACGCGGAACGGATTGAGGCATCCGTACAGCTCCGACCATAAAAGGATGACGACCGCGATGCCCGCCCCGCCCAGCGGCACCGCCGCCACCGCGAGCACGTCGGCCCCTGCGGGAACCGCGATGGACGCGAACATGCAGCAGGTGGACGCCACGAGCGCGACGCCCGCGCAGACGTACAGCGGCGTGCGCGAGAAATACGGCCCGGTCCGCTTCGCGAGGGCGGCGCAGACGAGCATCGTGGCGATCATCACGAGATCGAACGCGTCGTGGCCGGCCACATCGGCCGCCGGAAACGACACGAACGACCCCACGAACACGATCTCGATCCACGCGCGGTACACGCCAAGGCCGAGGAACGCGAGCGGAATGGCCGGCATCCACGGGAAAAGCGGGCCGGGGGGCTTCGGACGCTCGCCAACGTCGCGGCGAGCCTCGGGGGCCGGATCGCGGTCTTCAGCGGACGCCGGAAGCTTGACCGAGCCGGCAGACGATGCGGACTTGGCAGCGCCGGCAGATGCCGCACGGGCAGAAGCGACCGCCTCGTCACCGGCGGTATGCGATGGCGTTTCCCTCATGCGAAACGGCTCCTCCTCGATCGTTTCCAGCTCGTTCATTGTACCCGAACGAAAACGCCGCGCAAGGCCGCCCTCTCCCGCCGCGTCGCATCGGGATTTCGTTTCACCTGATCAATGATAGGGTTATACCGAAGGATGATGCAAATCATCCTTGTTTCGACGCCCATGGACGAAAGACAGAGAGACGCCGCCGCGCTAAGGTTGGCCTCGAGGGAAAGTACCGAAACCAAGGAGGATCCCATGACCAACCGTATCGACCGCACCAACGCAAGCGGCATCAGCCGTCGCGACCTGTTCAAGTTCGGCACCGTCGCAGTCGCCGGCGTGGTGGGCGCAGGAGCGCTTGCCTCGTGCGCTCCGCAGACGAGCGGAACCGGCGCCAGCGACAACGGCGCAACCACTGGAGAGGCGGGCACGGCGGCAGGGCATCTGCGCGAAGGGTTGCCGAGCTTCCTTGTGAAGCCCGAGCCCATCACCGATATCAAGGAGACGAAGGACTTCGACGTGGTGGTGGTGGGCGCCGGCGCCTCGGGCGTTCCGGCGGCTCTCTCGGCGCTCGAGGCCGGCGCGAGCGTAGCGCTTCTTCAGAAGGAGAACCAGGCCATCAGCCAGGGCAACTCCGGCAGCGGCATCGACCTGGCCACGAGCGACCCTGCGGACGTCGCGAACCTCGTCTCGCAGCTTATCGCCGACAGCCAGCACCGTGCGAACCGCGCGCTCGTGGAGCTGTGGGCCCAGAACTCCGGCGAGGCCGTGAAGTGGGTCATCGAGAAGTCTGCCGAAAGCGGCGCGCCCGTCATCGACCAAGGCAACCAACAGCACATCCCGCTCATCACCAAGAAGGGCTACACGATGAACTTCATCACGTCGTTCTTCGGCCCGAAGCCCCTCACCACCGGCGATGGCATGCGCGCGCTGGCCGAGACGGCCGCGAAGGAAGGCGTCGAGATCTTCTACTCCACGCCCGCCGAGCAGCTCGTGCAGGACGATTCCGGCAAGGTGACCGGCGTCATCGCCAAAGGCGAGGGCGGCTACATCCAGTTCAATGCGGCCAAGGGCGTCATCATGGCCACGGGCGACTACCAAAACGACACCGACATGCTCTACTACTACCAGCCCGACATGACCAACCTCGAGCCCAAGCAGACGAACAAGACCGGCGACGGCCACAAGATGGTGGTGTGGGCCGGCGGCAAGATCGAGGACCTCGCGCACACCAAGATGCTCCACGACTTCGACGCGGGCCCGTCCTCGATGTGCGACATGCCGTTTTTGTCCGTGAAGAACTCCACCGGCAAGCGCTTCGTGAACGAGACGGTGGAGATGTCGCTCATGAACTGCTACCTGCGCTCGGCTGAAGACGCCGGCCACTACTGCCAGATATTCGACAGCACCTACATGGAGGACGCCGCCGACTGGGCCGGCAAGCTCGTGGATCCCGAAGCGCTCAAGGTGTACATGCCGGAAGAGGACGTGGAGCGCGAAGGCGTCTTCGAGGGCCAGATTAACACGTACAAAGCCGACACGCTCGAGGAGCTTGCCGAAAAGCTGGAGATCGCCGACGTGGACGCGTTCGTGGAAACGGTGGAGCGCTACAACGAGCTGTGCGCCGCCGGCGCGGACGAGGATTTCGGCAAGCCGGCGCAGTACCTGGTGCCGGTCGACACCCCGCCCTACTACGGCATCCATCGCCATGTGCGCATGAGCGCCATCTGCTCGGGCGTGGAGGTGAACGAGAACCACGAATGCCTCACGCCCGAAGGCGAGGTCATCGAGGGCTTGTACGCCATCGGCAACTGCTCGGGACGCTTCTACGGCGGCATCGACTACCCGCTCACCGTGTTCGGCCTGTCGCTGGGCCGCTGCTACACCGAAGGCTACGTGATCGGCCGCATGGTGGCGCAGAAATAGCGACGACCCCTCCCTCCCTGGAAAGCGCCCGGCGCAGTTCGACGCGTCGGGCGCTTTCGCGTGCAGGGCGATCGCGATTCGATTCGCTTACGCTACCAGGACAGCAGCTCGTAGCCGTTTTCGGTGACGGTCAGCTGGACCTCCCATTGGGCGGTGTCGCTGCCGTCGGCGGTGCGCACGGTCCAGCCGTTCGGGTCGCTCATGTCGATCTCCTGAGCGCCGGCGTTCACCATGGGTTCGATGGTGAACGTGAGCCCCGGCGCGAGCACCATGCCCGTGCCGGCCTGGGCCACGTGGCTCACGAACGGATCCTCGTGGAAATCGAGGCCGATGCCGTGGCCGCCGAATTCGCGCACCACGGTGAACCCGCACGACTGGGCATAGGCGTTCACCGCCGCGCCCACATCCCCCAAAAAGCCCCAGGGCTTCACGGCGGCGAGGCCCGCTTCCATGGCGCGCTTCGTCTCCTCCACAAGGCGGCGGCGCTCCGGCGACACCTCGCCGATGCAGAACATGCGCGAGGAGTCCGAGTAGTAGCCGTCGAGGATGGTGGAGCAGTCCACGTTCACGATGTCGCCCTCGCGCAGCACGTCGGCCTCGGAGGGGATGCCGTGGCACACGACCTCGTTCACGGACGTGCACACGCTCTTCGGATAGCCTTCGTACCCGAGGTCGGCCGGAATGCCGCCGCGCTCCACCGTGTAGTCGTGAACCCAACGGTCGACCTGCTCGGTGGTGACGCCGGGGCCGATGCGCTCGGCCACGTAGTCGAGCACGCCGATGTTGATGACGGCGCTGCGCTTGATGCCCGCGATGTCGGCCGAGGTCTTGAGCAGCGCGCGATCGGGAACCTCAAAGCCCTGGTCGTAGAGGCTTTGCAGGCGCTCGTCGATATCGAGGTGACACTTCTTGTACTTCTTGCCGCTGCCGCACCAGCACGCGTCGTTGCGGCCCGGTTGCTGTTTTCCGTCGTACATGCGCTCTTCCTTTCGCTCGCGGGGTATTGTACCCCTTGCGAGGCGTTGCGAGCGGCGCGTTTCGGCACTTTCGACGGGGATTCGGGGGATTCTGCGAGACGGGAGGAGAGGAGCGAGAGCAGAAGGAGGCCGGAGGGCGACGGACGAAGCGGGGTCACCGGAGGAGCGGGGAGTGCCGGAAGGGCTGAAACCCAAAGAACCTCTAAAGGACCAGAGTGCGGAAAATCGGTAACGAATTATTCGGAAAATCGGTAATGACTTGCTCGGAAAATCGGTAATGGCTACAATAAGCCCGGCGGAAAGGAAAGCCCATGCCCCTCAAAAGCGCCTCTGCATCCGTACGGCCGGAAGGATACCTGCCGCGCACCGTCGACACGCTCGTCGAGCGCTACCTGCGCATTTTCGGCGCCGTGGAGATAACCGGCACCAAATGGTGCGGCAAAACATGGACGGCGCTCGAACACGCTGCCAGCGTGAGCTACGTAGACGCGTCGCTAGCTTTGGCGAAAGACGACCCAGCGGCAATGCTCTTGGGAGAGAAGCCCCATGTCATCGACGAATGGCAGCTAGCGCCCGCTCTGTGGGACACCGTGCGCCATGAGGTCGATCGCACACGGGGCCTACGGGGCGCTTGGATACTCACCGGATCCTCCACCCCCTTGCCCGCGGGCGGCGAGAACGGAAGCGACCTTCCCAGCCACAGCGGTGCGGGCAGGATCGGAAGGATCCGCATGCACCCCATGTCGCTGCAGGAAAGCGGGGATTCCCTTGGCAGCGTGTCGCTTTCCGGCCTGTTCCAAGGAGAGTTCGAAGCCTCTCAGGTTCAAACCAACGCCGCTACCCTCGTGAACCTGGCGTGCCGAGGCGGCTGGCCCGAGGCCATCGATCTTGAAGCCGAAGACGCCCAGCTCATCGCCCGAGAGTACTTGCGGATGCTCCGTACGGAAAGCGTCCCGCGCCACGGCAAGGATCCCGAAACGGCTCGCAGGCTCCTGTTTTCGCTCGCGCGGACCCTCGGACAGGCGGCGACGTACCGAACCCTCATCGCCGACATGGCGGACCGCTCGGCCGAAGACGAAGGCATCACCGAGAAGACCCTCGCCTCCTACCTGGACCTGCTGCGACGCCTGTACCTTTTGGAGGAATTGCCCGGATGGGCTCCCCCCGCCCGCTCTCCGAAGCGGACGGCCGTAAAGCCCAAGCGCTATCTGACCGACCCGTCCCTTGCCGTGGCGGCGCTCGCGATGTCTCCCGAGGCGCTCATGAATGATTGGCAGACGTTCGGGATGGTGTTCGAGAACCTCGTGGTGCGCGATCTGTCCGTGTACGCGCGAGCGCTCGAATGCGCTTCCGACATCCCGCTGCGCTACTATCGGGACGATTCCGGGCTGGAGGCCGACGTCGTCGTGGAACTCGCCGACGGACGCTGGGCGGCGTTCGAGGTCAAGACGAGCGAGGCGAGGGCGGCAGAGGGCGTCGCGAGCCTCCGAAGGCTGCGGGAGAAGATCGCCGGCAACAAGCTCGCGAGGACAAGGCCGCCCGAGTTCATGGCCGTCATCACCGGCGTGTCAGAGTACGCGCGCAAGGTGGAGGAGGGATTGTACGTCATACCCATCACGGCGTTAGGGGCTTGAAGGAGGGAGCTCGCGACGGAAGCAGCGCGCCCGACGCGGCACCCCGTCACGGTTGGCCCTGCCGGTACTTCAAGCCCCTGCCCGCGCCGCTCGTCGTCACGAGGCCCGCCGCGACGAGCTCTTTGAGGATGCCGCCCAGCTTCGATCTGCTGAAGTTCACACGGGCATGCAGCTCGCCGCTCGCCATGGGGCGAACCGGGCTCAGTAAATCATAAACAAGCTGCTGATCGGGAGACAGACCAAGATCGGCCTTCAAAACAGGCAGGGTCACCGCAATGGAGTTCTCGCGAATGGAAAACCGGGGCTTGCTGGCGCTCTGCGCATAGGCGGCCTTTATCCGAAGGATGCCCGTGCCAAACGCCTCGACGAGGCCCAACCGGTAGAAGACGTTCGCCAAGATGGGGTTCCTCCTGATGGAGATCATGCCGGACAGGTACTCCTCCTCAGAAATACCTGCCGGAAGCCCTCCGGGAGACACCACCTCGATGCGATCGTCGAACATGGAGACGCGTATTCGGGCGGCGACATCCCATGTCCTGTGAACGATGGCGTTCGCGACCGCCTCGCGATACGCCTCCTTCGGCACCGTCTCAACAAGCCGGCGTGTCGTCCCGGACACCTCTTCGTAGCAATAGAGGTCCTCGAATACCTGCACCGCCTCGTCGAGCTCGGCCAAAACCGACTTCCCCTCGCTCGTCACCCTCCGAAGCACCACATTGATGCTTTCGCCAAACCGGGCGATATCGATCCCTGGAAGCCCACCCTCGTCAGCCAGGATCGTCGCCGCATTGTTGTAACGCCCCTCGACCGACAGAAGCCCGAGGACCTTAAGCACATCGTCATCGAACGCTTCCAGCCTGAGCTTCTCCCGCATGGCGTTCCCGAGGTGCCCGAAAGAAAGATTCTGGTTATCGGCAGGCAGCTGCTCGAAATCGATGTTTCGCCCCTCGAGAACGAGGCGGGTCAACTCGACCGCATCAACCTCGACAGTAGAGCTATCGCTTCTTTTGTATGCCTTCGATTCATAGAGGTAAGGCTTGAACCGACCCGCCTCCACCTTGAGGTCGATGACGGAATCCGCTTCGCGCACCTCTAAGGAATACTCAGGCCGGGGATACAGGCAGTCGTTGATTTTGTTCTCGATATCGAGGCATTTCCCCAACGGATCGTCCAGACCCACGGCTTCGCCCTCGTCACTCACACCGAACAGGATCGATCCACCACCATAGTTGGCGAAAGCCGATACCGTTTTCAAGAACGAATTTGAAATGTCTTCCTTGAACTCAAGCGTCTTGCCTTCCCGCACTGTCAACCTCCCACTAAAGTTACGCGTAAAATTACGCGCAAACGATACGCGGTCGCAATGCAAAAACAGGAACGAAATCGAATACCGCCCCAAATACAGCAGCTTCAGGCTCCGCTATCCGCAATGCCAACGCAAGCTATCTCCCATTCCTCAGCCCGTACAGCAACCGTAGAACGGACTTCGGCAGCGCACGCCTGATCTTCGCATTCCTCCCTTGATCCACAGGCAACAACCGTTCGAAGACCTCCCCGTAGTCCCCGGCCTCCAGCGCGCGCTCGATTCTGGCGGCCACGCGCTCGTCCTCGGCGGAACGTCTTGTCGGGTGCCTGAGGTTCACCTGCTCGGCAACCACATCGTCCAACCGGGCATCGCTCCAAGAGCAAACTCCGCTATCTGCAATGCGATCCTCGAAAAAACGGACGGCTTTCGGCGTATTGAGGAGCACAGCAGACACGCCTCGGGGATCGTAGGCCCCAGGCATACGCTTTCGCACTCCCCAAAAATCCCCGATGGTGATGTCGCCAACGCGCTCGGTCGTGCAAAACGGGCACTTGTAGCAGCCCTTGCGGTAGATCACGCCCCTCGAGAAGGCGTGATAATACGGATCGTCCCCAGCACCGCCGGACACCTCGTGTAGAACACCATCTCGATAGTAGTAGTAATAATAGCGGTAGAGGCCCCAGCCGAACTCTTTCGTCCTGAACCGGAAACCGTGAATCCCGTCGTCAGCGCCGTGCCGATCGGCCAGCCAATCGAGATAGACGGCGAACAGCTTCCGGGAGGGCGTCCCGTGGCATATAAGGTCGCAGGTAAGCAGCCTTTCCTTCTGCTCGTGCTCCAAGCCGCTCGATTCAACCCGCGCCCTCAATCCATGGATCTGGCACGGCAAACCCGAGTAGAGAACCTCTCGACCCTGTCCCAAAACCTTGATGCATTCCGCGAAGGTACCGCCCACATGCCCCTGGGCGTACTTCGAGCCCTGCAGTCGATGAAGCTCGTCGATCGATTCGACGGAAACGTGTCGCACGGAGCCATCCTCCGCAAGCGCAGCGCCGAACACAACCCCGCCGCGCCGCAGAACCTCTCTCGCCAGCACTGCGAACGCCCCGCCCGATGCGGATATCTCAAGGCTCGCAACGTCGCCGTCGGTCAAGGCCACGACCTTGCGGGGGCTATGCCTCTCGATCATCACGCGCCTCCTCCCACAACTCACTCAGAAACAATGTCCACCACAGCTTTTAGGGAACCGAACAGAAACCTTTCGGATTCGTCTCGAAGCCGACCAAGCCTCTTCTCAACCGCAGCGCGATCCCACGAAACAACATCCCTGCGATTTTCAACCTTTTCGGTTTTTACCCCGCAAAGCTCAAACAGGGAATCTATACGCGTCGATTGCCCCCGGTTATGCTCGTAGTTCCTATCGAACACCGAAAAGTCTTTCTCAAAAAGCAGTGAAAAAGCGGCTCCATGAAAAGAGTCAGTACACACGTACGAGGCTCCGCTCAATGCACTCACGAAATCAAGCGGCCCCACCGTTTGGGGAACCTCCCCGGCAGGAGCCCTATCGCCAAACCAAAGAACAGACAAACCCAACGCACGACTCAGCGCCTTCACACGACCGATCGCTCCCGCCTCGTCGCTTAAAAAGTAGCATGCTATATAATCTCCCTCTTGATGAGGCGCAACGGATTCCCAAAAACTCTTCCCAACCAACAGCACCGGGTCCAAGACAACAGGAACATCCAACCCTGCCGCATCCCTAGCAATGCGCGCTCCCGACAATTCGCGAACCGAAACGTAAGCGAACTCCCGGAGATACTTTTCCAACAGCCGCCTATTCCAACGTGGCACGATCGAGGTCCCAAAACTCGGGGCATAGGCAACTCGTTTTCCAGCCGAGGTGAATCGCAGAAAAAACCTCCAGTTCAAACCCGGCACCGCAAGTGACCAAACTTGATCGCTGCCGCAAACAAGGGCATCGTAGGCAGATTTTTCCGTATAATCATCCACGGAATACTTTATATTCTCCCCATAGAACACGTCGAAACGCTCGCGCTTCTCTTTGCTGGGAACAGCACCCCCTTTGGCCCTTTCGAGTTTCAAAGCAGCAGATGGTGCATGCAAGGCCCCCATCAAACGATTGAGCACGACACGGCGCTGCACCCTGACGTTCCAAGGTTTCCCCATATCCAGATAATCAATCAACCTAGAATCGTATCCCCGGCCCGCAATCGCCTCTTGCAGCGCGTAAGCTTGGAGGGCAGATCCGTAGTTGTAGTTCTTGATATAGGTGACGATTCCGATTTTCTTCACGCAAACCTCCTCGGCAGATCGCTTAAAGAAGCCGCCTCCAACAGCCTGCCGCACACAAACGAGGGGACACAATCGGGGTTCGCTTTCGCTGCCGTCTCGTACGAAACGCTTCTGACTTTTGACCAAATAACGAACAGGGCGATACGGTGAGCGTTTTGAACCGCATTTTCGCTTTTAGCCCCCACGCAAAGACCGAGGGGGTATTTGCGAAGATAGGCTAGATTGGCATCGGATTCTCCATGGTAAATATGAACGATGGGCTTGCCCGCCGCCATATAGCCAAAAATCTTGCTTGAAAGCTGCCTTCCATTCACCTCCCCAACCGAAAGGAGGCAGTCTGCTTTTGCATAAGCGTTCTCCAGTTCGATGCCGGAGAGCCATGGAAGAATGGTAATCGCACCGTCCGCATCCCCTTCCGCTCCCAAACGCTCACCGCATGTATCGGACGTATGAACATCAAGGCGAAGAGACGACACGATCTTCATAATCTCTAGCATATAGTCCAGATTCACCGCTTTATTGAGCGTTCCTGCAAACAACAACCCCCCCCCCACTGATTCGAGCAACGCAGACAAAACCGTCTCGGGCAATTCATCGACGAACAACTTCGACACTCGCTCAAACGAAAGTTCTGCCCCTTTCGTGCGCGAGAGGAACTCAACCAAACGACTCGCACTCTCTTCCACCGGATCGCCCTCGCACAGACACAGCGCCAAAGGATACGAGGATAACTCGCGCGAGACATCATCGCCCCGAGCTGAAGCAATATGCACGATGGGTTTTCCGTACGCCATGTATTCGTATATCTTGCTGACTTTCTGTCTTGCATCCCGATTGCCCACCGACAAGAGCCATGAGGCGTTCCCGTAGATATCGGGAATGCGCTCCGAAGGGACAGCGTCCAGAAGCATCACATCCCCATCATCCAAATACCCATCGAACCAATGCTCCGCAGACGACTTGTTGGGAACGTAAAAATCGGCGCGGCTCAATACAGAGCCAGTCTCAATCGCCTTGGAAATAACTCTCAAAGCATATTCGGGATCCCTGATGCCAGGAGCGAAGGCTCCAGCATATACAAGAACGCTCGACCCATTGTGCGCTTCCGACGTATGCTTCGATCTTGTTTTGGGCCTGACAAGAAGAGGATGCTCAACATGGCGGAGCTTTTCTTGATAGTCCTCGTGATACCGAGCCACATGCGATTCCCAAGTGATATTCAAAACGGCATCCGAATGCTTGAGCATTTTGCGCTCCAATGCAAGGTTGGCCTTCTCTTTCTTGGAACGAACCGACTCCTTGGCATACAGCGTTGCCGATGCGGCAAATTGATCAAAAAGATACGGCACCAACTTGACATTCGGATGGGTAATCTTATAACGCACCGACGCCTCAATCGCCTCATAAGGCATGCAGGTGGGTACGAGCAGATCGGGAGTAAAACCCAAATCCTCCAATGCGGCAAGATAAGCGCGAACAAGACCCTCTTCCAAAGCATTCTTCCTCACAATCAGCCGTACATGACGAGCAATTTGGGTAAACAACCTCCCCATTTTCGCAACAGCACTACCAGCTGCGATGCGCGCATCAGAGCGATACCTCAATTTCATGGCGTAAGTGGCGACGCGCACAATTCGTTGCGCATCAATCACTTCGGAAGAAGGCTGGCTGTCATTTTGCCGGAAACATACCACTGTCACCTCATGATCGACCACCAAGCATTCTGCAATATTGCGCATGCAGTTTCCTACCGCAGAGCAACGAGGTAGATAGTTTCCGACCAGAATCACAACCCTCACGCTTTAACCGCTCCTTTCGCTTCTCTGCGACCCATCAGCAGAAAGAAGGCGAATCCCGATGCGCCAATTATCGTCAACGCAACACATTCTCCCCACCCGTCCAAGACCGCCGTTGCCGCAAAGAAGCCTACACACGCAACCACTTCAGCAACAAGAGACGATACGCTCTCGATGGAAAGCCTTTTGCGCAACCCCCATTCGGACAACCAAGCGCGCCCCAGCATAGTTGCAGCAGTGACGAAAGCCACCCACCACACGTCATGAGTGAAGAAATACGATACGCCAGCCAATAGGCCCACGAGAGCAACGCTACTCAAGTTGACTCTCAAAAGATCCCGCTCCATTCGTAAAGCCTTGTAATATGTATTGCACAAAAGCTGCATACGAACTTGGCCCACAACCGCCAAAAACAAGAGGGCAAGATAAGCGAGAAGAGGTTCGTACCGAGGAAAGACACAGGAAACAAAAAATGCTACGGGCCAATACGCGAGTAATCCCAAAGAGGAGACAGTACCCGACGCAGCAGACACCTTGCCAAAGAAGGGCCGAAGCGACCCCTTATCCATACGCTTGAGGTTCGGATAGATCACCAACGCGCATGCGCCCACAAAGGTTAGCACTAAATTCGTTACCGATATTCCCAGCGAATAATAGGCGTAATCGGCCGTCTGCCCAAATATCTCAACGACAAACCGCCCCGCGCCAACAGCCAACATGCCCGCCAAATTGGCAACCAATAGACTAAAACCTATCTTCACCTCGCCAAGATAGGCTTTGAAGCCTAAACCACACCCGTCAGATACACCGAACAAGACATCCCTGCAGGAAAAAACAAGCGCTAATGCGACTGCCGCCTTTGCAAGAAAATCGCAAATTATGAAGATGCGATAATCGGGAATTGCGAAAGCCACCACCGCAAGTATTAAGACCAGCATCAACACTTTGTCGAATGCGGAATAAAGGCTATATTGCTTGATCTGGTTGGTAACCTGCAGAAGATACAACAGAAGTCCCGACATCCCGACAACCGCTATATCGGCGGCAACAAAAAACATAGCGAACGATTTCGGGCCCTCGAGAAAGCACAGCGAGCAAATGCCGAGCACAACGCTGAAAGCGACAAGAACAAAAAAGTAAATCCTGTTTGAAGCCCTCAGCTCCCGAAACGGCAGCCTATCCCAATCGCAACCGCCAAAGCGCAGGTAAACACCGTCGCTATAGCCCAAAGCAAAGACACCCACAAAACCCGAATACAAAACATAGACCTGCCAAAATGCAAAACCATCGACAGAAAGGATCTTGGGAATAACGAGGGCTTTGACCAAACTTGCGACAAGAACCACTACCTGCGCAAGAACAACCTGTGCAAAACTACGCCGCATAAAGCTTTCTGGGGCAATCCACGAAAACCCTTACCGCCTATCTACCAAAAAAGATTCTCCGTCAATTCCGTCACAATCACCAAATCCCACACACCCGCTTGCACGATAAGCGCATTCGCCCCAACCCAGAGAACAAACATTGCCTTCTCGAGTTTTGCATTCATGCCTCTCGACTCTGCAGGGCGCTCGAACAAGACGATCGTAAAAAACAAATACACCATCGGTAGCATAGACCGGATCAACCTATAGAAATTCTGAACGCTCAATGGAAGCAGGGCCAGGTATGGAACCAAAAGAAAGCGAGCCTTCATCGAAAACTCGACAAACTGAGTTCGCCTGTCGCAACAACCTTCCTCCGACGCGAAAGCGGGACCCAGGATTGCCTTCCTTTCTTTCTTCTTTCTCCGAGACGAAATCGACCAGAACAGAAGCATGATCAGTGCGAAAACCGCCCAGTATTGCAAATATCCAAACCGCGCAGACGCTTCAAAATACACCTCGAATTTGCTCGCATCAACAAAATAGGACGCAAGAGGTGCTAGCAATCCCGAATATACACCGAAAAGAAATGCGAAAGCGATGGCCAAATTCAAGACCATGCACTTTCTCTCATCGAGCGCTGTCGTCAAAAACAGTAAATATAGGGCGCATGCCGTATGGATAGATATCCCAACGCATGCAAACACGACGAAAAGTAGAGTTCCAAATCTACGCTTTTCTATCAGGAATATCAACCCAAAAATCGCAATAGAGCTGGCCAAGAAAAAGCGGAATTGAACAATATCATAGAAAAAGGGACAGATTATATACATCACCAATACAAAAGCAACGTATCCTGTATACCTATTTATAAAAGCAAATACACACAATAATCCGATGATGCTCAGAATCATGCGAAACTGCAAGTACGAAAGGCCTATCGTATGAGCAGCGGCGATTAAAAGTTGATAGCCGAATGTCTGACCCGCTCCTGCAATCTGAACTGAGTAATTCTCGAACACGAACTCACTACCGTCGTAGTCGTCGTTGTATGTATTGCAACCCATCAAAATCCACATGACAACGAGGACGATGAAAGCGACGACCTTTGAGTTGCGCTTGATCAAACCAGCGGCAATCGATGCCGCAGTCAGCAAAAACCCCATCATCCAGCTATTTCCTCGCTCATCGCCGAAAAAAGCGCATCGACATCGTCCGGCGCGAAATAACGAACCCTCTCATATTCCCCGATCGTTTCATGAGCGTATTCAAGATCCGACGCAATGATCGGCAGAGAGTACTCTTTCGCTTCGCTCAAAGGCAAACCCCATGACTCCAGTTTTGAGGGAAACAACAAACAGCTGGCCGAAGCATACATATGCGCGATTTCTTCTTTTTCCATCCAGCCGGCAAACTCAATAGGCAGGGATTCTAATCTGCATTGTTCTCGAAGGCGCTCAGAGAGCGCGTTCTCTGTTCCATCGAGTGTAAAAACAACTTTAAATCCGCCAACCTTTTGCGACTTGAGCAAACGGCAAGCATCGACAACCACTTGGTGGTTCTTGAAGGGCTCAGCAGACGCAGGGTATACAAAGGTAAAAACCGAGGTTTTAAGTCTACGAGACCGAGCGACGATCTCTTCGCCTACCGACTCAACGGATATCCTTGAAGATTCAACACCGCAACGCTCCGACAAGCGACGCGCCAGCCAATGCGTTTGAACTACCACCCCATCGGCCTTACGGCATGAATCCACAATAAGTCTACCAACAATATTCTGATATACCCACATTTTGGGGGAATCCCGCAAAGGTACCGTCAAGAATCTTGCGCACTTTTCCGACAGCCTCATAAGCCCGCCGTCCGGTGCGGCTACCCCTCCAGCAGAGTCACGTCCAGATAGCGCCTCGAGCCCCACTCGCTCTCGGCCACGTACT
>NZ_PPEL01000051.1 GCF_002899695.1 Rubneribacter badeniensis
GTCGGGGTCGGGGCGTTCGGCGGCTTTCGGGCGGCGGGGGCGTTGGCGGGCTGGCCGATGGCGTCAACACCGCCTGATGCGTTCGCCCGATGCCGCCAGTATGCGCGAATCCCCTGCGCTTTCGCAACCCCGTCCGCGCTCAGTTGCACGGAGAGCCAAGCCAGTTGCATGGACGCGCGGGCGTCTCGGGTGGGCTTCGGACGGCGGGGGCTATGCGAAGGGGAGGGCGAGCTTCTTTCGCTTTTGGGAAGGCGGGTGCTGCGATTTCGAAAAGGCGGGCGAGCGGGGCGTTTTCCATGTCGTCCGTTTCGCGCTATCATGCGCTGCGGAGATAAAAACACGACCCCGTCGGGTAGTCGGGGTGCGGCGCGCCGCTCCGTTCCGCATGCGGACGCTCGGGGCTTTTCGATCCGCCGTCAGTAACCTGCCTCCTTGGTTGTCCCTTCTCCGCATGGTTTGCGACATAAAGGAGGACCCCATGCGGAAGATCAGCGTGTCATCCACCCTGACCGTCTATCACGACGGCCAATTCTGGGTAGGCGTCTGCGAGCGCGCCGAAGGCGGGCGCTACGGAGTGTGCCGCGTCGTGTTCGGCGCCGCCGAACCCACCGATTCCGAGATCCTTGCGTTTGTCTGCGAGCGTTGGGCGACGCTGCCGTTCGCGTATGCGGTTGCGCCCGGGGTTGGGCCGGGGTCCGCGTTCGCGGTTGCGCCTGCATCGGGATCCGGGGACGCGGGTGGGCGCTTCGCCGCTTATCCGGGGCATGCGAACCCCAAGCGCCGCCAGCGCGAGGCGCGCAAGCTCGTGGAGGCTGCCGGCGCGGGCACGAAGGCCCAGCGCGTCTTGGCCGCTGCCTACGAGGCGCGCAAGCACGAGCGCAAGGCCGCCGCTCGCAACGCGCGTCGCGACGAGGCCGCGCGCCGTTTCGCTCTCAAGCAACAGAAGCGCAAACGGAAGCACCGCGGCCGCTGAGGCCGCGCTAAGTTCTCGCGCGCGAGGCTGCTAGGCGCGGAGGGCTTCCGTGGAGCCGCATGGGTTTGCGGCGGGGGAGCCTCTTGCGGGACCGCGCGGGCTTGGAAGCGGGGGAGGGGGTTCTCCCGCAAGGTCATCGGGCTTGTACGCGAGGGTTTTCCCGCGAGGTTGTCGGGTACGGCCTTGGGTTCGTTGGTTGGCGGCGGGCTTTTGCGGAGCTGCGATGGGCCTTCCCGCGGAGTTGTCGGGCATGCGATGTTCGGGCGGTCTGCTTGGCGCGGGCCTTCCGCAAGGGGCGAAGTGTGGGCGATTTCGGCAAATCTAAACGGTTGCGCAATCTTGGATAGAGCGAACCGCTCGGTGTGTCGAGGATGCAACTCCGGAGGTTGGATTTCAAGAGCGATTCGTCCACCGAGGAGGCGTCTGGTTTCTTGCTGAGGGTTGTGCGCCCGCATTGGTTTGACGAAAAGGGCAGAAAGGCTCTCCGGGCACATTCGTTACCCCTGCGTCCCTTCGAGTTGGATGGAACTGGTGGGGGTGGGCCACCGCTTATACGTGGGCGCGCGGCAAGGGGAGGCGATGCGGAAATGGGCAACGACCCTGACGGAATCCTCTCCTCTCTCGTACTTTCCCTTCTCCCAACTGAAGTCGCTTGACGGGTACGCTCTTTGCATGGATAATTCACTGCAAATATACTGTTATTTTCATGATAGGAGTTATCGATGCCCGCTATCAGATCGCTCTCCGAGTTCAACCGAAACCAGAACGCGCTCATCGAGGAGTTGGCAGACACCTGCGAGCCGCTTTACCTGACGCGCAATGGGGCGGCGTGCGTCGTGGTCATGGATGCGTCGGCGTTTGACGAGGCCATGTCGTTTCGCAACGAGCTTTTTGAACAGGAGCTTCGCACGTATCGTAGCTTGATGAGGGGTTATGCAGACGTTCTCGACGGCAATACGGTGAATGCGTCAGAAGCGGATCGGGAGATTCGCCGTGCCAAGGGCTGGTCGTAAATGGGCGAGTATGAAGTTGCCTACACGCGCTCTGTGGTTGATTTCATGATGGCCGAGATCGAGAGTGAGCGCGTGTACGACAAGGTCGACGAGTATCGCCGTGCGCTCGCGCTGTTTCCCGACATCGGTCACAGGTACGATCCGCACTACGAAGCTGCGCGGCCTCCGTTCCCGTGTCGTTTCATCGCGGTGCCTGATACCCCGTTCACTTTGTACTATACGAAAGACGATGCTCGTCGCCGCGTGGTCGTATTCCACATCGAGCATCAGCGGGCGGATCCTGGCGTCCGCTTCGCCGGAGGCTTGGCGTCGAATTAGCCGCACCTCGCTTCCCTTACGCGCGGCGAACGGGGTGGCGCACCACGGTTCGGAGGTTTTCCGGCTTCGTGCGGCGGGGGTCGCCCAGGTATATCTCGTGATGCAGCCGCACGGCGGGCACGCCGCCGTGCGCGTCGAGGGCGTCGAGCAGCGCTTCGTCGCTGGTCGGCTCGGCGATGTCGTCCTCGCGCCCCGATGCGGCGACGAACGCCTCGAGCGCTACGACGGTGGCGGGCTCGTCGTCGTACGGCCCTCTGTGCATGATTTGGGCGCACGGCCCCTCGGCGAACCGCACGAGGCGCACGCGGCCCACGTCGGCCCCTGGCTTCTTTGCCGCCACGCGCTCGGCGGCCCAGGCAAGCACCTCGGGTGTGACGAAATCCGGCTGGCGGATCAGCGACACCCAACGAAGCGCGCCCTTGTCCGCGGCGCGCGCTTCGTCGAATCCGCCGCCCCACCACAGCCCTTCGAGCGGCGGCACCACGTAATCGAAGTAGCCTTCCGGCTGCCAGTCGCCTTTCTTTGCCATCTTGATGGTGAACGAGAGGGCGTAAAGCGCCTCGAGTGCTGCTGCGTACGCGCCCTCCTCCTCGTTCGGGTCGCCCGCGCCCGCCGCGGCGAGAAACGTCATCGGACCCACGTCGATCAGCGCGGGCGTGGTTTTCGGCAGGTAGAGGTCGCGGTATTCCTTCTTGAAATCGAATGCGGCGGTCATGGGAATGCTCCTTGCTCTTTGTTCCTTGTCCGTTTGCGCGTGGTCGCTGCGCGCGCTCACCCTTCCACGAACGTCCCGCGCTTGAACGCGGCGAACCATGCGCGTTCGTCACCCCACGGCCTCACGCCGAGACGGGCCAGCACAAGGCGTGCGAACTCCACGCTTGCCGCGCCGTTGGCGGTGATGAACGCCCCGCCGTCCACGGCTGGCGTGCTGCGGAAGAGCTTCTGCCCTCGGTAGGCGGGCGCGAGCTCGGCGAACTCGAAGGTGGCGTTTCCCGTGTGCTCGCATGCGTCCAGATACCCGTGCCGGGCCAAAAACGTGCAGGCGCCGCAGATGGCCGCCACGGGCACATCGCGCGCCACGCATGCGTCCACGACGCGCAGCGCGGCGTCGTTCGAGCCGTCGAGCCATGTTTCGCCGCCCACGAGCATGAGCAGGCGCGCGTTGTCGGGCAGCTCGTCGGGCGAGAGGTCCGCAGCGACCGTCCAGCCGCCGATGGAGCGCCGCGGCGTGCCGTCGGCCGACATCGTGAGCACGCGGTATCCGGCATCCGGTTTGTTGAGCTCCGCGCAGGCAAGCCCCGCCTCCCAGTCCGCGAAGCGTTCGGGCAGGTAGGCGACGACGCTTCCCCTCGGTGTCTTTTGCATGGCCCATGTCCTTTCACTCGATGTGCTGACGAAGGGCACGATACCGGACGTAACTGGACAGGGCATGTCCGGTTATGAAAACCACCGCTCTTTTTCGATCGCGAGGTAATGCAGCCGGTGCGCGAACCTTTGGAAGAGCGCGCGACGGGTCGTCATTTCTGCCAGCCCTCCTCGCAGCGCCGCACGAGGGCGGCGGCTTCGTTGCGCAGCCATGCCCGCAGGTGCGCGGGCTCCTCCACGTACAGGCTCGCGCCGAACGACAGCAGATGGCGGCGTGCGCGCTCGGTGGGCTCGGCGTGCAGCTCCACGCGCAGACGGCCGTCGCCAAGGCGCTCGATGGCGGCGGGGTCGAACTCCTCGCGCACGCGGCCCTCGTCGCCCGAGAACAGCAGCACGAGGCGCTCTTCGCGTCCGGTGGGGCGGGAATCCGCAAGGTCGGGCGGCAGCGGACGCGGCTCGAATGTGTCCTCGCCCAGCTCAAGGGAGCCCTCCTCCATGCGGATGACCTTGAACGTGCGCCAATCCGCGCGCTCGCGGCACCAGGCGCGGACGTACCACGAGCGCTCCTTGTACACGAGCTTCGCCGGCTCCACGGTGCGCCGTGTCGTGCGCTCGCAGGAGTCGCAGTAGCGAAACGTGAGCGGCCTTCGCTCCACGATGGCGCGCCTCACCAGATCGAACGTGCGCCGGTGCGCGGGCGGTGCGCCCCAAAACGAGAAATCGATGTCGAGCCAGTCGGCGTTCTCGCAGCGAAAGAGGCGCGCCATGCGCTCGGCCAGCCCCTCGTCGTCCGTTGCGCCGGTCTGGCGCAGCGTCGCGAGCCCGGCGAGGATCTCGGCTTGGTCGGCGTCGGTCACGAGCGACCGGTCGAGCACGTAGCCGTCCATGAGGCGAACGCCGCCACCCCTTCCGCGCGTCGTGTACACGGGCACGCCCGCCGCCGAAAGCGCCTCCACGTCGCGGCGCACGGTGCGTGTGGACACCTCGAGGCGCTCGGCCAGCTCGCCGGTGGTGCGCGGCGAGCGCTCCATCAGCAGAAAGACGATTTCAAACAGGCGCTGCGACTGCACGGGTCACCGCCTCTCCGCGACATCGCGCCTAGGAGCCGCCGCGTCGGCGGCGCTTTTCGGGCGCTTTGAGGACGTGCGTTCTGTGGGCGCGCACCCCGTGGGCGCGTTCCTTGCGAGCGTGCGTTCTGCGAAGGCGAGCTCCGCGGAGGTGCGTTTCGCAAGTGCGTGTTCCGCGGAGATGCGCCCTGCGGACGCACGCTCTGCAGGGGCGCTTCTCGCAGATGCGGGTTCTGCAAGCGCCAGCCCCATGGATGTGCGCTCTGCGGAGGCGTACCCCGTGGGCGCGCTCCTTGCAAGTATGAGTTCTGCGGACGTGCGCTTTTCGGAATCGCGCCTCTCGGGTGCGCGGGCGGCCCGTGTCGCGTTCGTCCGCGCCGTGCCAGCGCGGTCGGGTGTGCGCACGGCGTGCGGATGCGTGCGGGCAAGGACGGGAAGGGAGCCCGTGTCGGTTCCTTTTATGCGAGGGCAGAGGAGTTGCATGCGCTTTATGGTACCACGACGCGCATGCGCCGCTGCGATGCCGTCAGGCTTGGGCAAACGTTGCAACATCTGCAACGGACGAGGGTTGAAGGTTCCGCTTGTGCCGAAGGTCCCTTTCCCGCCGAAGGTCCCTTTCCTGTCGGGGACTTCCTTCTGTCGGAAGCCGCTCCCGTGGAAAGCCTTTTCGCCGAAGCGCGATGCGCCTCCTTCTTCGACGCGGCGGCGTCTTCGGGCGCTTCTTCGCGCCGCGCAAGGCGAGGAGCCGCACATGCGGACGTCCTTCCGGTGCCTTCTTCTTGCTATGCGCCTCCTCCGCTCGCTCGCTCGCTTGCTTGCTTGCCCGTTCGCTCATCATGCGCGCCCCGTGCGGCCCTCCTTTCTCGCCACCCCCCCCCCTTCTCTCTCTTTGCGCTCTCCACGTGTCCCCTCCCTCGCCATGTGCTTCTCCCTCTCTTCGCGTGCTCCTCATCCCTCGATCGGCGCGATGGCGCGTACCTTCGGACTTTCGGAGGGCGGGGTTGCCATGCACCCTTCTACTGCGCACCTCTCACCCCTTTATTGACATTCGTTCAATGAAGGGGCATACTGGGCTTCGCGGCATGACCGGATGGCGAAAGGAGCTTCGTGGCGCGCACGGTGAAGGATCCGGAGGAGCGGAGGCGGGAGATACTCGATGCGGCCATGCGGCTGTTCGCGGAGCGCGGTTACGACGCGGTGTCGATGCGCGATATCTCGCGCGCCGCGGGCATCACGGCGGGGCTGTGCTACCACTATTTCGATTCCAAGCAGAAGCTGTTCGCCGTCGCGCTGGACGTCTATGCGCATGAGTGCGCGGATGCGTTCCTGCCCATCCTCGACGATGCGCGCCTGACGCTCGCCGAGAAGATGGATGCCCTGTTCGCAGCTGCGGCAGAGGAGGGCAACCTGCGCTATCACGAATTCTTCCATGCGCAGGGCAGCCGTGCGTTCCATCGCCAGCTGTTCTTCGCCCTGTCCGAGCGGCTGCGCCCCCATGTGCTGGCCGCCGTAAACGCCGACGCGCGCCGCCGCGGCATGACGGTGGAAAGCCCCGAGGTGCTGGTGGACTTCATCCTGAACGGCCAGTTGGGCATCATGACCGCCCCCGATGCGCCCGATCGGCGGAAGCTCGCGCTCGTGCGCGGCTACCTCGACGTGCTGCTGGCGTCGCAGACGCGCCCCGCGCCGTAGCCCTTCGCATAAGCCTCGGCCCCGCGCAGCCGTTTTTCGCGGCGTGCCGGGGTTTTCTTTTGGCAAAGTCATTAAACATTGTTCAATGAAAGGAGCGAGAAATGAGAGAAGAAACGGGAGAGGGAAGGGAAGAGAGAGCGGGGAAAATGGAGGATTTGAAAAAGAAGAGAGGCGCGGGAGAGGAGGAGAGAAAAGGGAGAAAGCGGGAAGGGGGAGAGGAAGAGGCGAAGCGGGAAGGGAAGGAAGGCGAGACAAAGCGGGAGGGAGAGAAAGAGGAAGAGGATAAAGGGGAAGGGAGAAAAGTGGAAAAGGAAAAGGGAGGGGAGGGGGAGTTCAAGGGGAGAAAACGTGCGAAAGACGAAGGTGCTGCGGGCTCCGCTTTCGCGTGCGAGGCGCAGCGGAAGCGCGAGCAGTCCCGTCGGGCGTTCGACCTTCAAGCTGCCACCTATGACGAGGATATGAAGGGCGCCCATGCGCGCTCGCTCTACCCGCACGTGCTGTCGGCGTTGCGGGAATGCGCTGCGGCCTTGGCCGCGGGCGCGGATGGCGATGCTTTCGCCCCCTGCCGTCAGACGACGCGCATCCCATATGATTCGCATCCCGCGCACATCCCGCACATCCCGCACGTTTCGCGCTCCCTGCGCACCCTGCATTTTCCGTGCGATTCGCATGCCCTAGGAGATTCGGGCACCTCGTGCGATTCTCGCGATTCGCATGCCCTAGGCGATTCGGGCACCTCGTGCGATTCGCGCGCTCCGCACGCCCTCTCGCGTCCGTTGCGCATCCTCGATATGGGCTGCGGCACCGGCGCACTGGCGCAGCAGGTGCTGGAGGCGTTTCCCTCCTGCGAGCTTTCTGGCGTCGATCTCTCCGAGCGGATGCTCTCCCGCGCCGCGGCGCGCCTCGGCAGTCGTGCGCGGCTGGCGTGCGCGGACAGCGAGCGGCTTCCGTTTTCGGACGGGTTGTTCGACCTCGTGTACTGCAACGACTCATTCCATCATTACCCCGACCCGCATCGTGCCGCATTCCAAGCATGGCGTGTGCTGGCGGCGGGCGGTGCCTTCGTCATCGGAGATTGCTGGCAGCCTGCGCCTGCCCGCGCGCTCATGAACGCGTTTATGAGGCACAGCTTCGAGGGCGACGTGCGCATCTACAGCGAATCCGAACTGCGAGCCATCCTCTCCCCGTGGTTTTCCCGCGTGGAGTGGCGCCGCGTGGGCTTCCGCTCCTGCCTTGCGATTGCGGTCAAATAGGGGGTTTGCGGCGCGGAGACTGCGGTGGTTCCCATTGGCTTTACGACATCAAATGCAGCTCGTATATAAGCCATATATTGAATATTTTCCCTATTTGGATAAAATATTAGCTATGATAACTCTTCTTGATCAACAGATGCCGGAGGAGATTGCCGCCGCGTTGGCGGGGCGGGTTCGCGCGCGGCGCAAGGAGCGGCGGCTCACCCAGGCGCAGCTCGCGCGGAAGTCGGGCGTGAGCCTCGGGTCGCTCAAACGGTTCGAGCGCGAGCATCAGATCGCGCTCGCCTCGCTCATCAAGCTGGCGATCGCGCTCGATTGCGAGGCAGATTTCGCCGCGCTGTTCTCGAAGCGCGGCTATGCGTCGATACAGGAGGTCCTTGATGAGCGGTAAGTCCGAACCCATGTTGGGTGTAACCTCGCCCGCCAAGCCCGCCGCCGCTTCCAAAAACCCGCCCTCGCTTGCTGCCCGTAGGTTCTTGGACAGGGCGGGCCTCGCCTCCAAATCCGTGTACGTATTCTACGCGGGCCGCTCCGTCGGAACCCTCGCCGCCACGCGCGACGGCGTGCTGGCGTTCGAGTACGAGGACGAATGGCTGCGCGACGGCTTCAGCATAAGCCCCTTGAGTCTGCCGCTCGAAAAGAGGGTGTTCGTCGCCGACCGCCATCCGCTCGACGGCGTGTTCGGCGTGTTCGACGACAGCTTGCCTGATGGATGGGGGCGGCTTCTGGTTGACCGGCTGCTGCGGTCGCAGGGCATCGACCCGTACGAGGTCGGCCCCATCGCGCGACTTTCCCTCGTGGGGAGCAGCGGCATGGGTGCGCTCGAATACGAGCCGGCGACGGACGTTCCGCTTGCCGGCTCCGCGCTCGACCTCGATGAGCTTGCCGAGGAGTGCGCGCGGCTGCTGCGCACCGATTTCTCCGAGGACCTTGACGCCCTCTTCGCACTGGGCGGCTCTTCGGGCGGCGCCCGTCCGAAGATACTGACGCGTATCGACGGGGAGGAATGGATCGTGAAGTTCCCCGCCTCCGTGGACGGCCCCGCCATCGGCTTGGAGGAGTACCGCATAGCGCTGGCCGCCCAGGCGTGCGGCATCGCCATGCCGGAGGTGCGGCTGTTTCCCTCGAAGCGATGCGAGGGGTATTTCGGCGTGCGGCGGTTCGACCGCGTGCGGAACGCGCACGGGCGAACGACCAAAGTCCATATGGCGTCGGCCGGCGCGCTCTTGGAGACGTCGCATCGGATACCGAATCTCGACTACGACATGCTGATGAAGCTTACGCTGAAGCTGACGGATGATTTCAGCGAGGTGGAGCGGCTTTATCGCCTGATGTGCTTCAACGTATTCGTGGGGAACCGAGACGACCACGCCAAGAATTTCTCGTACCTCTACGACGAGCCCCGCGGCGCTTGGACGCTCTCCCCAGCGTACGACCTCACGCGCAACGACGGCATGAACGGCGAACACGCCACGACGGTGAACGGCAAAGGCCGGAACATCGAACTCGAGGACTTGCTGGCAGTCGGCGCGCGCGCCGGTCTACCTTCGGGGCGGGCGCGTTCTATTGCTGCGGAGATTTCTGGCGCTGCCGAAGAGCTGAAGGGCAGTCTGGACGATTAGAAAGTGATCGTATGGATTTAATTCAGGTGGTATTCGGCTTCCTATCTTCGTTACCAAGTGCCTTTCTCGGAGATGAAGGGCGAGTGGTTGCTGTGGCGATGGCTGCAGCTTTGTTCATTGCTGTGATGGTGTCCATTGTGCAAAATATATTGCCGAGTATCCATGCGATGCAAAAGCGCAAATCGACTTGCTGCAAAGCTGACCTTGATTTTGCCGAGAAACATTTGAAGGGAACCTCTTTGCTTTCTCATCTTGCTTTTGAAGAGGGAAGGAGGATCATCAAGGCTCATGCTCGAAGAACGACGGGTCTGTTTATTCCCAACTCCGTAAAGCAATCGGGTTCTGTTGTTGTGGCATTCACTTTTATGGCTGGTTCTATTGCGTTGCTGAAATTGAGCGGCTCTCCTTATACCGGGGTGATAGCCGTCTTCATGTACCTTGCCTTTTTCATCATTGAGACAATTTGCTTTGCCTGTATGGTTTCTGATGCAACTACACTTGCTGATGTTTGGCAGAAAATCAAATTATTTTTTGCAAAAAGGGAAATGAAAACTGAGGAGATAGCTCCAGGTTTGAGTTTCGACCAAGCGGGGAAGGTGGCTTCTTGCGGAGAAAGGTTCTGCCTGCTTGATGCTCGATCTAAGGAAGAATACGAGAAAGGTACTCTGACCAACGCTATGCATTGGGGGGGGGGATACGAACGAGACATCGCATGATCTCGATGGTGCGGTGGTCTTTGTTTTCTCCAATTGCGGGTATCGTAGTTTTTTGAGGGCTAATGAGCTGCGCCGTTGTGGCATCAAGGCGTTCGATATCGGAGGGGTTCGAACAAAATGGAATCTCGCTGAACGCTTTGCTATAGAGGTGGCTATTCTTTCTGAAAATGGATGGCTGCCGGAGCAGGTTAAAAGTTGTTTCTCGAAAAGAGGACTATTGTGAGCGACGGCACCGTTTCTCGGTTGGAGCGGGCTCGGGGGAGCGAGGGGTTGGGCGCTACAGAGTCTTCTGCTGGTACATCCCTTTGTCCTGAAAGCCCAGGCCGCGGTAGTACTCGCGGGTGCCCACGGCGCTGATCACGTTGAGGGCTTCGCAACCGTCCTCGCGGGCGATGCTGGATGCGGCCTCGATGAGCCGTTTGCCCAAGCCGAGGTGCTGGGCGCCGGCGCTTGTGCGGTGCAGTCCGGCCACGGCGCCGTACACATGCACCTCGCGGATCATGGCCTCGCCGGGGCCGATGGGGAAGTCGGCGAACCGCTCCCGCAGGTCGTCCACGCATGAGGGGAACGGCAGCGACAGGCGCAGGAACGCGGCGATGCGCCCGTCCGGCGCGGTCCATTGCAGGAAGCGCTCGCTTGCCACCGCGGTTTCGTATGCCACGACGGAAAGCGCCAGCGCGCCCACGTCGGCTCCGTCCGTGCCGATCTCGCGCGTGCGGATCTCCTCGAAGCGCACGCCGGCCTCTTCCGCGCGCCGCTCAACCAATTGGCGCAGGTTCACCTTCTTGTTGCCCGCCACGATGTCGTGCGATGAGATGTCGCGGATCATGCGCGAGATGCGCGTGTAGGGCGGCGTGGCGGCCGCGTCCTCCACCAGCACGTCAAGCAGCTCCTCTTCGGTGTAGGGCCGCCAGCTGCCGTCGCGGTAGTGCGCCATCAGGCCCGTTCCATCCACGAGCGCGCACGGGTACAGCTTCACCTCGTCGGGCAGAAACGCCGGGTCGGCGACGAGGCGGCGGTAGTCGCGCTTGTCGGCCGCGGGCGTGGCACCGAGGAGGTTCGCCATGAAGTGGGCGTGGATTTTGAAGCCGAACAGGCGCAGCAGCGCGAACGCCTCCGCGATGCGCGCGGGGGAGAGGCACCGCGCGTTCAGCGAGAGGGTGCGCTCATCGAGGCTTTGCACGCCGATCTGCACCTTCGTGCAGCCGAGCCGCCGCAGCTCCGCCAGCGCCTCGGGCGTGACGGCGTCGGGCCGCGTTTCCACCACCAGTCCCACCACGCGGTGCGCCGCGCGCTCGTTGGCGGCGTGCTGGCGTTCCAGCTCGGCGAGGTCGGTCGTTTGCTCGGCGGCAAGGCGCTCCCACGGGCTGCCGGGGCCGTACAGGTACGCCATCGCGTCGTTGTAGCGCAGCGCGCTGGCGTTCACCTGCCGCTGCGCGTCGACGGCGAACGCCGCGGCCTCCTCGCGCGTTTCGGGGATGCCGGCTTCCCGATAACGCGCGCGGCGAGCCTCCATGCGCGCTCGCCGCTGCTCCTCGTCGCACTCGCCCGCCTCGTTCAGCGCGCGGAACAGCTCGCTTGCGAACCAGATGCGATAGCCCTCGGGGTAGTCGCTCCATGTGCCGCCCAGCACGATGAGCTCCACCTTGTCGGTGATGTGGCCCATCTGCTCGAGCGTGCGCAGCCGCGCCGCCACCTGCAGATACGGGTCGAAGAACACGCGCTCGGCGCGCTGGCACGTGGGCTCGTCGGCCAGATAGCTTTTCGGCATGCGCAGGTCGTTCGGGCAGTACAGGCAGTTGCTGGCGCACGGCCACGGCTTCGTGAGCACGGTGATGGTGGCCACGCCCGACGCCGTGCGTCGCGGCTTCACGCGCAGAAGCCGCACGAGGCGCGCTTCCAGCGCCTCGTCGATGTCCCAGCTGCGCCAGCGGGCAGGGTCGTCGCGTTTCACCTGTTGGTAATAGGGGAAGAGGTGCTTTTTGGCGAAGTGGTCGCCACTCGCGCGTCCCTCGTTGCGCTTGCGGATGATGCGCGCCACCGCCTTGCCGTCCACGGCGGGCGCATCCGGCACGTCGCGCTCCCGCCGCAGCTCTTCCAGTATGTCCAGCAAGATATCTTCCATCGACTGCCTATTCTACCTGCAGCACCAAATAGCTGTTAAGCGCGCCGTCGCGGCCGTCGGCGCGGAAGCGGGCCACCTCGGTGACGGCGTGGCCCACGGAGGCCGCCAGCGCATCGATCTCGCCGTCGGTGAAGCTGTGGCAGTAGCGGTACGCCCCCGGCTCGTCCCTCCAGCCCAGCAGACGGTCGCCGGCATCGAGCGGGGGCAGCCCCAGCTCGGCCAGCGCGTGCTCGTGCGTGGCCTCCGCTTTACGGGCCAGCAGGGGATTCTCCAAGAAGCGCCAAAGCGACACGATGACGAACCCGCCCGGCCGCACCTTGGCCGCCAGCATCGCCAGCACCTCTTCGCGCCAGCGCGGCAGCGGGATGTGATGCAGGAACCCGAATGAAACTGCCAGATCGCAGCGGGGCGTCTGCAGCGCTTCGGCCAGAGCGGGGCCGCCGCCGGGTGTTTCGGCATCCAACGCCGCCCCGTCGCTGCGCCCCTCGGCATCCAATGCCGCCAGCACGTCGAAGCTTTGGTGATGCCAGCGGATAGAGCCGGCGGCCCGGTTGCCGAGGGCGGCCCCATCGGCGGGGTCCGGCCTCCACGGCGCGCCCTTCACCAGCGCGTCGCAGTCGTCTGCCGTGTGGAACGCCAAGTCGGTGTCGGCCAGCTCCTTTGCCAAAAACGCCTCGAAGCGCAGGTTTCCGCATGCGAGGTCGAGTACGGAAAGCGCAGGTCGCGCATGCTCCGACCGCAGGGTTTTCGCGTCTGCGTCCCCTTGCCGTCTTCGCATGTCGCTCTGTTCGTCCGCGTTTTCGCTCTCGTGCTCGGCTCCTGCCCCTGCGCCTTCGTTTCCGCGCGCGATATCTACCTTTGCGCTCCCGTCTCCGCGCGCGGCTCTCGCGTCTGCGTTTCCTTTTCCGTCCGCGTCCTCCGCGTCCGTGTTTCTGCCTTCTTGCGCGGCTCTCGCACCTGCGTCTTCGCTCCTGCGTGCGATCTGTGGGCCTGCGTTTCCGTTCTCGCGCGCGATTCCTGCAGCCGTGTTCTCGTCTCCGTGCGCGGCTCTTGCGCCCGCATTGTCGCCCGTCTGCGTGCCTTCTGCCCGCCGCGCCTTCCGTGCCCACTCCAAACAAAGCTGCCACCCCTCCCATGGCGTGGTGCGCGTGGTGGAAAACGACGCGCATTGACGCTGATAGAAGCGCTTGTTCACGGCGCAGAGCGCGCGGGCGGTGACGTTATCCACGGTAGGTTCCCCAACGGCGCATCGCGGCGCGCGCTACGCTTCCAAGGCCGCTTCGATGGCGGTCAGCAGATCATCGTAGCGGTCGAACGCGGGCAGGTCGGGATTCTCGGCCTTGATGGCCTCGGTGCTGCGGAAGAGGAAGCCGGCCTTGCTGGCGCGGATCATGGCGAGGTCGTTGTGGCTGTCGCCTGCGGCGATGGTCTGGCAGCCGGCCGATTGCAGCGCGCACACGGTGTCCAGCTTCGAGTTCGGCGTGCGCATGCGCCAGCCCGTCACGGTGCCGTCGGCATTCACTTCCAGCTCGTTGCAGAAGAGCGTCGGCCAGCCCAGCTTCTCCATAAGGGGGCGTGCGAACTGGGTGAACGTGTCGCTGATGATGACGACCTGCGTCCGCTTGCGCAAGTCGTTCAGAAATTCGTGCGCACCCGGCAGCGGCTCGATACCGGCGATGACCTGCTGGATCTCCGTCAGCCCCAAACCGTGCTCGCGCAGGATGCCCAGCCGGTAGGCCATGAGCTTGTCGTAATCGGGCTCGTCGCGCGTGGTGCGTGAAAGCGCGGGGATGCCGCTTTCCTCGGCGAACGCGATCCAAATCTCGGGTACCAGCACCCCTTCGAGGTCGAGGCAGACGATGTTCACGGCGGCTCCTTCGCGCGGCGGTTGCATTGCGGCTCTTGCTGCGCCTATGGTGCCCCGCGCCCCCGCTGCTGGCAACCCCGCCATCGGGAAAAGCGGGCAATTTCCTGTTGAGGGGCGAAGAGATCGACCCTTTTCGCGGGAAAGCTGGCTCATGTCCGAAAAAGAAACGCTTGCCCATCTCCTGACTGGCCAACTGGTCACGCCCGACCGGTCCTCCCTCTCCTTCCTTCCCCCTTCGCCGTTCTTCGCGCTTGTTGTCCTCTTGCCCCTTCCCTTGTTGGCTGGGGGATGTGTGTCGGCCGGAGGAATCAGTTAAGGGCCGCAAATTGGTCGGAGGATACGATTTGCCGCGGGAAGGGGTTCTCACTGCCAAAGCGAGATCGGCATAGGCGGTCCGTCGGGTCGGGGCGGCGGGGGTTCGGCGGGTTGGAGTTTGCGTTTCGGCGCGTCGCTTAGCTGCCGATCTTGTCCCGTGCGCGAAAAAGGCCCGAAAATGGCCACGGAACCGCGTTCTGGCACGAAAAGGCGGGGTCCGGGAGCCCCCGCGGAGGGCGCTTCCGGCAAAAGGCCAGGTCGCGAGTTCCGGACGCGCGCCCGAGGGGGCCGATCCGTGCCAGAACGCGGCTTCGTGGCCATTTTCGGGCCGAAATCCCGCACGGCGACCCGCGGCGTGACAAAGGGGCGTGACGAGAGCGTGACGAAAGCATGGTGAAAGGTTGGGGACGCTGTCAAAAGGGTGGCGAAAGGGCGGCGCGTCGTCGCGTGGCGGGATGGCGGGTTTGGGCGGCGCAAGGCGATCCGCTGGTGCGAACGCAGAGCGCAGGGGAGGGGGCTGACCAGGCGCGTCTGCGGAATCGCCGCACATCCGCACATCCTCGCATTCGCGGCTCCGAAGCGGCGCGCATCTCCTCCGAAGCGTCTGCGAACGCTTCGGCAGCGGAGGCGAAAACCGGCCGTAAAACCCGTGGCCCTCCTATGTTGATTGTCCGGCGCGCACTTGCCGCCTGGCGCTTGATGGGGAATACTTCCTAGGCAGGGCGCTTCGCGCGCCGGGGAAACGCTGGCAACGGCGCGTGCGCCGGGAGACGAATATGGCGATGAACTGGGATGACATAGCGAGAATGGTGCGGAAAGCGCCTTTGCCGGCGAAAGCTGCCGCCGCGGCGGTTGCCGGCGTGCTCGCGCTTTCGGGCGTGATCGGCGCTGCGCTTGCGCTGTCTCCCACTCCCGAAACGCCCGTCCCGCCCTCTTCGCCGACCTCTGTCGCAGAGGACGTCGCGACGGCGGCGGTCGGGCTCGACGAGGCAGAGGCCGTCCAGCTTGAGGAGCAGGCCGAGCCGTCTTCCCTGCCGGATGCGTCCGTTCCCGATCCTCTCGCCGTGGCCGCCGAGGCGCGTTCGGCGCTCAACGGCGCTTCGTCCACGAACGAACTCAACCTGTTCGACGCTTCCGACGGCACTTCGCGCGTGCTCGGCTCCGACGAGGCCGCCGATGTGGAGGCCGCCATCGCCGCTTTTGCCGACGCGGGCTGCAGCGTGGGGTTCGTCGTGTACGATCTGGCCTCGCAGCGCGGTCTTGGCTACAACGCCGATGGCCTGTACTTCTGCGCGAGCACCGTCAAGGCTCCGTTCGCTTCGTACGTGTTGCAAGACGCCGTGGCCAGCGGCGCGGCCTCGCTCGATGACGAGGTTGAAGAGGATTTGGTCATGGAGGGCACGGGCATCATGGCCGAGGACGACCTTACCTGTTACGACCTGCGCACCGTGCTCGAGAACACCCTCGTCTACTCGGACAACACCGGCTACGCGCTTCTGCGCGAGCGCTTCGAGGCCGCCGGCTTCGAAGCATGGTGCGCTCAGGCCGATGTGGACGCGGCGGCGTGGCTCGGCGAGTGGTATCCCTCGTACACGCCACGCGATCTGGCGAAGCTATGGCTCAACACAGGAGCCTTCCTCATGGGCGACGATCCGAACGCAGCGTGGTGCCGGGGCCTGCTCGAGCGCACGCACGCCTCGTTTCTGCGCGAGGCGCTCGGTGTGGATTGCACGGTGCTCTCGAAACCGGGCTACGAGGTGGACTTCCCCGGATACAGCACGGCCGCGCTCAACGATGCGGGCCTGGTGGTGGACGACGACGGCGCGTACGTGGTGGCCATCATGTCCGATGCCGACTACGATGACGAGTACTTCACCGACAACGAGCATCTTATCGTCGATCTCGCGGCGGCGCTCGATGCCGCGCGCGATCGGCTGCTGATCGAAAGCGAGGTTGCATGATGGTTCGCACGATGCCGACGAGCCGAAGGGCCCGCGCGGTTGCGCGGGGCGCGCTCGCATGCCTGGTCGCCCTCGGCCTGGCGCTTCCTGCGGCTTTTGCCGATCCGGGCCGCAGCGCGTGGGCCGACGAGGCCCCTGCTGCGGAGGCTGGCGAGGCCGAAGCGGCCCAGCAGGCCGCCGACGAGGCGCAGGAAGCTCTTGACGAGGCGCAATCCGCCGTGGACGATGCGCAATCGACGCTTGACGACGCAGAGGGGCGTGCGGCGTCCATCGCCTCCGACTACGAGGCGCTCGAGCAGGAGATCGCCGAGCTTCAAGCGCGTATCGACGAGACGGCGGCCCAGGCCATGGAGGCGCAGGCCGCCGTGGTGGAGGGGCGCAACGCCTTGGCGAAGAGCGCCGCCTACGAGTACGCCAACGGCGGCGCAGCCGAATCGGTGCTTTCGCTGCTCTTCGAATCGTCCGACTTCGGCGAGCTGTTGCGCAACCTCGCCTACCTTGACAGCATCATGCGCTACCAAGCCGACGAAGTGGCCGCCCAGAAGGAGCGCTCCGCGCGCTTCGACGCCCTCGTGGCCGAGCTGAACAGCCAAAAAGACGCTCAGGATGCGAAGTTGGCCGAGCTTGAGCAAAAGCGCGCCGAGGCCGAGCAGGCGGCGGCCGAGGCTTCGACGCAGCTGCAAAGCGCCCAGAGCGAGCGCAGCGACCAGGCCTCCCGCCTCGAAGAGCTCAAGCGCAAGGCCGAGGAAGCCGCTGCCGCCGGCGAGTTGAGCGAGCCGGTGGCCGTCGAGGAGGCGAACACGAACACGATGCGTCCCGGCGACCAGCAGCAGGAGGTGAAGCCCGATCCCGCCCCGCAGCCCGATGCCGGCGAGGGGGACGATGCGGGCACGGGCGGCTCGTCCTCCGGCAACAACACCGGACCGAGCGCGGGCGCGGGCTGGTCGACCGGAATCGCCTCGGCGTACGGCGGCTCCACCGATCCCTACACCCCTAATCCCGGCGTCACGGCCACGGGGGATGTGTGCGACGACTGGTCGATGGGCGTGGCGGTGCCCATGGCATGGGATCGTTATTGGCAGTATTATGGCCGAACGGTCGAGATATCCTACAACGGCATCACCGTGTTCGCCATCGTGAACGATTGCGGCTACATGGGCGGCGGCAGCCGCTCCCTCGATTTGCAGCCCGGCGTGTGGAAGGCGTTCGGCTACTCCTCCTGCACCGAATGGGGTCTGCGCACCGTGCAGTATCGCTTCCTGTAGCTTTCCGACGCGGTTCTCGTGGGGCGCGCTTGAGCTCATGGAGAGGCGCGCGCCACCTGGGTTGGGAACCGGGGCGAAGCGGCGTCCTCTCTCCGTTTCTGTGTCCTGAGCACCGCAGCGCCATGGGCGCGCGAGGTGTTCCCGCGATTCTCGCGCAAGCGTCCGGAATGCGCTATACTAACTCGTTACATGCGACGACGAAGACGGCGTCGCGCACGGTTGCCGCCTCCAGAGACGGGCTTTCCCAGCTGAAAGGGCCCGGACGGCACGCGCGACGATTCCCTTCCGAGCTGCGGGGCTGAACGCGGGGCGCGCGAGCGCGGACGTCCAGTAGGCCGCGCCGGGCGCTCCCGTCACAGAGCGAAAACGAGCGGACGGCTCGACGATTGCGATGCGGGGCTTCGGCGTGCGCGCCGGGGCAGACGCGATGCGATCGAAGCCGTCAACCGAGGTGGTACCGCGAGAGCCTTCTCTCGTCCTTGGATCCGGGGAACGTCCGTTTCCCAACAGGCAAGGACGCGAGAAGGCTCTTTTTTTGCGGCGAGGCGCGGCCCGCCGTGCGGAAAGAGACGGAAAGGGAAGAAGGGCGTATGGCAATCGTGGAGGACGTGGCGGCGCTGCGCGAGCAGACGCTGGCCGCCATCGCGCAGGCGGGCGACACCGCCGCGCTCGACCAGGTGCGCGTGGCCGTGCTGGGCAAATCCGGCACGCTCACAGGCTACCTGCGCAGCATGGGGCAGGTGCCCAAGGAGGAGCGCGCCCAGGTGGGCAAGGCTGTGAACGAGGTGCGCGTGGAGGTGGAGGCGGCGCTTGCCGAGCGCAAGACGGCGCTCGAGGCTGCCGAGCTGGCCGCGGCCATCGACGCGGCGGCCGTTGACGTGACGCTGCCGGGTCGTGCCCAGCAGATCGGCACGCGCCACCTCATCAACGGCATCATCGACGAGATATCCGAGATCTTCCTGGGCTTGGGCTACTCGGTGGCGCAGGGCCCCGAGGTGGAGACGTGCTATTACAACTTCGAGGCGCTGAACGCTCCGGCCGACCATCCCAGCCGCGGTTTGGCCGACACGTTCTATGTGGTGGATCGCTCCGGGGCCGCATGCAACGTGCGCGGCGAGTCCGACGTGCTTTTGCGCACGCAGACTTCCGGCGTGCAGGTGCACGCGATGGAGGACCGAAAGCTGCCCATCTACGTGATCGCTCCGGGCAAGGTGTACCGCCGCGACGTGGCCGACCCGTCCCACCTGCCGCAGTTCCACCAGATCGAGGGCTTGGTGGTGGATCGCGGCATCACGTTCGGCGACCTGAAGGGCACGATGGACTACCTGTGCAAGCAGGTGTTCGGTCCGGAGCGCAAGACGCGGTTCCGCGCGCACTTCTTCCCGTTCACGGAGCCGTCTGCCGAGGTGGACGTGAGCTGCGGCATCTGCCACGGCGAAGGCTGCCGCATGTGCAAGAACACGGGCTGGCTGGAGATCCTTGGCTGCGGCATGGTGGATCCCAACGTGCTCGCCATGTCGGGCATCGACCCGGAGGAGTACTCCGGCTTCGCGTTCGGCATGGGTGTGGAGCGCATCGCCTGCCTGAAGTACAACGTCCCCGACCTGCGGATGCTGCTCGAAGGCGACATGCGCTTCTTGCGGCAGTTTTAGGGCGCGTGGCAGGGCGCTCGGCGACGTCCAGTCGCTCGGACATCCTGCTCGCACGGACAGCCCACTGGGCTGTCCGGCTCGTGCGGAACTCGCTTGGTGGACGCCGCCGAGCGCCCTTCGCAAGATCGATGTTGCCGCTTTTGCTGGGTGTCTTTCCAAATGACGACGTTTTGGGTTGCACTGCAGGCGGCTTATAAATAGAAGGAAGAACAACATGAAAGTATCTCTCAAATGGTTGTCCGAGTATGTGGACGTGCCTGCCGACACGAAGGCGTTCTGCGACCGGCTCGACTTGACGGGCACGGGCGTGGAGGGCGTTGAGAAGACGGGCGCGGCGCTCGACGGCGTGGTGATCGGGCATGTGGAGACGTGCGAACCGCATCCCGACAGCGATCACATGCACGTGGTCACGGTGGACGTGGGCGCGGGCGAGCCGGTGCAGATCGTGTGCGGCGCGCCGAACATCGCCGCGGACATCAAGGTGCCGGTGGCCACCGTGGGCGCGGTTTTGCCCGGAGACTTCAAGATCAAGAAGTCGAAGCTGCGCGGTATTGCGAGCTGCGGCATGTGCTGCTCGAAGCGCGAGCTGGGCATGGGAGCCGATCACGAGGGCATCTGGGTGCTGCCGGAGGATGCGCCGGTGGGCATGCCCATCGCCGACTACGCGAAGCTCTCCGACACGGTGCTCGACCTCGAGATCACGCCGAACCGCCCCGACTGCCTCTCCATCGTGGGCTTCGCGCGCGAGGTGGGCGCCATGTGCCAGCGCGACTGGACGAACCCGCTGGCCGAGATGGCCGCGAAGCTGGCTCCCGCTGCCGACGGCGCGCCGGTGGACGAGGCGGTGAGCGTGACCATCGACGATCCGACGCGCTGCCCGCGCTACACCGCGCGCGTGATCCGCGGGTGCAAGGTGGGGCCGAGCCCCGACTGGATGGTCGAACGCTTGGCGGCCATCGGCCAGCGCTCCATCAACAACGTCGTGGACGTGACGAACTACATCCTGTTTTTGTTCGGCCAGCCGCTGCACGCCTTCGACTTGGACAAGCTTGCGGGCGAGGATGGGCGGGCGCGCGTCGTCATCCGCGCCGCGGAGGACGGCGAGCGCTTGACCACGCTCGACGGAGAGGAGCGCGCGCTCACCTCCGACATGACCGTCATCGCCACGCCCGAGCAGGGCGCGGTGGCGCTCGCCGGCGTGATGGGCGGGCTCGACACCGAGGTCACGGACGACACGGTGAACATCCTTTTGGAGGCCGCCACGTTCGAGGCAGGCCGCACGAGCCGCACGAGCCGCAACCTCGGCCTCATCTCCGAGAGCTCCCTGCGCTACGAGCGCGGCGTGGACGACCACGGCATCGAGGCGCGCTCGGCTGCGGCAGCCGCCCTCATCGTGGAGGTGGCCGGCGGCACGGTGAGCGCCGCCGCCGGCAACGACGCCGGCATCGTGGACGCGTGGCCGCTCGTGTCCGAGCCGCGCGCTTTGCGCTTCCGCATGCCGCGCTTCTGCGCCATGATGGGCGCCGACATCTCGCGCGACTTCGTCGAGGACGCCCTTGCGCGCCTTGGCTGCGAGGTCGCCGACGCGGCATCCGATGCCGATGCGCTGTCCGTCGTCGCGCCCACGTTCCGTCCCGATCTCGAGCGCGAGATCGACCTGTACGAGGAAGTGCTGCGCCTCTGGGGCATGGACCGCATTCCGGCCACGTTGCCCGGCGGCCCGGGCCGCGTGGGCACGCGCACGCGCGCCGAGCATGTGATGGACGCGATCAACCGCACCTTGCGCGCGAGCGGCCTCAACGAGACGATGACCTACTCGTTCGCCGAACCGGGCGACCTTGAGCGTCTGCGCATGCCCGCCGAGGGCTTGGGCGAGCCGGTGGAGCTCATCAACCCGCTCAACGCCGACCAGTCCGTCATGCGCCAGAGCATCATCCCGGGCCTTCTGCGCAGCGTCGCCTACAACCAGAGCCGCGGCGTGAAGAACGTCCAGCTTTACGAGACGGGCGTGGTGTTCTACGCGCACGAGGGCAAAAAGCAGCCGAAGGAGAAGCGCAAGGTGGCCGGCGTGTTGGCCGGCACCATGCGCGAGGCCGGCTGGAACGACGCGCCCGCCGCCTTCGACTTCTTCGACGGCAAAGGCGTGGTGGAGAGCCTTGCGCGCGAGCTGGCGCTGCCGAAGCTGCGCTTCAAGGCGCTTTCAGCCGACGAGGCGCCGCATCTGCAGCCGGGTCGCGCAGCTGTAGTGCTGTCAGGCGGCACCGAACTCGGCTGGGTGGGCGAGCTGCATCCGCTCGCAGTGGATGCGTACCAGGCCGAAGCGCCGGTCGTGGCGTTCGAGCTCGACGTGGACGCGCTCGTGAAAGCCGCCCGCCCCGCGCGCGACTATGTGGACGTGCCCACCTTCCCTGCGGTGTCCATGGACGTGGCGTTCGTGGTGGACGAGGCCGTCACCTGCGAGAAGCTCATGCAATGCATGAGCTCGGCCGGCGGGAAGCTGCTCGAAGACGCGCGCCTGTTCGACGTGTACCGCGACGAGGAGCGCGTCGGTGCCGACAAGAAATCGATGGCCTTCGCGCTGACGTACCGCACCGCCGACCGCACGCTCACGAGCGAGGAGGTCGACAAGGCCCACGAGCGCCTTGTGAAGAAGGTGTGCGCCGCCACCGGTGCCGAGGTGCGCGGCTAGGGCGGTGCGCCGATCGCCGCCCCGGCGAGGTCGTCCGGGGCGGCGCGACGCGACTGCGCGCTCGGGCGATGGGCGCTGGGCGACGGCGTCCGGGTGCGTGGGGCGCGTTCGGGCGATGGATGGCGACTTGCGGCGGCGCGGCTAGGCGGCGGCGCGATCGGATGGGCGATGCTGGTTTCGCCGCAAGGTGGACGTCTGGCTCTCGTGTGCCTTAAGTGCGTTTGCCAAGCGGCTGCGGCGGCGCCGGGCGGGCCTGCCGAGCTGCTAGGTCGGTGCCGGGCGGGCTTGCTGGGCTGCTAAGGCGGTGTCGAGCGAGCTCGCCGGACGGTTGAAGCGGCGTCGGGCGGGTTCGTCGGGCGGCTGTGATGGTGTCGGTCGGACTTGCCGGACAGCTGTGGCAGCGCTGAGCGGGTTCGTCGGACAGCTGTGGTAGCGCTGAGCGGGCTCCTCGGACGACTACGGTAATAGAATCGCAGAAATTTTCCGATATTGTACCGTTGTCCGACGGTTCGGCCTTGTTCGCGCATTCTGCGGTAAAGAATCGAGTAAGGGGGTGCGGACGTTTTTCCGGACGGCCTAGGCGGCCAGCCCCAGCCGCCTCCTGCGGCCGGCTATCGTATCGTACACCTTGCGCCCTCCCTCGTCGAACGCCTTCAGCCTCCCCTCCCGGTACCAG
>NZ_PPEL01000052.1 GCF_002899695.1 Rubneribacter badeniensis
GGTACCGGGAGGGGAGGCTGAAGGCGTTCGACGAGGGAGGGCGCAAGGTGTACGATACGATAGCCGGCCGCAGGAGGCGGCTGGGGCTGGCCGCCTAGGCCGTCCGGAAAAACGTCCGCACCCCCCATCGACCAGGAAAAATGGTGGAAATTCGCAAACAACAGCGAGGAAGCCATGAACTGGATCATCGACATCATGGCGGAGGCCGGTTACGATACTGTGCTTGAAGCATCTCCGCAGCTGAAGAAAGACGATCCCATGTTCTGTCCCGTGGCTTCGCATTCCTGGGTCAACGAAGTCATCACCAGCGCCGGCGCCGGCCAGCAGCTTCTCGTCGACACCCTCGCCCAGCGTGCAAAGAGCTTAGGCGCCCAGCTTGTTTACGAGATGGTGGGCGAGCAGCTGGAGAAGGACGAAAACGGAAGGGTCACGGGACTTCTCGCTCATCCGGTCGGATCGAAAGAAGAGTACGTGCGTTACGTGGGGGCAAAGGGCATCGTTCTCGCCACCGGCGACTTCTCGGCCGACAAAGACATGATGCGATGCTACTGCCCGGGAATTATCGATCTTCTCAACCCCGAAGCCGGCGAGAAGAACGACTACAACGTCGGATTCACCTGGGGCGGCCTGTATCGTGGCGACGGACACAAAATGGGGTTGTGGGCCGGTGCTGCATGGCAGCGCACATACCCGAACGCACCGATGACCCTCGCCGTGGGCACATCGGGGCCGGCAAACCGCACGATGGGCGCGCACCGCGGGCTTCTTCTCAACAAAAACGGCGAGCGCTATAGCAACGAAGACGCGAACGGAGTGTTTGCAAATCTCGCTCAACGCCATCAACCCGGCATGCTATCCTACGCCATCTGGGGGACGAACTACGCAGCAGACGCCGCTCCCTGGTATGCCACCGGGATGATAGAGGGCAAAGACGAGCCCCTCTCCCCCGAAGCGGTTATCGAGCAGTGGGACGCGGGAGCCATCGGACCGCTTCCTCAAACCGTCGTGAAGGGCGAAACCATCGAAGAAGTCGTCGAGCAGCTAGGGTTGCCGAAAGACGCGGCGATAGATTCGATACGCCGCTATAACGAGCTCTGCGCCCAAGGCCATGACGAAGATTTCCACAAGAAGGCGGAGCATTTGATAGGGATAACGGAGGGCCCTTTCTACGGTGCCGTCGGCGGGAAGCCGGAATTCCTCACGGTGCTTGGAGGGCTGCGAACCAACGTAAACCTACAGGTATGCGACGAGAACGACGAGCCAATTCCCGGCTTGTACAATGTTGGAACCATGGTAGGCGACTATTATGCCAATACGTACAATTTCATGGTGGAAGGCAACAACCTCGGCGCAACCTGCATAACCTTCGGCTACTTGACGGGACGCGACATAGCAACGGACTCCTTCAAGTAGCGGACGCAATCCCTCCCTCCTCGGTGCCCCCGCGACACGTCCCGGGGGCACCGGCCATTGCTATAATCTACCAAGCAAGGCCGACGCAAGATGCATCGCATACCGGTTGAGAGTGAGGGACTCATGGTTCGCACGACTCGACGCCTCGGTTTTTCCGATCTCGGGCTCCGCTTTTGGCTCGCTTCGCTCGGGTTTGGCTCCTATTGGGCTTGGATTGACTCGGCGTTCTTCACAACGGTTCTGTTCGGCTCATTCCCAGACGTCGCACGCGTCGCCTCCGAATCGCACATCGTCGCGCAGGTGGCAGCCATCGCGATTACCTGCATATGCATGGCGGTTTCCAGGACCGCTCCGCATTTGTTTGCAAAGGAGAAGGCGTTTGCGCTCGTGGCGGGCATAGGAACCTGCGGCACCATCCTGTCGTTTTTCAGCATAAAACAGGGAAGCGGCATCCTGTTCTTTGCCGCGAGCCTTATGCTGGGCGTTGCGATGGGAGCGCTTCCCTTATTCTGGGGAACGCTTTTGGCTCGAGACGAGCAAGGTAAAGCCGCCCTCAAAGTGTGCGGCTCGATTGCAATCGCCTGTGCGGCGACCGTGCTCCTCTCCTATGTCGAGACGTTCGGCAGGCTGCTGATCACATGCTGCCTTCTGCCTTTTGGGCTCCTCTGCTTTGCGATCATGACCCAAAACGTGTCTGATCTACAAACAGAAACTTGCGGCAGTCAGAAAAGCCGAAAGCTTCGCACCTTTTGGCGATTGCTGCTGGCGCTGTTGGCTTCAAGCTTCGCCTTCGGTTCCCTTCAAAGCTCCTACCATGATTTTTGGCTTGACTTCAACCTCATCACCCAAATTCAGATCATCGGCCGGGGAGCGGTTGCTTTCATGGTGCTTCTGGCAGCAGGCTTTTTCGGGCGATCGTACCGCATCGTATACCGCGCTGGCCTGCTTCTTATGATCGCCGCGTTTTTGGCCACGCCTTTTCTCGCCAGCTCCTTGCCCTACTTTGGAGGCATCCTCGTGAGCATGGGATATAGCTGCGTAGAGCTCATGATGTGGACGTTCGCTTTCGAGGCCATTCGGCAAGAAGCTAAACCAGCGTTCACGATCGGCTTTCTCCGCGTCATTATGATGAGCGGGGTGCTGGCAGGAATCTTGACCACTCCCTCGCTCATCGGCTCGCCGCTGACAGACGATGTTCGCTACGCCATCGGGACGACGACCATCGCCTACATCCTGGTTATGTCGTTGATGCTGCTCGTCGACGAACAGAACCCCCGCGGTTTCTGGAACGCTATGAACCGCTCCGCATTCGTCAGCCACGAAGAGGCGCTCCTCTCCCGTTGCAAAGCGGTTTCGAGGCAGTACGAGCTCACCGATAGGGAAGCCGAGGTGATGAGGTATCTGGTTGCCGGAAGAAGCGCCCCCTTCATTGCAAATGAGCTTTTCATTGCGCCAAGCACGGTGAAATACCACACGGCACGACTGTATTCCAAGCTCGATGTTCACTCGAAGCAAGAGCTCATCGATCTTTTCGAGAGGTTCGAAACGGAGCCGAAGCATCGGACCTGAACATTTCAAGCCGAACTCTTTCTACTCTAGTTAGAAGAAGCGCACGGCCAAATCGCACGAGCGCACACCTCCTTAAACAAGCGTCTGAAATGGTGCAGAATGCCGCCTGCCCGCCATGGCAGGCAGGGCCGGCGGCGAGGGCGTTACTCCCACTTGAAGAAGCGGACGGCCACCGCGGCGCACATGACGGCCCACGCCGCCAGGACCAGCACCGGCACGATGGCCTGGTCGAGCGGCAGACCGAGCGACGTGGCCTTCAGCAGCTTCACGCCTTGGGTGAGCGGCAGCAGGTCGGCCGCGCGCTGCACGGCGGTCGGCAGCACCTCGTAAGGCAGCGTCGTCCCCGACAGCAGCAGCATGGGGAAGTACAGCACGCTGGCCAGCACGCCGGCCACTTTCTCGTTGGGCGCGAGGCCGCCCACCATCATGCCGAGCGCGAGCATCGTCGCGCACACGAGCGCGTACGACCCGATAAACGCCGGCCACGACCCCGCGAACGAGAAGCCGAAGAACAGCGTCGCCACCGCGAACACGAGCACAGCCGAGACCAGGGCGTACACGGTGTAGACGGCCACCTGCACCGCCAGGATCGTGCCCGCGCTCACCGGCGTGACGAAGTAGCGCTTGAGGATCTTGCGGTAGCGATAGTTCGACACCACGAGCGGCAGGCCCATCGCGCCGCCCGCGCAGATGCCGATGGCCGACACCGCGCCCACAGACTGCGCGACGAACGTGTAGCCCGCGCCCTCGTGGGCCGGTTGGCCGCCGAACAGCATGCCGATGACCAGCATCACCACCACGGGCATGATGGCGGCGAAGATGGGCATGTTCATGTCGCGCAGCGAAAGGCGGAACTCCACGGCGAACAGGGTGCTAAAGGCTTTCACGGGTGCCTCCTTCGGGGGATTCGGCGGTTGCGGGGGTTCCGAGGGCTGCGGCGGTTGAGGGGGTCGCGACTGTTCCGGCGGTTGCGGGAGTTGCGGGCTCGACGGCATCGGCCGCGTCGGCGGGTTCGGCGTACGCGAGGTACGCCTCCTCCAGGCTGCCGAAAGGGCCGGACGCCACGGCTTCGGGCACGGTGCCGGAAAACACGATGCGGCCCGCGCACAGGATGGCCACGCGGTCGCACAGTTCTTCCACCTCGTCCATGAAGTGGCTGGTCAGCACGATGGTCATCCCCTGCTGGCGCATCTCGCGCAGCAGTTTCCACACGTCGCGGCGCGCCTTCACGTCCAGGCCGGTGGTGAGCTCGTCGAGGAACACCACCTCGGGACGCGGGATGAGCGCGAGCACCACGAACAGGCGCTGGCGCTGGCCGCCCGAGAGCGACTCCACGGCCTGCGCGCGCACGTCGCCCAGGCCGAAGCGCGCGAGCAGCCGCGCCGGATCGTCGGCCTCGCGGTAGAGCGCGCGCGTGGCGCGGCACAGCTCGTCGACGGTGATCTTGTCCTGGTAGCGCGCCTCCTGGAACTGCACGCCCACCCGCCGGAACAGCTCCTTGCGCTGCGTGCGGGGATCCATCCCCAGGATGGCGGCGCTGCCCGCGTCAGGCCGGCGCACTCCCAGAAGGCACTCGAGCGTGGTGGTCTTCCCCGCCCCGTTCGCGCCGAGCAGCCCGAACGTCTCACCTAGGGCAACGTCGAAGCTCACTCCGTCCACCGCACGCGTGCCGCCGTACGATTTCACCAGGTCATGCACGCTTACTGCGTATTCCATACGCGTCCTCCAATCTTTCGGTCGCCGAAGATGGTACGGGACGCGCGAACCCTGGTGGCAAAGTGGAGGGTTTGTTTTCAGGCGAGGCGCTTCATGCGCTCGAGCAGCTCGATCATCTCGAAGGCATTGCGCTCGGCGGCGTCGAGCGACGTGAGCAGCCGGTCGCACACTGACAGGATGTCGTCGTCAGGGTCGGGGCTATCCAGCACTCGCCCGATGTCGGCGGACGCGTCGCGGTCGAGCGCGTCGAGCATCCGCAGGATAGCGGCCAGCGAGTAATTGGCCGCGCGCAGGGCGCGGATGATGGCGAGGCGGTTGAGGTCGGCGGAGCTGTACACGCGGTAGCCGTTGCGCTTGCGCTTGACGTGCAGAAGGCCGTTCAGCTCCCAGTTGCGCAGCGCGTCGATGGTGGTGTCCAGCCGCTCGGCCGCCTCCTTGCGCGTGAGCATGAGCGGCTCGGCCGGCGTCGGGCCACCGGCACGCGCGAGCAGGTGGCGCACGTGGCGCAGGGCGTCCTCGGCGGCGCAGCGCTCGCGGCGCAGGTGGTCGATGCGCCGGTCGACCAGCGCGAGGGCCTCGTCGTAGCGCTCGCGTGCCATAGCGTCGACGATGGCGAGCGCCTCGCGGCGCAGCCCGTTGTGCACGAGCTCCACGTTGAGCGCCGCGCGCACGAACCGCACCTGCATGAGGTGGAGCTCCGTGAACACGCGATAGCCGTTCGGCCGGCGCTCGGGCGCGGTGATGAAGCCGATGCGCTCGTAAAGGCGCACGGTGTTCGGATGCACGCCCACGGCGGCGGCGATCTGCGAGGTGGTGTAGGTGCGCGGTTCGTCCATGCGCCGAGTATAGCGGATCGAACGGCCTAAGAATCCCCTGATGAACACCGGATGTTTCACGTGAAACATCCGTTCTTGCTCCCCCTTTGGCGCGCAATCGTCCGACCCGGGGGGCGCCGCGCGCGGATCGACCGCCCGGACGGGCGGGGCCGCGCGCTAAAGTGGGGGCTCTTCGGGTTCCAGGCTCCTCCGAGTCACAGTTTTGACCGCTCTGAAGCCTGCGCGGGCGGCCCGGCGGGAGCCCGCTTCGCGCCGCCTGGGCAAACGGCCTCGGCCGGTCGCCGCTCGGGCGCCCAGGCGGCCCGCAGGGTCGCCAAAGGCTTCACAGCGGTCAAAACTGTGACTCGGAGGGGCCGGGAACGCGAAGAGGGGCGCCGGCGGCCGGCCCGGGGAGCGGGCCGCATGCGGACCCGGGCCGATCGACGCGGAAGCCTCCGTCGGCAAAGCTGCCGAGCTGCGCGCCAAAGGGTGAGCCGGAATATTCGTTCGTGAACCGCTCGGGTCCCGCCTCCACAGGGAAGACGGGGCCCTTGCGCGCGATCAAACTGCGGGGCGACCTACGCCATCAGCTTGGTGACGGCGTTCGCGTAGGCTACCGGGTCTTCGATGGGCATGCCTTCCACGAGCAGCGCCTGGTTATACAGCAGCTCGGCGTACAGCTTCACCTTGTCGGCGTCGCCCGCCTCCTGCGCCGCGCGCAGCACGTCGAACACGGGGTGCTTCGCGTTCAGCTCCAGCACGCGCTCGGATTTCGGAGCATCGCCGCCGTCGGGCATCTGCGCCATGATGCGCTCCATCTCCAGCGAGATGGGACCGGCCGCCGTGATGCACGCCGGCGCGTCGGTCAGGCGCGACGACACCGTCACGTCGGTCACCGCATCGCCGAGCGCCTCCTTCAAAGCCGCGAACAGGCCCTCGTTCTCCTTGGCCGTCTCCTCGGCCTCCTTCTTCTCCTCCTCGGAGGCCAGATCGAGGTCGCCCGACGCCACGTTCTTCAGCTCGAACTGCTCCGGCGCGTCCTCGCCGTCGCCGGCCGCCGCGGCGCCGTAGGTCATCATCGACTGGAAGCAGAACTCGTCCACGTCGCGCGTGCACAGAAGCACGTCGTAGCCCTTGGCCAGCACCGTCTTCACGATGGGCATCTTGGCCAGGCGCTCGATGCTCTCGCCGGCGGCGTAGTAGATGGCTTTCTGGCCCTCCGGCATGGCGGCCAGGTACTCGTCCAGCGTAACCAGCTTCTCCTGCTTGGCGGAGTAGAACAGCAAAAGCTCGGCCAGCTCGTCCTTCAGCATGCCGTAGCTCGAGTAGATGCCGTACTCCAGGCCGCGGCCGAAGTTCTCGAAGAAGCGCTCGTACTCCTCGCGGTCGTTGTCGCGCATCTTCTTCAGCTCGGACGTGACCTTCTTCTCCACCTTCTTGGCGATGGCGCGCAGCTGGCTGTTGTGCTGCAGCGTCTCGCGGCTGATGTTGAGCGTGAGGTCCTGGCTGTCCACCACGCCGCGCACGAAGTTGTAGTGGTCGGGCAAAAGCTCCTCGCACTTCTCCATGATGAGCACGTTGGAGCTGTAGAGCGCCAGGCCCTTCTTGAAGTCCTTGCTGTACAGGTCGTACGGCGCGCGGCCGGGGATGAACAGCAGCGCGTCGTAGCTGAGCGCGCCCTCGGCGTGGATGCCGAACGTGCGCGCGGGGTCGGCGAAGTCGTGGAAGTCGGTCTTGTAGAACTCGTGGTACTCCTCTTCGGTGACCTCGGACTTGCTGCGCTTCCAGATGGGGATCATCGAGTTGATGGTGTCGAGCTCGGTGTAGCTCTCGTACTCGGGTGCGTAGTCGTCGTCGGCGTCCTCGGGGCGCGGCTTCTCGCGGGTCTTCGACACCTCCATCTGCACGGGGTAGCGCACGTAATTGCTGTAGCGCTTGATGAGGCTCTTCAGGCCGAACTCGGAAAGGAAGGTGTCGTAGCTCTCGTCGCCCGCGTTGTCCTTGAGCGTGAGGATGACGTCGGTCCCGTGGCCGTCGCGCTCGGCCGCCTCGACGGTGTAGCCCTCCACGCCGTCGCTTTCCCAGGCCCAGGCCTCGTCGCTGCCGTAGGCGCGCGACACGACGCGCACGCTCTTGGCCACCATGAACGCGCTGTAGAAGCCCACGCCGAACTGGCCGATGATGTCCACGTCCTCGCCCTGGGCCTCGGCGTTGTCCATCTTGAACGCAAGCGAGTCGGAGTGCGCGATGGTGCCGAGATTGCGGTCGAGTTCGTCCTTCGTCATGCCGATGCCGCTGTCGCTGACCGTGACGGTGCGCGCGTCCTTGTCGAAGCTCACGCGGATGGCCAGCTCGTCCTTGCCCAGCTGGATGTCCTTGTCGGTGAGGCTCTTGAAGTAGAGCTTATCCACCGCGTCGGAGGCGTTGGAGATAAGCTCGCGCAGGAAAATCTCGCGGTTGGTGTAGATGGAGTTGATCATGAGGTCGAGCAGCTTCTTGCTCTCGGTCTTGAACTTGCGCATGGGGTGCGACTTCCTTTCCTCTGTTCCGACCTGCTGCGTTGGCAGTCTTGCCATTCGAGTGCTAATTTGGGATTGTAGTACGGCGACAGAGGTTGTCAAGAAGAGCGCAGGGTTTCGCGCGAAACATCCGGCACGGGCTGGGAGGAGGAGGGGGGGGCCAAGAGACGCAGGACGATGGGGGGGGGGCGCAAGGCGATGGGACGCGAAGCGGGGTCAAACGCAACGCGAGGCCAAACGCGACCGAGGTCAAGCGCAACGCGAGATGCGTCCCCAAGGGGAGGGCGAACGCGACAGAGAGGGCGGGGGCGATCGCAGTACGAAGGGCATACGGCGCGATGGACGCAGTCTGGAAGCAGGAAGGAAGATGCGGCCAAGGAGCATGAGGGCGAACGCGGGAGGAGGACGGATCGAAGCGCCCACGCACGAGACGAGATGGCGACCGCGATGGGAAGACGCGGCACTGCACGCAAGACCCCGTCGCTCTTTGTTGAACCAGGATTGACAGAGAGTCCCATCCCTTTTGGCGGGTTTTGACGGAAAACCGCCATCCTCTCCGGGCGATTTCGCGAACGAGAAATCGCGACCAGGCGTTATAGGAAAAGGCACAGTGTCCCAAGGGCTTTGCCCAGTTTAGCATCATCGTTTTCCGTCAAAACCCACCAAAAACAGCGTCTTGGCTGTCTTTCGCACCTGCGGCCGCCCACGCGAAGCCTAACCAAGCGCCCGCGTAAGACGTAGCCTCGAACGAAACGAAGCGCAGCTCTGCAGCCCCATCGGCGGGTGCGCAACCCGTCGACCAGCACGCAGCCTCGAGCCCTTACGGGCTTGCGGGTTGGAACTTCGAGATTGACGGGCGGTACCATTTGACGGCGAGTCGTTGACCGGCGCGGAACTCGTCAGCAACCTCGCCAGTCTCGTTGACCGGCGCGCAGCCTATCAGCAGCCCCGCTAGCCTCGTTGACCGGCGCGAAACCCGTCGACGGCCCCGCTAGCCTCGTTGACCGGCGCGCAACCCGCCGACGACCTCGCAACCCCGTCGGCGGGCGCGCACCCCATCAACCAGCATGCAACCCCAGCACCCGGCACCTCAGAACTCCAGCTTCGTTCCGCGCTCGCGCAGTTCCTTGCAGCGAGCCTCCACAGCGTCGATGAGCTCTTGCTGCGTGTGCACGCCCAATTTCTGATAGATGTTCGACATATGCGTCTTCACCGTGTTCTCGGACACCACGAGCCGTTGAGACACCGCCATGCGGTTGTGACCTTGCGCCAGCAGAAGAAACACGTCCTTCTCGCGCGGGGTGAAGAACTCCTCGACGGCGATAAGCTCGCATGCCTGCTCGAGCACGTTCGCCTCATCGGACTCGCCAGGTCGCATGATGCCCCAGCTTTCGTAGGGGTTCTTGCTGGTTACCGAGTACAAGCCAAACGCGAGCAGCGTCGCGCCCACCACCACGCACACCTCGCGCTGCAGCTCCACGAGATCCACCCCATCGACCAAACCCAAACCCAAAGCCTGTGCGAACGACGTCACGCAGCACAAGAGCGCGAACACCCACCGGCCCACTCCGCGGATCTGAACGGCCAGGTATATGCACAAGACCCACAGGCACAACTCGGTGAACTGGTAGCCCGCCAACGAGAACAGGTACCCGAAAAACGAGCTGCCTCCCACGGCAACCACGAGGAATCCAAGTGCCATGAACGGGAATCCCACCTGGTAGATCAGCCGATTGAAATCCATGCGTGCGACGAACACCGCCGCAAAGCACAACATGCTGGCAACCACGAACCCCAAAGACGACAGCGGGTTGAGATCGCTCTTGCCGGGAATGGCTGCCGTGAACGCCGTGAACAGCCCCTGCATCATGCCGAGGGCGAGGCCCAGAACAAGCAACGTCAGCACGAATTTCACGGGGATGCGCGTTTGGCGGTCGGACGCGGGTTCTTTGAGCGCGAAAGCGCGACGCAGATAATCGAGCACGGGACAGAACGTCACGATGAACAGCAGCACGACAGTCTCGCGAAACTCGCCATGCAGATACCACGCCGCCAAATGCAACGGCAACGAGCACACCACCGAGATGATGCAGCATGCCACGCAGAACCGAAAGCGCGCCGTTCCCAGCGCGCTGAACAGCCTTCCGAATTCGGTGTACACCAAAGCGCCCACCGCACCCCACAACACGCACGCCGCGAAAAACGGCGTGCCCACGAAGTCGCCGTCGTACTCGCCGTCCAGCACGTCGAGTGCCACGAGCAGCACCGATGCGACCACGCACGCGCCGTAGAGCGCCATGCGCGCCATACGCGCAGGCTTTCCCGCAGCCGTCCGCGCGCGCACCAAAAGCGCGATGCCGCCGACAGCCATGGACAACAGCGACACGAAGCGCGCAGGCACGATGGGCGCTCCGGGATAAGGCTCGAGCGGCAGGTTGGTGGGGCTTTGGAACGTCACCCACAGAAACATCCAAAACAAGGCGAGCATGCAGCACAGCACGACGTTGGGCACCGTCGCCCAGGTGCGCAGCCGCTTCGTATCCATTCGTCTTCTCTCCATGACCCCTCCTGTTGCCATTGTAGCAAGCGAGTGGACAAGCTTTCTATCGAAACCATGACTTCGCAAGGTATGGAAGAAACCGTTCATCCGATTTCACCCGACACGGGTGAACTGAGGAGTACCCGGCAAATGCGCCGTGGCGGGTGAACCCATTCCTCCTGCGCAGGAAGATGCTTGAAGCGGTCGGTCAAACCGCCTCCGCAAACATGCCGGCGCGCGACGCAGCAGAGCGCTTGACCACGCTTGGCCGCTCTTGGCGGCGTTCAGCAGCGTTCGTCAGCGTTCGGCGGCATTCGACGGCGCTCGACAACCCGCCGCGCATCGTTGCGGACAACTCGACCGACATCGGCAAAGGCAACGAAGAACGACAAGGAAGGGGATCCACCATGAGCGATGTTTCTCGCAGAAGCTTCCTGAAAGGCGCTGCGGCAACCGCGGGCGTGAGCGGCCTGGCCGCGCTCGGCCTGTTCGGCTGCGCGCCAGCAACGAACGAGAAGACCGGCGCGCAGTCCTCTGCCGTAGAGGGATCGTCCTCAGGCACCGCGGCAGAAAGCCGCACGCCCGGCTACTGCGGCCCCGGCGACTGGCTGGGCGAAGCGCCCGTGATCGACGATGTCGACATCGTCGACGAGAAGACGTTCGACGTCGTGGTCCTGGGCGGCGGGCACGCCGGGCTCATGGCCGCGTGCGGCGCGGTGGACGAGGGAGCCACGGTGGCCGTCGTGGAGATGCAGCCGTGGTCGAGCTACGTGGATTTGGACGGCAGCGGCACGAACATGGCCGGTTGGTACGGCGAGGACATCGGCCACGTGAACTCCCAGTTTCTCATTGAGCGCGGCTTCGGCCCGTTCAACACCGGCGAGATCACGGCCGAGTTCTGCAAGCGCGCAGGCGGGCGCGTCAACCCCGACATCATCCGCTCGTTCGTGCAGAACTCCGGAGCCATGGTGGACCGCTACAAGGAGATCTACGACAGCTACGAAGAGGAGCGCAAGGCCAACGACAGCGCCGTGTTCATGAAAGGGACGCAGGTTGTCATCCCCGACGTGGACGTGCCCGACGAGGGCACCTTCGACATGTCGAACATGTTCGAGTACCCCCTGTGCAACACGCAGGCGGCGTGGAGCGGCGCGAACGTGAGCTACCCCATCGAATGCGGCGGGTACAAGACGTGGCCCTGCAACATCCAGTTCTACGGCTACCAGGGCAACAACATCGAGTACGTGCACAAGTACATCGTGCAGCACACCCAGGAAAACGGCGCCGAGTGGTTCTTCGAGCACACGGGAGTGGTGCTGGAGCAGAACGACTCCGGCGACGTGACCGGCCTCATCGCGGAAGGCCCCGACGGCTACGTGCGCTTCAACGCCTCGAAGGGCGTCGTGCTGGCAGCGGGCGACTTCATCGGCGACCCGGCCATGTGCTGGGCGCTGTTGAACGAGGGCATGGAATGGGCCGAGCGTTCCGGCATGACCAGGGACGAATGGGTGCAGACGGGCTTTCGCACCGGCATCGCCCACAAGATGGGCTGCTGGGCCGGCGGCATGATCGAGCCCACGCCTCGCGGATGGATGGGGCTGGGCGGCGGCGCGGACGGTCCGTGGGGCGTGGCTCCTCTGCTCATGCTCAACGTGAACGGCAAGCGCTTCATGAACGAAGGTGCCATCGCGCAGTACCAGCCCACGTGCATGCGTCAACCGGCCGGCCTCGCATGCTGGGTGACGGACGCCAACTGGAAGAGCATCATCGGCAAGTCGCCGCTCGACCACGGCGGGCCGAACTTCGGCATGGACGACTACATGGAGCGCCTTGAGGCCGACATGGCGGCCGTCGAGGTGGGCAATCCCGAAGGCAGCCAGGTCATTCAGGCGAAACTGGCCGAGCGCAAGATGATGCAGGGCACCGTGTTCGCCGCGAACACGCTTGAGGAGCTTGCCGAGCTTCTAGGCTACACCGGCGACGCCGCCACGACGTTCGTCGAAAGCGTCGAGCACTACAACGAGCTGTGCAACTCCGCAGACGGCGACACCGATTACGGCAAAGACAAGGCGTTCATGCAGGCCATCGACACGCCGCCGTTCTACGGCGGCACGAGCGAGCTGTCGCACGAGACGAAGCCCAACATGGTGACCATGTCCGGCCTCATCACCGACGAGACGCAAAACGTCCTGCGCAAGGACGACTGGACGCCCATCAAGGGCCTGTACGCTGCCGGCAACTGCCTCGGCGGGCGCTACGGCTTCGGCTACAGCACGCCGTTCGCAGGAAACTCCATCGGCATGGCGCTCACTCACGGCTGGCTGGCCGGCCGCACAGTGGCGAACCTGTAGCGACAACCGCGACGTTCCTCCCTCCCTCGGAAAGGCCCCGCACGCGGGGCCTTTCCCTGCGTTTGGGAGGCTCGCCGCAGCATGCCGCACCGCGGCGAGGCGCACGCTGCGGCACTGCCGCGTATCGCGCGCGCTTCTCTGCCGTGTCGCGCGTGTCTCGCTGCCGTGTCGCCGCCGCAACCCGCCGCCACACTGCGCACGCTGCCGTGTCGTCGCCACCACGCGCGCCACACCACCGCTGCGCGCACCACGTGCGCCTCGCCGCCACACCGCCGCGTCGCTCTGCTGCGCTGTCCCACCGTGCTGTCCTACCGTAGCGCTCTGCCGCGCCGTTCCACCGCAGCGCCCCGCCGTCCCGCCGCGCCGTCCCGCCGCTCTGCCGCAGCGCCCTGCCGTCCCGCTGCGCCACTCCGTCGCGCCGTCCTGCCGCGGCCCTCTGCGCTTTTTCGCACGGCTCGTTGTTCTGCCGCCCATCCCGCCGCCCGGTCACGCCATTCCACCACCCGGTTCGCCATCCCGGCGCTCCGATGCAGCACCGCCACGCCGCTTCGCCACTCGCCGCACCAACGGTAAGAAAATCGCCAAAACTTTTCAATATAGTACCGTACCTGAAACCAGAAGCCCATTGAAGGACTGAAGTCAGCCTTTCGTAAGCCCTGGCGGTAAGAAATCAGGGAATTTTTGGCGATATAGTACCGTTGGGTAGCCTTCGCTCGCTTTGCACCCCCGCTTGAGCGGCACAACGGTAATATAGTACGAAAAAGTTTCTGATTCCTTACCGTTGACGACTTTTGCCCCTTCGCATCTGCGCTTCGAGTGATGCGCCGGTACTATATGGCGAAAAACTTCACGATTCTTTACCGATAGAGCGTACAGCGGCGCGGCGCAAAGGTGCAGCGCAGCGCTGGCGTGGACACGGCAACGCATTGCAGGGCGCGCGGCGATGTGTTTCGCCGCCCCGCTGCACCGCCATGCCACCTCCCCGCCGCTGCACTGCCATGCCGCCTCCCCGCCGTCACGCCGCACGACATGCCACCCGCAGTTCTCCCGCCCAGCATGCCGCGCACCGCACACACTACAGCCCGCCACGGGTTGCGCCGCTGCACCCCGCCGCGCGCGCTACACACCCCGCTACCGCCCTGCCGCACCACTGCCGCGCGCCGCGCCGTCCCACCGTCGCGCGGCGCACACTCCGCACCGCTACTGCGCGCCATTCGCACCGCCATCGCGCGCCGCACCGCCCCACCCCACTCGCGCCGCGTCGTACGCCGCCCGCGCCGCGCTACCACCGTCTGCCATACCGCCCGCGCCGCGCCACTATCGCGCGCCACCACCACACACCGCGCACGCCACGCGCCACGCCACCATCGCGCGCCACACCACACACCGCGCACGCCACGCGCGCCACGCGCCGCCCCGCGCGCATCAGAGCGCCCACGTTCTCCACTGCCAGGCGAAGCGCCCTTCCGAAGTGAGCCTCCAGCGGCCGTCTTCACACACGACCAACCCCTCGGCCTCCCATGCGGACAGCTCGCCAACAGCGGCAGACACGCGTTCGGCCTCCACTCCCTCGGACAGGCAGAGCGCGCGGCGGGCGACAAGCACGGCGCGCGCCTCGTCGTCGAGCTGAGCCGCGTCGCGCACGACCTGCTCGGGATCGTCGCTGCCCGCACAGTACACCTCGAAGTCATCCGTGTTACGCCACGCCATTCCATCCACGCACGACACCGCCCCCAAGCCGACGCCCACGGCATCGGCCCCGGAAGCCAGCGCCTTCACGTACGCGCTCTCCCCGGTGGCACGCGCGAACCGCCCAACGGCATACTCCACCAAGCCGCGCTCTCCCAACAACGCGGACGCCACCTCGTAGAGCGCGCGTTGCCGCTCCTGCGCAAGCCCTTCCCCGTCGGCGGGAGAAACGGGCGACACCGCCACTTCGTACGGCTCCAGATCGAGCGCTTTGCGCAGCGTCTGGCGCCAGCTCGCCTCCGTCTGCCCCGGCAGCCCGTACACCAACGAGACGGACACATTGTTCATGCCGAATTTGTCAAGGAACAGCACTGCGTTCTGGATGTCCGACACACGGTAAGGAGGATGCAGTTCGTCAAGATCGCGCAGGTGGATCGCTCCCACGCGCAACTCGACGCGGCTTGGCTTGCCCTGGCCCCACCCAGTGAGGCTGGGCACGCCCACCGTGTTCGGAATGGCCTCGAGTGCCATCTCGGCCCCATGGGCCATCGGAAGCTCGGCGCGAATAAGCCGCATAAGCTCGCCCAGCTGGTCGGGGCTCACAACGCTCGGGCTTCCACCGCCGATGCGCACCGCCACGACGCGCTTGCCTTCGAGCACATCCCCAAGCGACGCCACCTCGCGCATGACGGCTTCCAGGTACTTGCGTTTGGCCGCGCCGTCCCCCGTCAGATAGCGCCCATGCGCATAGCGCGGCGCCTCGATGCAAAACGGCACGTTGACGAACAGCGTCGCATCCTTCAACGACGCTTCCTTTCCTGCGGACGCAGATGCCATGGCGCGTTCCTCCCTCTCTTCACGCCGCCCATGCAGACAGCTCGAACAACCTCCCTTCATCATCCCCCTAACCGACAGAAGATCGTTCACCCTGCGTGGGTGAATCTTGCACAGGGCGCACATGCGAGCAAGAAGCTAAGCGGGCCGAAGCGCGCGCCCGTCGAAGATTCCCTGGTCGTGCATGTCCGCAACTCGAAAAAGCGTTCCGTTGGGCTCTGCGATCCGGCCCCAAGAAAAACTCGCCATGGAACCGGGCAACTCTGCGCAAGCCAATATCGACACGAACCTGCATTTACCAAAGAGAAGAGGCGGCTCGCAGTAGTAGGTGCTCGCTTGGGCACTGCACCCCACCCATCGCCTCTGAGGAAATGGCCGAGAACCGCATACGTCACCAGACGCTTTACCGGCCTCCCTGCCGCCGCACGCCCATCACCCGCATCCGCGGAAAGCGGGCTCGCCTGACGAGGACAAGCCCGCATCGTCCAACCCCTACTCCGACACGGCCGCCATGCACGCGCCCATCGCGTAGCGCAGCACGTCGGAGCGGTTGACGGTGCCCACGATGACGCCCTCGCGCACCACCGGCACCTTCTTGAGGCGGCGCGTGGCCAGAAGCGCGCACGCCTCTTCGAGCGTGGCGTCGGCATCGAGCGCGACGAGCCGCTCCGTGGCGATGACCTCCACCGGCAGCGCGATGAGCTCGCGTAGGCGCTCGTCGAACGTCTGGCTGCGCGCCGCTTCCATGAGCGAGTACGCGCCGGTGATCACCGGGTGCTTGTCGGCCAGATAGCGCATGACGTCGCCATCGGACACGAAGCCCGCCGGACGTCCCGCGTCGTCCACCAGCGGCAGCCCGCCCACCTTGAGCTCGACGAACGCGCGCATCACCTCGCCCACCGACGCCGAGGCGGGCAGCGTGTAGGGGTCGGCCTCCATCAGCTCGGCGAGCACCGACTGCGGCGCCGCAGCCCGCTCGGCAGCCTTCGCACGGGCCCGCGCGCGAGCGGCGCGCGCGTACGCGAACGAGAGCGCGAAGCCCAGCGCGGCGATCACAGCCGCCACGAGCATCGCCAGCGCGAAGCCGTCGGCGGCGGCGCTTGCGCTCGACGCGCCGCGCGCGAGCGCCGAACCCTGGCCCGACGACATGATGCCCGTGTACAACGACGGCCCGACGCACCCCGCTATCTGCACGAACGTGGTCATAAGCGCCACGCCGAACGGGTTTTGGTCAGGCGGCAGCACCCGCAGCCCTGCCGTCTGCGACGGCGAGAAGATGAACCCCACCGCAGCGTACATGAGCAGGGCCGCCGCGAACACGACGGGCACCGACAGCGTAGGGCTCACCACCGCCAACGCGAAGAAGCCGACGGCGATGCCCGCGAACCCCAGCGGCAGCAGCGGCCACTCGCCGCGCCGATCCATGATCCGACCGCCCACTAGCGTCGCCCCGGCGTTCGCCAGCACCGGAACCAGCATCACGAGCCCCGCCGCGAGCGCGGTCATGCCCGCCGCGCCCTCGAAGTACAGCGGCAGCAGCACGCTCATGGAAAACGTACTCATCATGGCCACCGTCGCCAACAGCAAGGCGGGCCAGAACAGGCGGTTCTTAATGGGCGCGAGGTCGATGAGCGGATGGTCGCAGCGCAGCTGGCGCACGACGAACGCCGCCGCCAGGGCCACCGTCGCCAGCAGCGCCGCCGCAGCGACGAGCGGGCTGATGGTCAGCTGCGACAAGCCGAACGACAGCGCCGTCAGCACCACAGCCGACAGCGCCACCGACACCACGTCCAGATGCGCCTCGCTCGTCTCGAGGTTCTTCACGAAGAAGAAGCCCATGACCGCGAGCACCGCCATGGCCGCCACGGGCACGACGAAGATGCTGTGCCAGCCGAACGCCGTCACGAGCGCCCCGCACACCACCGGGGCGAAGGCCGGCCCGAACGTGATCATGCACCCGCCGATGGACATGAACGATCCCAGCCGGTTCTTCGGCGTCACCGCCAGGATGGTGTTCATCATCAGCGGGATGAAGATGCCCGTGCCCACCGCCTGCACCAGCCGCGCGACGAGCAGCACGGCGAAGCTGCCGGCGAACAGCCCCGCCGCCGACCCCGCGATGCTCAAGGCCGCCGCCGCGAAGAACAGCGTGCGCAGCTTGAAGCGCCGATAGAGGAACGCCATGCACGTCACCACCACCGTCGCCACGATCATGTAGCCCGTGACCAGCCACTGGGCCGTCACGGAATCCACGCCGAAGTCGCCCATGATGGACATGAGCGCCATGTTGACAAGGTTCTCGTTGAACCCCGCCAAAAACGCGCTGCCGTACAGCACGGACAGCAGCATCACCAGAGATCTTCCCTGCATACAGGAATCGTCCTTCCAAATTCGGTTGCGGTAAAGGGCCCCATCGAACCTAAGCGCGCACGCGCCGTTAGGGGTAACGAGACGCGCCGCGCACCTGACAAAAGACGCGCGGCGCATTCGATTCTAGCGAAATGGAGACGGCTTCGTAAGCGTTTTTTTCGCGCGAACCGCGGCGCGGACTGCGGCGCGAACCGGAGCGCAAATCGCGGCGCAAATCGCGACGTGAACCGGAGACATACGAAAGATATACGGGAACCTCCAGGCGTTGGCGACGAGGGCGGGCAGAGGAAATCGACGCGACAGCGGGTCGGAACCCGGTTCAGGACACCGCAACGAATGCGGAGCGGCGAAGCGAAACGCCGGCACGGGACAGCATGGCGCGCGAAGCGGCCACCCATGCAAGTCATGCAAGGCGTCGACGGGACGAAAGCCTCGCCACAACGCAAACGGCCCTTGGCCGGATCCTGCCGAACGCGGCCTCCGAAGAAACGACACACAGAGAAGCGGAGCAGACGCTTGCACGACGACCGCGCTCCGCTTTCCACCGATTGCGGCACCCGTCGTCGCCCCTTCCGAAGCCCGTTCGGTTTTCGGAATCGACATGCTCGCCGAGCGCTGCCGCGGCTGCGCGCGATCGGCCCTCGCCGAACCGCAGTTGGCATAGAGCCTGCTTCGCGGCATCTTTTTCGCATAGCGGAGCGCTTCGGCGCGAACCGCGTCCGCAACCGCCCGCAACTGCTCGCAACCGCCCGCAAAAGCCCCGAGCTATCGTGCGCCGAAGCGTTTGCAGAGCGCCTCGTTCGCGCCTGTTTCCACAGAGTCGTCGAGGGGCGCGAGCGCGGGAGCGGCAATGCCCGACCGCGCCGCGCTGCGCTCGAGCGCGCGGGCGAGCAGATGGTCGGCCACCTCGGGGTTCTTCGCCAGAAGCGGCCCGTGCAGGTAGGTGCCCACGAGGTTCTTGTAGCGGACGCCATCGGCTTTGTCGGCCTCGTTGTTGCCGCAGCCCATCGTCGACGCCACCGACCCGAACGCCTCGACACCCGTCCCGAGGCGCGTGCGGCCCGCATGGTTCTCGTAGCCCACCACCGGGAGCGTCGCCAAAGGCGAGCGCAGCACGATGTTGTCGATCAGGCGGTCGGCCGAACCGCCCGCGGCGCGCTCGGTGGTTATGTCGACGATGCCGAGCCCCTCCACCACTTCGTCGCCAAGCAGCCATTCTCGCCCGAGGATCTGATAGCCCCCGCAGATGGCCAGCAGCACGCCGCCGTCCTCCACGTACGCGCGAAGCTCGTCGCGCATGCGCATGAGCTCGCTCGATGCAAGGCGCTGCTCGCGGTCGGGGCCACCACCCAAAAACACGAGATCAACGCCGGCCAGGTCGATCGATTCGCCATGGTTCACCCGGCGAACCTCCACCGGGACGCCGCGCCAACGCAACCGCTGCGCCAGAACACGCACGTTGCCCCCGTCGCCGTACAGATTGAGCAGGTCGGGGAAGAGATGCGCGATGACGACGCGGGGGGTTGCCGCGGGGGCAGGGGCGACATCGGAGGGGACGCCGTTGGTGGGAACGGAGGCGGGAGCAGCGGGAGCCGTTGGGACGCAGGAGGCGGCGGGGGCGCTTCCCTCTTCGCTGGGGGAAAGCGCCGGCTCTTGCGGCGCGGTCGAACAGGATGCGGGTGCAGCGACAGGTGCGGCAACGGATGAGGAGTCCGCGCGATCACCCGTCGGTGCGGAAGAGGGCCGCCCGCTTCCAAACCAGCCAGCCGCGTCAAGAGCAGGGGCGTCGGAAGCGGATGCAGGGGCGCCGCCGGATGCAGGGGCGCCGCCGGATACGGACGCGCCGCCAAACGCAGGTGCGCTGCCGGGTGCAGGTGCGCTGTCGGGTGCGGGCGCGGGCACGGAAGCCGTAGCGCCATCGGCTGCGGCAGCCGCAGCGGTGAGGGCCGCATGCACCGAGGGCAGCGCGGTGTAGTTCGCGATGAAATAGGCGTTCTGCTCCTTCGGCACGCTGGCTATACGCGCCAGAAGGTCGTCGGCATCGGACACCACCGCAGACGGGATATCGGCGTACTTCAGGCGAACCTGCACGTCGTTTCCGCGGATCCCGCCGGAGAACACCGTCATCGCGCCGGCTTCGGCCAACTCTTCGAAATCGATGTCCCACAGCCACGACACGTCGCGCCCGTCGCCCTCCTTGTCGTTCACGAAGAACGCGACCACCTTGGGATTGGGGTCTTGCGCGACGATCTTGAGGTTTTGGTTGAAGCCGGTGGGGTTCTTCGCCAAGTTCAGCAGCACACGGCGACCGGCGATGTCGAACGTCTGCAGCCGGCCGTTTTGCGGGTCGAAGCAATCGATGGCGCGGCTCACCGCGTCGGCCGGGCATCCCGCGAGGTCGGCGGCGGCGGCGGTGGCCAGAAGGTTGTACACCATGTAGGCGCCGGTGTAGGGGGCCTTCACGGAGAGAACGGGGACGGCGCTTTTCGCGCCCTCGAACGCGGCGTTTTCCCTGCTCTCAGCCGCAGCGCCTTCTTCGCCCTCGGTCGAGAAGCGCCCTTCGTCTTCGGTTGCAAAGCGCCTCCCGCCCTCAGGCGCGGCGTTTCCCGCATCCCCATCCGCAGCGCGCACGACGTCGAACCCCAAACCGTCCGTGCCCAGGCGCACGCCTTCGGCCGCATAATCGAGCGCCGGACGCTCAAACCCGCAGCTCGGGCAGCGGTACGCGCCCAGCTGGCCGTACTGGCGGTACTCGTACTCCATCATGGAGGAGCACTGCTGGCACATCTGCGCGTCGGCCACCGTGTTCTGCGGCAGTCCCATGCTCTCGGACAGTCCGAACGCCACCGACGCATTGCCCATGCGCGCGGCGATGGCGGCGCACAGCGGGTCGTCGGCGTTGTACAGAAGCACCGTGTCCGGCGAGGTTTCGAGAGCGCGCGCGATGCTGTCCTGGATGCGGTCGATCTCGCCCACGCGATCCAGCTGGTCGCGGAACAGGTTGAGCAGCACCACGTAGCTGGCCTGCAAATGCGGCAGTATCTTCGCCAGCCACAGCTCGTCGCTCTCGAACACGCCCCAATCGGACGGCTTCGCGTGCAGAAGAGCCGTGGCCACGCCGGAGTCGAGGTTCGCGCCCGTGCGGTTGCACACCACGCGCTGGCCCGCCTGCTCAAGGATGTCGGCCAGCAGGTTCGTCACCGTGGTCTTGCCGTTCGTGCCCACCACCACGAACGACCCCGTGCGCAGCTTCGGACGTAGGTCGGCGATGAGGCGAGGATCCACGTACAGCGCCATCTTGCCGGGAAAGTTCGCGGCGGGGCGATGGAAGACGTTCTTCAGCCCCCAGGTGGAGACGGCGCTGACGGCGCGGGCGGCGGCGAACTGAATGCCCATGAGCGGTGTTCCTTTCGATCGACGGACACCAGTATAGCCGCAACCCCGACTTGAAAGGCGTACCCTCAAGGGCACGCGGGGCCGCCCTCCATACAATTTTCAGCAAGAAGGAACTTCGAGCGCGCGTGCAAGAGGGCCCTGTCCGCGCGGTCGCACTGCCCCCGTCCCCAACCGCCGCTGCACTCGCACAGCTGCGTACCCGCGCTTTCGCTCCAATACCTCTTGCGTTGCCCCGCCCTTTCGCATCCGTATGGTTGCGTCTTCGCGCGGGTCGCTCTCGCGGTGCAGCGAGGCGTGTCGCGCCCCGCAGTCGCATCCCCGCAAGGCGTGTCGCACCCCCTCTCCCGCATCTTCGCCTACCCCGCGCGACCGCCTCCAACATGCCGCACCCCAACACCCCTTCATGTTCGCGTGCCCGCGGTTTCTGGCCACGGGTTCGCCGCTTCCGCACGCCGCACGTTTCCCTCTCCATGTTCGCGCGCTCGCGGTTTCTGGCCAGCAATCCGAGTTCTGGCACGGATCGGCCCCGATCCGACGGCGCATCGGCCCTGCCGATTCTGCCGACCTGGGCTTTCGCCGGGGAGGAGCGCCCTCTTCGGGCGAAGGGGCGCGTTCGGCGTGCCAGAACTCGGTTTCGTGGCCAGAAAACGCATGTTTTCCCGCACGGAGGGCGGGCGGCGTCCGGCGCAGCCGGAGAGGAGGACGGCTGCGCAGCCCGCGAGGGCGGGTGGAGGAGGCGCGGGCGCCCGCGGCGGGCACGCGGGCGGCGCGGCCGGGCGGCGCGGCCCCGCCGTAGACGCGAGAGGTGGGGCGGGGGCAAGACGCGCAAGGCGCGCGACAGGGACATCCGTCCTTTGCCTCGTCTTCCGCACTTCGAGCAGAGAGCCGCAAGGGAGCTCTGCGCCAATTTCGGGTACACGTTTTGGCCTATAAGCCCGAAATCAACAAGGTGGCCCTAAGGGATAGCCGAATGATTCACCCGGACACACTTTTTGAGTCTTAACCCGAAACTTAACCCCGGACAAAAGTCAGCACCGCAAAGAAAAGACCAGAGGAAATATCTCCTCTGGCCTACAAGCTTTATGGTCGCGGGGGCTGGATTTGAACCAACGACCTCCGGGTTATGAGCCCGGCGAGCTACCAGACTGCTCCACCCCGCATCATTGCGCCTACCCTCCTGCCCGTGTATACGCCAAGCAGGAAAAGCGGCAAGAGTGAATATTATCCTTGCTTCCAAAAAGATGCAAATACATTCCATCGATTCACAAAATCGACACACAGAGGGAGGGAGGGAGGGAGGGAGGG
>NZ_PPEL01000053.1 GCF_002899695.1 Rubneribacter badeniensis
CGCAGCAGCAGGGGCAGCCGCTCGCGCCGTCGCCCCCAACACCGTGGCGTTCGCCGGCGGCGCGCAGGGCGCGACGCCGGTTCCCGCGCAAAGCGCCGTGCGGGCGCGCCTCGTGGACGCCTCGAGCAACCGCGCCTACGACCTGGCCGCCGCGCGCGTGCTCATCGGACGCGAGTCGAAGAACGACGTGACACTGCACGACATGAACGCCTCGCGCACGCATGCGGAGCTAAGGCGCGACCCCTCGGGCGTGTGGGTGCTCACCGACCTCGGCTCCACGAACGGCACGTTCGTGAACGGCCGCGAGATCACCACGCAGCCACTTTCCGACGGCGACCGCATCACCATCGGCGTGACGAACCTCGTGTTCACGCAAGCCTAAGCGGAAACGGAAGGATCGCTCGTGATCGACGTCGTACTGCTCATCGTCCGCTTGCTGTTCGTTGCGCTTTTGTACCTGTTCCTGTTCGCCCTCATGAAATCGGGCATCGGATTGGTGCGCGGCCAGCGCAAGAAGGAGCGCACGTGGAACCTGTCGGTTGAGCGCGGGCCGAAGGAGCTGCGCGGCGTGTCCATCGTGGTGCGCGGGCCCGTCATCGTGGGCCGCAACCCCGGAGCCGACATTGTCATCGGCGCGGGATACGTGTCGGGCCGCCATGCGCGCTTCAGCCTCATGGGGCAGAACCTGTTCGTTGAAGACCTCGGCTCCACGAACGGCACCGCCGTGAACGGCCAGCTCATCTCCGAGCCGATCGCGCTTCGCAGCAACGACGTCGTCAACGTGGGCGACGTGGCCATCCGCGTGAGGTTCGCCTGATGGCCGCCGAGCGCTCGTACAAGTCCACGCCGCGCACGCGCAAAGGTGCCCTCACCACTTTCGGCAGCCGCACCGACATCGGCTGTTTGCGCGACCACAACGAGGACAGTCTGGTGGTGGCCCCGCCGCTGTTCGTGGTGGCCGACGGCATGGGAGGCCATGCCGCGGGCGAGGTGGCGTCCGAGATAGCGGTGGGCGTGATCGCCGATCTGGCGCCCGAGCATCCCGACGGCGAGGCCCTTGCGCACGCCGTGAAGGAGGCGAACCGCGCCGTCATCCAAGCGGCCCGCGAAGGCCGCGGCCGCGAAGGCATGGGCACCACTGTGACCGCCGCTTTGCTGGAAGGCGAGCGGCTCGTCATCGCCCAGGTGGGCGACTCGCGCGCCTACCTGCTTCATCAAGGAAAGCTCCAGCAGCTCACGCGCGACCACAGCCTTGTGGCCGACATGATCGAGGCGGGCCAGCTCACGACCGAAGAGGCGCGCACGCATCCGCAGCGCTCCGTGATCACGCGCGCCCTCGGCAGCGACCTACACCTTCAACCCGATATCTACGAGATCAACGTGGAGACGGGCGACCGTCTGCTCATTTGCTCCGACGGGCTGTCGGGCATGGTGGACGACGAGGGAATCGAACACACGCTGCGGCGCGTCCAAGACCCGCAGCGCTGCGCCTCGCAGCTCGTGAACGAGGCCGTCGCGAACGGGGGCCATGACAACGTCACCGTCATCGTGGCCGACGTGACCGGCTTCGCCGAAGTGCGCCGCAAGAAGATGGCGCGCAAGACGAAGGTGTTCGTCGCCTTCGTGCTGCTGCTGTTCGCCGCCATCGTGGCCGGCACGGCCTGGGGCGCGAAAACCTACCTGGACACGACGGCCTTCCTGACCGAGGACAATGGCAAGGTGGCCATCTACCGCGGCATGCCCGGATCGCTGCTCGGGCTCTCGTTCTCGCACTACGAGCGCACCACCGACGTGGCTGTCGACCAGCTGCAACCCGGCGTGGCGAACCGTCTGAAAGCCGGCATCCGCGTGGACAGCGTCGCCGACGCCGAAGCGCTCGTGAAAGAGTACGAGGAGGAGATATCCAACCGCGCGGCGTCTTCCAACGCGGACGCGAAAAACTCGGGCGGCGAGGACGGCGCGAAGGACGCGAGCGGCGCGAAGGACGACGGCAGCACAAGCGGCGCGAAGGACGCGCCCGCCGACGCCGCCGACGCCCCGAACGCCAACACCGCCGACGACGCGGCAGCCGCCGCCGAGCGAGGTGACGCCTCGTGACGCGCCGCAACCTCGAACTCGTGCTGCTGTGCGTGGCCGCGCCCCTCGTGGTGCTGCTGTTCGCCATGATCGCCCTCAACCAGGGGCAAGCGCTCGACATGAACACGCTCGGCGTGCCCGCGGGCATCTTCGTGGCGTTCGTCATCGCGCACATCGCCACGCGGCGCTTCGCCCCCGGAGCCGATCCGGCGCTTTTGCCCATCGCGTTCGCGCTGTCGGGCATCGGCATCGCGTTCGTCACCCGGCTCGCGCCCGACCTGGCCGTCAACCAAGTGATGTGGCTGTTCTTGGGCGTTGCCTTCATGGTGCTGGTGCTGGCCTTCGTGCGCAACTTGGACAAGGTGGCCAACTACAAGTACACGCTCATGATCGTAGGCTTCCTGCTGCTGCTCTCACCGCTTGTGCCGGGCCTGGGCCAGGAGATATACGGCAGCCGCATCTGGCTGAGCCTGGGCGGGTTCTCGTTCCAACCAGGCGAGATCGCCAAGATCATCATCGTGCTGTTCCTTGCGGGCTACCTTGCGCAGAACCGCGAGATGCTCTCCGTGTTCACCGTGCGCGTGGGACCCTTCAGGCTACCCGACATCCGTACGCTGCTGCCGCTCATTCTCATGTGGGGCGTCGCGCTGCTCATCGTGGTATTTGAAAAGGACCTCGGCAGCGCGCTCGTTTTGTTCTTTATGTTCCTCGTCATGCTGTACGTGGCCACCGGCAAGAAGTTCTATCTGGCCATCGGATTGGGCCTCATCGCCGTGGGCGGCGTGGGCGCGTTTCTGGCGTTCGACCACGTGCAAGTGCGCGTGAACACCTGGCTCGATCCGTTCGCCGACGCGCAGAACACCGGCTACCAACTCACCCAGGCCATCTACTCCATTGCCGACGGCGACCTGTTCGGCGTGGGGCTGGGCAACGGCCTGGCCGAGCAGATCCCCGTCGTGGAGAGCGACTTCATCTTCGCCGACATCGCCGAAGAGATCGGCCTTCTGGGCGCAGCCGGCGTGCTGCTTTTGTTCCTGTGCTTCGCCATCCGCGGGTTCGTGACGGCGGCGCGCGCGAAAAGCGACGTGAGTTCGTTTGTGGCCGTGGGCCTCACCTCGGTCATCGTGCTGCAAGCGTTCATCATCGTGGGCGGTGTGACCAGGCTCATCCCGCTCACCGGCATCACGCTGCCCTTCATCAGCCAAGGCGGCTCGTCGCTTCTGGCCAGCTTCATCATCGTGGGCCTCCTCTTGCGCTGCGGCGACGAAGGCACGGGCGTCGGCCAGGAGATGACGAGCGCCACCAGCTCGCTTCACGCGAACAGCGTGCTGGGACGCGTGTCGCTGGGCAAGCGCCTGTCGCACTCCATGCTGTTCTGCTCGGCGCTGTTCGCGCTGCTCGTGGCCAACCTCACCATGATCATGGTGGTGCAAGCCGACTACTACCAGAGCATGCCCGGCAACAACCACTCCCTCGCCAAGGAAGCGCGCACCGAGCGCGGCACCATCTCCACCTACGACGGCGTCGTGCTCGCGCAGAGCGTGCCCACCGAAGACGGCACTTTCGAGCGCGTCTACCCCGCGGGCGACCTCGCGAGCCAGGTGGTGGGCTACTCGTCAGCCCGGTTCGGCACGTCCGGCATCGAGCAGGCATACAACGACACGCTCAAGGGCAAGGAGAACTTCGCCTCGTGGACCGACGTGCTGAACTCGTTCGCCGGCATCGGAGGAGCGGGCAACGACGTCGCTCTCACGCTGAACTCGAAGATCCAGCAAGCGGCCCAGGACGCGCTCTCCGGCGAGACGGGCGCGTGCGTGGTGATGGATCCCGACACAGGGGCCGTCCTCGCCATGGCCTCGTCGCCCACCTACGACGCGGCCGACTTCGAAACGGTCATCGAACAGGCCAACGCCGACTCCTCCGACACGCGCCTCATCAACCGCGCCATCCATGCGCTGTACTCGCCCGGCTCGACGTTCAAGATCGTGTCGCTGGCCACCGCGCTCGAGGACGGCGTGGCCGACGAGGACACCGTCTACGACGCCCCCGGCAGCATGGAGATCGGCAACGCCGACGTGGTGAATTTCGACGGCAACAGCTACGGGCGGCTCACGTTGGCCCAGGCCACCGAGCTGTCGGCCAACACCGCGTTCGGCCAGCTGGGCGTCGAGATGGGCGCGGACGCGCTGGTTGCGGGCGCCGAGGACTTCGGCTTCAACAAGGACATCGAGTTCGCCTTGACGCTCTACACGTCGCTCATGCCCGACCCCGACGACATGACGGAGTGGGAGACGGCCTGGGCCGCCGCCGGCGAGAACGTCGGCGAGAACAAGACGGCCAACCATCCCAGCCCCAACGGCCCTCAGGCCACCGTGCTCGAGATGGCGCTCGTGGGATCGGCCATCGCCAACGACGGCACCATCATGCAGCCCTACCTCGTCGACGGCATCTACAACGCCAACGGCGAGCGCAGCTTCACCGCCCAGCCCACCAAGCTCATGCAAGCCGTCAGCGAGACGACCGCCGGCCGCGTGCGCGATGTCCTCGTGGGCGTGGTGAACAACGGCACCGGCACCGACGCCGCCATCGACGGCGTGCAGGTGGCGGGCAAGACCGGCACCGCCGAGAAGGTGGACGGCAACGACAGCTGGTTCGTCGGCATGGCGCCCGCCGACGACCCGCGCGTGGTGGTGGCCCTCATCATCGAGGACGGCGAAGAGGGCGTGGGCGCGCAGAAAGCGCAGAATGTATTGAAAACGGCCTTGGAAGTACAAGGGCTTTTGTAAGTAAGGTATGCTGGAACGTGGCACCTCGAACCCCAAACGCCGCACAAACCAGCAGGTAGCCCGAAGGAGCAAAACGTGACCGGAAGCATGATAGGCAGAGTGTTCAACAACCGCTACCAGATCACCGAGCGCATCGGGATCGGCGGTATGGCGGAGGTGTACCGCGCGCAGGACAACGTGCTGGGCCGCCTCGTCGCCGTCAAGGTGATGCTGCCTCAATACGCGGCCGACCCCGCCTTCACCCAGCGCTTCAAGCAAGAGGCCGCCGCCGCCGCGAACCTGCAAAGCCCCTACATCGTGAACGTGTACGATTGGGGCCAGGACGACGGCACCTACTACATCGTGATGGAGTTCGTGCGCGGAAGCGACCTCAAAACCGCCATCAACGAGCGCGGCGCCATCAACCAGCGCAAGATGGCCGAGATCGGCTCGCAGGTGTGCCAAGCGCTTTCCGTCGCGCACGGGCTGGACATCATCCACCGCGACATCAAGCCGCAGAACATCATGGTGCAGCCCGACGGCAACGTGAAGGTGATGGACTTCGGCATCGCGCGCGCGAAGAACTCCGTGAAGACGCAAACCTCCAGCGTGCTGGGCACGGCGCACTACATCTCCCCCGAACAGGCGCAGGGCAAAGAGCTCACCGCCGCGAGCGACATCTACTCGCTCGGCATCGTGCTGTACGAAGGCGCCACCGGGCGTCTGCCGTTCGACGGCCCCGATGCCGTGAGCGTGGCCATGAAGCAGGTGAGCGACCAGCCCGTGCCGCCGCGCGAGATCAACCCCGACATCGATCCGGCGCTCGAGGCCATCATCATGAAGGCCATGGCGAAAAACCCTGCCGAGCGCTTCGCCACCGCCAAGGACATGCGCCTTGCGCTCAACGACTACCTGGCCGGCCGGCCCGTCAACCTGGGCGGCGGCTTCACGAGCGCCGAGACGCGCGTCATGGGCGGCGTCGTGCCCCCCATCGGCGCAGCCGGCGGCGATGGCACGGCCGTCATGCCCGCCGTGGGCGGCATGAACCCGGCTGGCGGCACGCCGGGACAGCGCTCCTACCGCTCCGACAACACCGGAAAGAAGGGGCCGAACAAGAAGGCCATCGCCATCGTGGTGGCGCTGGTGGCGGCGCTCGCCCTCGTGGCGGTTGCCGCAGGTGCCCTTATGGGCGGCGGCCAGAAGGGCGACCCCGTGCCCGACGTGGTAGGCAAAACCGTCGAAGAGGCCACGCAGCTTATCGAGGACGCGGGCTTCGAGGTGGGCACCGTCGAAGAGGTCTACGACGAGAAGGTGGAAGCCGGCAAAGTCGTCAGCCAAGATCCGAAAAAGGGCGATAAGCGGGAGAAGGGCTCGAAGGTCAACCTCAAAGTGTCGCAAGGCGCTCAGGAGATCGAAGTTCCCGACCTCACGAACATGACCGCCGAAGAGGCGCGCCAAGCGCTCACCGTTGCCGGGCTCAAGTACAAGTCGGGCGAGGCGGGCTACTCGGATTCGGTTGAGAAGGACCGCATTTACAAGCAAGACCCCGTCGCCGGCTCATCGGTGTCCAAGGGCGCTGAGGTGACCTATTACCTGTCGCTCGGCTCTGAAGGTGTGACAGTGCCCAATGTGGTGGGCCTGTCGCTCAACGACGCCATCAAGAAGATCAACGACGTCGGTTTGCTCGTGAACGAAAGCTACACCTACGAGGAAAGCGATGAGCCGAAGAACACCGTGCTCAGCCAGAACCCGGCAAGCGGCAAACTGAAGGAAGGCGACGTCATATCCCTCACGCTCAGCTCCGGCCCGAAAGCAACCACCTACACCGTGGCCGTGAACTCCAACGGCGGCGGTTCGGTGAGCACAAGCGCCAGCTCGGTGGAGGAAGGCGGCTCGGTGACCATCACCATCACGCCGAACAGCGGCTACGAAGTGGCATCGGTGCGCGGGCTTGACGACGTTCCCGCCAACGGCGGCACGTTCACGGTGCAGAACGTCACCAGCAACATGACCATCAGCGTCGAGTTCCGGCAGGTATCGTCATCGACCAATCCGGGCACGGACGACAACGATACGCCGAATCCCGCTTCGTAAGGATTTCGGGAACAGCGGCAGCGGCGGTCGAGCGCTCATCGCCGCCGTTATGCTACAATAGCCACCGCGCCTCCGTAGCTCAGGGGACAGAGCACCGCTCTCCTAAAGCGGGTGTCGGCCGTTCGAATCGGCCCGGGGGCACCACTGGAAATCGCAGGTCATCGGTTGTTTCACAGCCGGTGGCCTGTTTTGGTTTTCTGCCTCAGCGGACGTCATGCGTTGCTGATACTGCCTCCCGCCACGGCGACGTCATTGGCGTGGAGCGAAGCCGCGCATATACTACCGAATGCTAAGCGCCCGAACGGCACGTAGTTACCTCCCTCGTGCGTTTTGCTTTGCATGCGGAAGTTCGTTGGCTAGCAGAGCAGCCCCCTCCCGCCATCCTACCTCGGCCTCTCGGCCTCGCCACACAGGCAATAACGCCCACTGCGCCCGCTCCCAACGGGCGACCCGGCGCACGACCCTGGTGCGCTCCTCGCTCCGCGCCGCACTCTGCGTCGTACCGCACTACGGTGCCCTCGTCGCGCCGCACCACGGTGCCCGACTTCCCCTCGCCCCACGCTATGCCGCGCCGCGCACCGCGGCACCGCGCCGCGCCGCTCGCGCCCTCATTCGTATTCGCGACGTGCGCCTCCCACGAGCATGAGCCGCACGCAGGTGCCGCTCCCCAGCTCGCTTTCAACCTCCATATGCGTTCCCGGGCCGAAATGGCCGCAGATGCGGTCGCGCACGTTCTTCACCGCAATGCCCAAGCCCGTCGACGACTCGGGATGCAAAATGTTCAGCCGCGCCTCCTCGGTCATGCCCACACCGTTGTCGCTCACGCTCACGATCACGTCGTCGCCGTCCACCTCGGCCGTCACGGAGATCAGCAGCTTGCCTTCCGACGGCATGGCATGGCGCACTGCGTTCTCCACCAACGGCTGGATGAGAAACGGCGGGATGAGCATGTCGTTCACGCGAGGATCAACGTCCACGTCCATCTCCACGCGATCGGCGCCGAAACGCGCCACCTCGAACGTGAAGTAGCGTTTCGTCTGCTCCATCTCGCGCGCGAACAAGATGAGGTCCGCAGAATCCTCGAGCGTGCGCCGATAGAACACCGCGAACTCGCGCAACAACGTGCGCGCCATCTCGGGATCGGTGCGGATGAACGAGGCGATGGTGTTGATGGTGTTGAACAGGAAATGGGGGTTGATCTGGCTTTGCAGCATCTTCAGCTCCATGCTGGTGGCCAGCTTCGTCTGCTCTTCGAGCGCAGCGGCCGCCATCTGGGTGGACAGCAGCTGGCCAAAGCCCTCCGCGATGGACTTCTGCGTCTCGCTGATGTGATTGGCGCGACGGTAGTAGAACTTGAGCGTGCCGGCCACGGTGCGCCCCATGAACAACGGCACGATGATGGCGGCCTTGATGCTCGTGGACTCTTTGGGAAAGCCGATGTCCTCGGGCGTGAACAGGATGCGCATCTTGCCATCGGCCAACGTGGCGTGCGTGGCATGCGTGCGAATGTAGCTGCCCGCCGGATTCTGCGCCTCTTCAGAGCCGGCATAGCCAAGGATCCGCTCTTTGTCGGTGATGGCCACGGCAATGGCGGCGGTGGACGGCAGCAGAAGGCCGCATATCTTCTGCGCCGATTCGCTGTTCAGCCCGTCGTTCATGCACGCAAGCGTTTGACTGGCCAGCTTGAGCATGGCATCCGACTGGCGAGCGCGCACGGAATCGGGATCCATGAGCAGTCGGATGACCACCACGATCGACAGCGTGAAAATGGCTCCGGCGCACAAGAGCACGGCCACGTTGCGGTCTTTCGCGACGATGTTCCACATGAGCACCAGCCCCGACAGCACCGCGACGGTGAACATGAACATCTCAAGCGTGAAGAAGCGCGGCAAAGCAGCGCGCGCTTCACTGGGTTCTTGCTGCATGGCACCTCCCATTGGCGAACAGCGCGACGGCATCACGCGCGCAGACGGCACGCGGCCGCGCTCGCGTTGCAGCCGGCTTTTGCTCTGGGCCCTCTTCCTGCGATTGTCTGCGCCCGTGCAACGGGCAAACCCGTCTGCGCATGCGAGCGCATGTCGAACCGCGTCGCTACAGTATACCGAATTCGTTGACCACCAGCAGGGCTGCGGCCACCAAGAGGAACCCTCCGAAGATGAAGCGGAGCGTGCGCTCGGGCACCACGCGCACGAGCCGCGCGCCGACAACGGCACCGGGAACCGTGCCCACCACCACGGCGATACCCGCAGCGTAGTTGATGTTGCCGAGCAGCGCCTGTTCGATGACGCCGGGAACGGCGAGGATCATCACGGCGATGAGCGACGTGCCGGACGCCTGGCGCATGGCGATGCCCACAAGCGACAGCATGAGCGGCACCATGATGAAGCCGCCGCCCACGCCCACGTACCCCGAAGCCAATCCCGCGATCAAGCCGATGCCCACGCCGATGAGCAGCTGCTTGCGCGTAAGTTTGGTTTCACCATTCTGACGAGCAGTGGAGGGGCTTGACGCCGCAGCCGCCTCCGACGGCGAGCCTTGCGGCTCCCGTCCCTCCGCGCATGCTACGGTGCCCTTCGTCGGGCTCTCTCCGCGATCTCCGGCATCGGGCACGGCCTTGTCGGCATTGCGAGCGGCCTGCCCAACGTTGCGAGCGGCCTGCGGCTTCTTCATTTTGATGGCTTTTCCCAACATCTTCGCCGCCGACCATCCGATGATCAGCGCCGCCGCCGCCATAACGAGCCACGGGGGCGATATCTGAGCAAGCCACACCCCAATCGGCGAGGTTGCCGCTCCGCCGAGGCCCGCCGCAACGCCGAGCGCGGGCACGCACGTCTTGTGCCGCACATGCGACACCGCGCCCGAAACGGACGTGGGGATGATGGCGAACAGCGACGTGGCCGTGGACGTGACCGGGCTCATGCCGAACGCAAGCCGGAAGATGGGCACCATGATGGTGCCGCCGCCCACGCCGAGCAAGCCGGACAGGATGCCGATGCCCACGCCGGCCAGCGCCGGCAGGATGAACAGGGTGAGCACTTCCATCGACCGCCGCCTTTCCTCGCTGCGCTATTCCGCGATATTGAGGCGAATTTCGCTCGTCATGCCGGGGTCGATGCCCGCCGCAGCAACAGGCTGGGCAGCCTCGAAGCGATCGGCGCCCATGTCCATCTGGCGTCGCGCCGCCGACTGCATGAGGGCCGTGCGCAGGATCTGGTCGTTCTCCATGCGCGCCATGAGCTCGGGCCATACGAACTGGAACTCGAAGTACTTCGAGCAGTTGCGCTGGGCGTACGTGGTGGCCTCGCCGGTGGCCGCCTTCGCGGCCTTGCGGTACGCCCGCTTGTCGGGTCGCGCGAGGCTGCGCAGAAACGCCGTCATGCGGATGCGCTTCGTGATGCCCGGTTCCAGGAACGGACCCGGATACGGCTCGAGCGAGGACGGCTTCACCTGCAAGAGGTCGATCTGCGTGCGGCTGTACTCCATCTTGCGGTACTCGTAGAGCCACCGGAAGATGTCCTGGCGGAAGCGCGTACCCTCGCTTTCCGTCTCGGGCGGCAGGTGGCGCAGGCTCCATTGGTTGTCGAACCAGATGTCGGAGCCGTACATGCGCAGGTCGAGCATGTAGTCGAGATCCTCGCCGCGCGCGATCCACGGGTCGAACGACAGGCGCTTGAACGCCTCCTTATGCAGCGCCAGACAGCCGCCGCACACGTGGTTGCTGCGCGACAGGCGCGGGCTGCGCATGGCTTTCGCAATCATCTTGTTGAATGCCTTGCCCTGCTGCCAGAAATGGTTGTACCACTTGTCCTGGCTCTTCGACAGATACGACCCCTCCGAGTTGAAGTAGAAGCCCGTCTTGGCCAAGATGGGGATGCCCTTCTTCGTGAGCTTGCCCAAGCCGTACATGGCCTTCTGCAGAAAGTCGGCGTCGTCGATGACCTCGTCGTCGTCCAAGAACACGACCGAGTCGAACCCGAGCACATCGGCCAGCACCAAACCGAGGTTGCGCACCGCGCCGTACCCTGCCAAACCGATCTCCTTCTGCAGCTTGCCCAAGCCCAGCTGCTCCATGCGCTGCTGGACGAGCGCAAGCTCCGGCGCTCCCACGACGAGCGCGTTCAGCGTGGAGTAGCGGGAGACGACCCCTTGGATCTTCTCGACCGCCTGCATCTCGATGGACGGCTCGCTCACCACGAGCACGAGAATCTGCCCAAGGCCCCGCACCTTTTGAAGCGACGCCAGCAGACGGGGCAGCTCGCCAGGCTGCGAGATGGGCGTCGCGTGGTCGTACGTCGTGAGCACGCTGCCGCCCTCTCTGCGACGACGGGCCGAGACGAATGTGGGGATGACGATAACCGGGTTCATGCACGTCCTTCATTCGGGGGCGCGGTTTCGCAGACGCGCCTGTATCTTCCTCTGTGCAACCTTGTATTCTACCGGTTTCATCTCCAGAGCCGGTGCCCTTCACGTAAACAGCGAAGCCCCCGCTGCCTGGCTGTTATTTAGTGCGCGGTCTGTCCACACCCGGCTCGTTGTCCGAAAGGAGGGCGAAGGGCGTTCAAAGCCGAGAAGGCCACCATGCCGAAAAGCGCGCCTCGGACATCGCCCGCGCCCGTCGTCAGCGCCCGTCGCCCGTACCTTCGCTACAGAAGCGCCAAGGCACGCCCGAGCCGGCAAGCATCGCGCATAAGAAAGCCCTCCCCCGTCAAAGCAACTGGCATCGGCGGGAGCGATTCGCCTCCGGAGAGCGGAGCGCGTCCCGATGGCGAATCGCCCCAGACGCCCGCACCCCCGTCGTATCATCTTTGCTTTGACGGAGCCCAAGAAAAAGCGCGCCTCGTCCATCGAGCCATCGCCTTGCGCCAAAACAACGTCACCGAAGCCAATGGCCGCGGCCTTTCGCGTCCATCCCGATGTTTCACGTGAAACACTTGTCGCAATGGCTTAATACAATAGAACAAATGTTTCACGTGAAACTCGGTCGTCCAATCAGTCAAACGAGCGGCAAGGAGGGAGGGGGCACCGCAACTTCGAGAGCTTCAAGGCGATGCTCTTCCTGCGCCTCGGAAAGCTCTCGCTCGGAATTCCTGGAGAGTGTGGCACCCGCCAGGAACAGCGAAGGGCCCGCATTCGCGGAGCCGCCCGTTGAGACGAGAGGCCGCTTCGCATCCTCGCATCGCGCAGGGGCGCGCAATCGCGATGCACGGGATCGCGCCCTCGCGACGCGCGTTGTCAGCTCCGCTCCCCTCGCATCCATCGCGCGCCTTGCCGCCTCGCGCGAGTCTTCCCGCCGCCTTTCGATGCCCCGCCCACCTCACTCAAGTCTATCGAACTCCTGCGAGCGACAGGAATCAGCGTCGCAACCGGCTTCTCCACCTGAACGGCAAAAACCGAACGTCGGGCGCAGGGAAGAACGGCAGAAGGGAGACGCAGCTGGCAACCCCCCCCCCCCCAAGTCGTCGCTCGCGGGAGGGATGGGCCAAAAGAAATGGAGGAAAGAACCACGGAAAGGGGAAGCGGAACTGCTTCAAAGAAGCAAGTCCGCTTCCCGCGCCATCACTCGGCGCGCGCGGAAACCTTCTTCGCCACGCCGAAGCGCTTGAGGGCCCCGAGCAGCGGCAGCCCTAGTACGTACATGACAAGCGCCTCGCCCACGCCGGTGGCCACGACGCCGAACAGGTACATGGGCAGGTACAGCCCATCGAGTGCGATCGTGGTGAACGGAATGGTGTAGTAGCCCAAACCCTGCAGCAGGATCGGCAGGTACGCGGGCACGATGAGGGCGTTCGCGATCACGGGGCCGAGCAGCGCCAGTTTCGGACGCTCGCGCATCTTCCAGCACCACCATGCCCCTGCGAACGTCGCCAAGCTGCCGAACACCACGTCGAGCAGGCCGAGCGCGCCCGTGCCGTTGATGGCGAGCGCCATGAGGTTGGCGATGGCGCACCCCACGGTAAGCCCCGGCACCGCCGCCGGCGTGAGCGCTGCCAGCACGCACACCGCCTCCGAGATGCGGAACTGCACCGGCCCCCACGCAAGCCCCTGCAACAGCAGCAACGTCGCGAGGGTAGCCGCCGCGTACACCGCCGCGATCATGCCAGCTTGGGCGAGATAGGTCGTCTTCTTGTGAGCCATGGTTCTTCTCCTTGTCTCCGCGCGGCGCAGCAACACGGAGCAAGCGAACGCACCGCCCGACAAGGCGAGGAGCGAACGACGTTCCGCACGGCGCTGCCGCGAGCTATGGGCAACTGGTATTCCGCGAATGCAGGGCCCAACGATGCAAACGCGCAGCTTCCGCAGGATCGGCATGCACCCTAACCCCTCGAAAGCCATAGCGAAGTATAGCAGAAACGACCTCGCTGCCGCCGAACGCGCCCATGCCGACCTCGTCGTCACCAACGACAAGCAGTTGATCGGGCACGCCCCGTCGCAGCGATCACGCCGCAGGGGTTTCTTGCCCTTCTGGATGCGTTTTCTCGCGAAGAGAGGTGACGCCCGCGCGATCCGCAACCGCGCGGGCGCTGCGAGCGACAGCATAGCCGAGGAAGACGACCGAATACACGGCGACGCTCGTCTGCGCAGCGACGCCCCCGCGAAGAGCCGAGGGCAGCAGCATGAGCATGACATGCACGTACACGAGCCCGAAGAACGGGTATGCCCACAGCTGGACGCGCTTCCATGTCGTCCTGCTCATGCGCCGCTTCACCGCGTTGAACGAAGTCACGCCGAGCACCAGCAACAGAACGAAGAGCGCAAGCGCAACGACGAGCGCCGCCGCCACGTTCGCCTGCGCGAAACCCGACGACAGACGGGTCGCGTACGAGGCCAGGTACACCGCCATGTGCGCAAGCGACAGCAGCCACGCCACAATGGAGAGCTCGGCGCGAATGGGACGGAGCTGCTGGGCAACGCGCCCATCGCGCTTGAACACGCCGATGTACATCACGATGGCGAACAGCGCGGTTGCCAGGGTGCACTTGTGCAGCAGCAAAAACAGCGCATCGTCGAGCGCACCGGGCAGCCGCACGAACGACCCGACCACGAACAACACGTCAAGCGTGATCGCCAGCGCATAGAACACGCCCGGATGCGCCTTGATGATCCCTTTGCACAGCACGGCGAACACCGCGGCGCCGACGAGCACGAACAGAAACGTCATACGATCGCCTCCAACGCGGCAGCGCCGAGCACGGCGAGGGCCGCGTAGGGCTCGCCGTCCGCAAGCTCCTGCGTGCGACGCATGAACTGCGGCAACCATGCGAGCACGTGGTCGCGCGCGAACGTGCGGGCACGCTCGCCCCAGGCGACCGCCTCATCGTCCGCCATGCGCGAAAGCGCATCAGCCTGCTTCGCGAACAGGTACGATAGAAACTCGAACTCCTCGAACACGCTATCGCACGGCTCCTTGCGCCCGTTCTTCGCCACCACGCCGGCCTCGCGCATCTGGCGTTCGACGTCGAGCGTCACCGGAGAGCGGAACAAGGTCGGGATACCCGGCAGCTCGCGCTCCACGTGGAGGAACGCGCTTTCGTACGGGAAGACGGGCGTGCGACCACCCGGTGCAAGGTAGAGGCGGGAGTACGTTTTCCGCATGCGAGCGCACAGCTCGGCGGCATCGCCGCCCGCCCATGCGCGCAGACCATCGGCCACCTCTTGCGCCACAGCCTCGTCCGCGCCCGCATCGCGCAAACACGCCTCGGCATCGGCCGCGAGTGCGCCGTCGCACAATCCCGCAGCCAACCGCTCGTCCGGAAAGGAGAACGCGCTTGCCAGCAGCTCGCATACGTCGGCCCTGCCGACCGCCTTCTTCACACCATCTTGCCGCTCCATCGCTCCCCCCTTGTATTCGAGGGCGGCACCCGCACGGACGCCGCCCTCTTGATCGGTTACTGCAGATAGTACACGTTCGGCTTCGTGCCGGCCTCCTCTTGCAAAAACACCGTCTCGCGTCCCTCGATGGCCTTCGACACGTCCGACTCGGGATCATCGAGGTCGCCCCAGTAACGCGCGCGGCCCGGACACAGCTGCATGCACGCCGGCACCTCTCCGCGATCGATGAGGTTCTTGCAGAACGTACACTTCTCCACCGTGCCGCCCTTGTGCGGCGGGGCGTCGTACTCGCCCACCATCACCTCAAGGTAGTACTCCGGGTTCTTGATGAGCGTGCGCACGCCTTCGTACGGACACGCCTTGATGCACGACTCGCATCCGATGCACAACTCGCTGTCCACCGTCACGATGCCGCTTTCCTCGTCCTTGGCGGTCGCGCCGGTGGGGCACACCCCCACGCATGCCGGCTCTGCACAATGTTGGCACTGCACGGGAAGGAAGCTCATGGTGCAGTTGGGATACTCGCCCGCCGCGGTGTCCATGCTGTCACCGCCCACCGTGTTGATGCGGTTGTAGTGCACGTCTTTCGGCAGGTTGTTCGCCATTTTGCATGCTATCGCGCACGTGTGGCAGCCGATGCAGCGCGCCAGGTCGATGGCCATTCCATACCGTGTCATATCTCCCCCTTACCGCTTCTCGATGGCGACCGTGCAATCGAAGTACGCCTGATTCGAGCAGAACGGATTGCCTTCTTTGGTGAACAGCTCGGTGAAGCTGCCTTCGATGAACTCGTGAGCCTCCCAACCCTTCGGACATGTCGCCATGCCCTGCGGCAGACCCGGGTTGATCTGGGCCGTCAGCACGACGGAGCCCAGCTCGTTGTACGCCCGCACCTGATCGCCCGTCTGGATGCCGTACGTAGCGGCGTCGGTGGGGCTCAGCTTGATGAACGGCTCCGTGTCGATCTCTTTGAGCATGTCGGCTTCGAACCACTGGGTGTGCGTGCGGAAACGGCTGTGCTCGGAAAGCAGCTGGATGGGGTAGGTCTTGCGGCGCTCCTCGTCGCCCACCTGCAACGCCGGCTCCCAGTACGCCAGATGCTCCTTCGCGAGATCCCACCCTTCGGTGTAGGGGTTGCTGCCCACCGGATTCTCCACGTACAGCTCGGCGAGCTTGCTGGTGGTGGCGAACACACCGCCCTCGCCGTACACGTACGCCTCGCCTTCTTCGCCCGCTTGGCGCACGGCCTTCTTCTCCTTCAGCGTCGCCAAGTCGGCGCCCATGGCCTGGGCCTGCGGCGTCCGGAACATCTGCTCGAGGTACTCTTCCGTCGTGATCTTGAAGATGTCGCCGCACCCCACGCGCTCTGCCAGCTCGTTGAAGATGTCGATGTCGGCACGGCTTTCAAACGCGGGCTCGACGGCCTTCTCTTGGTACAGGCAGAAGGGATGCGTGGCGTACGAAACGAACACGTCCTCCTTCTCGAACCAATGGGCCACGGGCAGCACGATGTCGCAGTAGCGCATGGTGTCGGTCATGACCATGTCCGCGCCCACGAGGAATTCGCAGCGGTTCATCCAGCTGAGCGTGTCGTTGCGGTCGGCCATGTTGGTGACGGCGTTCGTGTGGCTGAACATGGCCATCTTGAGGTTGAACGGCTCGCCCGCGTACTCGCCCTCGTCGAAGGCCTTCGTGAGGAACGGGGCGTTGTACTTCGCCGCCTGACCCGGAGCGCCTTCCGGCGACGCGAGCACCGCGTTTCCCAAGCCGGAACCCAAGCATTCCTGGAATCCGCAGAACGCACCGGGCTTGCCCACGTTGCCCGTGAGGATGGCCAACGTGCCCAGGCAGCCTTGGCTCCAATGGCCGTTCCAGTAATGGTCGATGCCGAAGAACGTGTAGATGCTCGAAGGGGTGTTGCATGCGTACTGCTCGGCCACATCCCTGATGAGGTCTTCGGACACCCCGGTGATCTCCGCAGCACGGCTCACCGGGTACTCGGCGATGCGTTCGAGCAGAAGCGAGTACGCCGTGGTCGCTTTGATGCCGTTGACCTCGAACGTCCCCTCCAACTGGGGGTCGGCCACCGTCCCCACGACGCCCGTCGCGCCGTCCGCGCCCATGACAAGCGCCGTCGCGGCGTTTTTCGCATCCTCTGCGGACACCTCCGTGCCGTCGAGGTCGGCTTGGCGCAGGAACTTGCCGTCGGACTCTTTGACCAGGCACGGCGCCACGCTGTGCTCGCGCAAAAAGTCCAGGTCCTGCCATCCTTGTTCGACGATGTAGTTCATCATGCCGAGCGCGAGCGCGCCGTCCGTGCCCGACCTCACCGGAATCCACTGGTCGGAGCGCGCCGCCGTCTGGCTGAGCATCGGGTCGATGGCGATGAGCTTCGTGCCGTTGTCGCGCGCCTCCATGAGGAAGTGCATGTTCTGGATTTGGCTGATGGCGGGGTTCGCGCCCCAAATCAGAATGGTGCGGGCGTTCAACATGTCGGCCGGCTCGTTGCCCGAGGAGTAGTAGCCCATGCCCAGCAGGCGGCTTGTGGCAAAATTCGCCGCCGCGTCCACGGTCTGGTTGAGGTACGCGATGCCCGAAGCGGCCAGGAAGCGGCTCGTCACGCCGCCGGTGGACATGCCGTTCACCAATCCGTAATTGCCCGACCCGGTGAACAGGCCCACCGAAGCGGGGCCGAACTCCTCCACGTAGCCGTTCCACTTCTCGGCGATCTCGCCCATGGCCTCGTCCCAGCTGATGCGCTCCCACTGGTCGTCGCCGCGCTCGCCCGTCCGGCGCAAGGGATATTGCAGACGTTCTGCGCTGTAGATGCGATGCGGGTGGCTTAGCCCTTTCATGCAGATGCGGTTGTACTGCGGATCGGGCATCTCGCGCGCCGACGTGCGCACCACCTGCCCGTCGCGCACATGGATGTTCAGAAAGCACCCGCCCGCGCAGTTGCCGCGGCACACGCCGGAGAATATCTGAGTCTCGGGCGCTTCCTGCTGCTTCTCGTCCGTCTCTTCGAGGTCGCGCGTCTTGGGGCTGCAGCCAACCAGCGCCCCTGCCGCTGTCAACACCGCAGCGCCCCTGATGAAGCTCCTGCGGGTGAAACCATGCCTCGCTTGTTCAGCCATGCTTTCTCCTCTCGTCCGGATGGCCGAAAACGACCGAATCGCGCCCGACGCTGCAAAAGACGGCGGGAAGGGAATGCGGACTTCGCGACGCCGAGCGGGAAAAGCCTCGTCCCCCCAGGCTTTTCGCTGATCTTCACTCTACGGATTCGTTGGAGTTATTGCGATAAATCGGATATAAGTTTCGCGTTAAATAATCGTTAACCGGACATTAACGGAGCCGGTCATTTGCTTGTTTTCACGAATCGCACGCGTCGATTTCGCCGAGCCATCGGTTCACCTCGTCAACCGCCTCCCCTAACGACATGCCCAGTCGAACCGACGCGGCAGCGCTGCCGAAATCCTCGGCCCAATGCGGATACGCCCGCAACCTTGCCGGCCACATACGAACCGGGCATCCCAGCACGCGCGCTTCGTTTGCGCGCGATGCGAAGATATCCCGGATCGCCTCCCTGACCTCTTCCAAAGAAGGAGAGCCCGTGTTTTCGACAAGTCGCCTGAGAAGGACAAGGTCGACCACATCGCGAGGGCGCTCGTTGCGAAATAACGGAGGGTTATGCGGATTGGTGGCAGCATGCACCTTTTGCGCGATCTGATAGCTCATAGCCATACCTACCAGATATTCCGGCGTTGGCAAGCCGAATCCGGCAAGCTCAGGAGGAGTGACGTGTTCTTGCGATGAGCCTGCCTTTCCCTCGTCGGGGGCTATCTCCACCTTGACTCGTCGCCACATATCACCTCGAAGCGAAAGTAGCAGCTCGAACTTTCGCGGCTTTACTATGCGAGTGGGAACATGGATGAGCTCCGCACTTGTCCGAGCAAAGTTGATCGGCCCCCACGGCTCCGCCAAAACGTCATCGAGCGCATCGAGAAAGTCGTCCATATCTCCGGTGATTATGCCGTCCAAGTCTTTCGTAGCCCGCGAATCGAGACCGAGCTTATGCTGCAGAAGGGTGCCGCCTTTGAGGGCAAACCTGCTTGCGCCCGTTTCGCCCACCGTCTGCTGCAGCTTCGCCGTGGCAACCGTTGACGCGATAAGCCATCCAAGCCGCCCACCTTGGTCTATGCCCATGTCGTTTTCGGCGTGTGCTATCCACGAGTCGAGAACCCGCACGGTTCGCGGCTCCTTGTTCTTCGGCTTGAGAACGCTCAGCTTCCGAACCAGATCAAAACCGCCCTCGTTTTCCTCCTCACGCGTATCGGCCATCGAGCTCCCCCTCCAAAATCTGCGCTTCCTCGCGGGTGAGCAGTCGCTTTTGCTCACCGTCCTCTATCGCCTGACGCACCAAATACGTTGGCACGTCGGAGACGATGCACTGCTCGATGGCGCATGGCAGCGTGACGATGGGAACGCCGTGCCACCAGGCCCTCTGATCGGGGTCGACGTTCTGACGATGGAGCACGTACCCTTCGCCGCCGGATTTTGAGATGCGGCGATCCTTCCCCACCGTGACGTGGATCTTCGTCGGATTGATGTCGCACACCTCATATGCGTCAAGCGCCGTATCGTGACTCAGCGCCGCTTCTGGCGCACCCGTCCACAGGACTGCACGCATAAAGGCGCCGTACTGGGTTTCGGGGACTTGCGGCACGCGGTACAATCCATGCGCGACGCGCTCCAAACGGTTGCGCCTTGCCAAAGCCGCTAGCGAGTGCCTTGTAACCCCCGCTTCTTCGGCTTGCGCCGTCGTGACGAACCCATATTGATCGAGGGCAACGTCCCGCAGCTTTTCTATGTCGGTCATAAGGGTTATCATGCAAATATGTTAACATGACATTTACTTATTTGCAAAATTCAAAACCTTAACACCGTGTGAATATTTTGACAATTCCAGCAGACAATTCCAGCTGCCCGTCACTCCTTCACCCGATCGGCCATCTTGTAGCCAACGCGCTGGACGGTGAGGAGGTACTTGGGCTCGCTGGGATTCTCCTCGATCTTCTCGCGAATCTTGCGCACGAACACGGTGATGTTGTTCGTGGGCTTGCACCCGTCGTTGGATTCGCCCCAGATGTACTCTTGGATCTGCCCGCGCGTGAACACCTTGCCGGGATGCGCGGCCAGAAACGACACGATCTCGAATTCCTTGGTGGTAAGCGGCACAACACAGCCCTTCACGCGCACCTCGTACTCGCCGAACCGCACCTCCAAGTCGCCGATGCGCGCCACGCCCTCGCGATTGTGCGATCGCGCGAAGTCGATCGTGTCCTTATGTCGCCGGATGTTGGCCTCGATGCGCAGCAGCAGTTCGGTGGCATCGAACGGCTTGGTGACGTAATCGTCCCCGCCCGAGCGAAACCCGATGCTCTTGTCAACGATGTCGCATTTCGCCGAAAGGAAGATGATGGGGATGCGCCGCCCCTCCTCGCGGATGCGAGCGCATAGGTCGAAACCGTTCGTTCCGGGCAACATCACATCGAGCAAAAGCAGGTCGGGTTTCTCGCGTGCGAGCACCTTCATGCCCTCCTCAGCGTTCTTCGCGCCCACGTAAACGTAGCCGTTCGCCACCAGCAACCGCTCGATGGCTTGCTGCAGATTGTCCTCGTCGTCGATGAGCATCACCTTATACATCGTCTTCTCCTACGATCGCCTCTTCGGGCACCGTGATGGTGAACGTGCTGCCCTGTCCCAGCTCGCTGTCCACCGACACCGCGAACCCTTGCACGTCGGCGTACTCGCGCACGAGCGCCAACCCCAGCCCGCTTCCGTTGTACTTGCGCGTGGACGTGCTGTCCACCTGCACGAACCTCTCGAAGATGCGCTCCTGATCCTCCTGCGCGATGCCGATGCCGGTGTCGGCCATGGAAAGCGTCACCGTGCGCGAATCCGCGTCGTAGGCTGCGCGCAGCTCGACCGAGCCGCCGTCGGGCGTGAACTTGATGGCGTTGCTGGCAAGATTCTCCAACATGCGCGCGGTTTTCTCGAAATCGCCGAACACGAGCGGCACGTCGGAAGCCACGCTCGTGCGGAACGCCACCGCGTACTTCTGCGCCAGAGGCGCCATGGTGCTTCTGACCGACGCCACCACATCGCCCAAGTCCATCGGCTCGCGCGAAGCATGCACGGTGCCCGCGTCCGAACGCGCGATGTCCAGCATGTCGTTGATCATGGTGAGCAGGATCTGGCTGTTCTTCTCGATCTCCTCCCATGAACGGCGGTCGGCCTCGCGGTCCGGCCCGCACGCTTCGCGCGATATCTGCGCGAGCGTGATGATAGACGTGAGCGGCGTGCGCAGCTCGTGGTTCACCATGGAAAGAAGGTCGGATTTGAACTGGGTTTCCTGAGCCAGCTCGGCGTTCAGCCGTGCCAGCTTGTCGCGTTGGCGCTCCAACAGGTCGTTGGCTTCCTGCAGGTCGCTCGTGCGCATCTGCACCTGCGATTCCAGATGGCCGTACATGCCGCGCAGCTCACCCGCCATGTCGTTGAACCCGCCGAAGAGGTCGTCCACCTCCTTGGCGGCGCAACCTTCGGCGAGCGACGCGCCCAACCGCCCCGCACGCACCTCGCCGAACGCGCCGCGGAGGACGCGCAACGGACGCAGCACGAACAGCGTCGTGGCAACATAGACAATGGAGCCGATGACCACCGTGAGCAGAAGGAAGAACGCGATATCGCGCACCACGTTGTCGCGCAGCGCTTGCTGCTGCTGGTCGATGGGGATGACGATGCTGATGGCGCCGCCCACGCCGCCCTGCTCCCAGCCTTCCTTCTCGAAACCGGTGATATCCACCTCGCCTTTCGGCGAGCCGTGGCATTCCAGGCAGCTCTCGTCCACTTCGAGCGCTTGAACGTAGCGAAAGCGATCCTCCCCCTCGAAGGCGGCGATGCCGAACCGCTCGGTGACGGACGAATCGGCGTAGAACGCATCGAGCGCTTGCGCTTCGAACTCGTCGGGAACGTCCTGCTCGCTGCGCGGATTGAAGTTCGTGTAGCGGATGACGTAGTCGCTGCCCGCCGAGAACAGGCGGCCCACGCTCTTGCCCACCACCGCGCAATGCAGGCCCTTGAACTCGTAGATGCCGTCGGACGTGGTGTTGATGACGGTTTGCGAATTGTCCATGAACTGCCAGACGGCGTCCATCTCGCGCGCGAACGTGCGCGCCTCCTCGAGCAGGGCCGCCTCGGTTTGCTCCTGTTGCGTGTGGAAGTCGAACAGCGCGAACGCAAGGCACGACACGGCGAAGGCCACCGTCAAAACAGCCAGGTAGATGGTCTTCAGACTGAACGAGCGCTTCCCCATACGCGTCCCCACTTCGCCTCGTGCACCGCCGTGCGCGGCGTGCCGTCAACCGTAACACAAGCGGTTGCAGCGCGCAAAGCAAACTCCCCTGGGGAAGATGACGAAGTTTTAGCGGTCTTTAGCGGAACACCAGGTAAAACGGAGCTGCGCGATCAAAGTTCTAACACATAAAACTTTCGGACGGACACCGGAAGGGGGGTGCGGACGTTTTTCCGGACGGCCTAGGCGGCCAGCCCCAGCCGCCTCCTGCGGCCGGCTATCGTATCGTACACCTTGCGCCCTCCCTCGTCGAACGCCTTCAGCCTCCCCTCCCGGTACCA
>NZ_PPEL01000054.1 GCF_002899695.1 Rubneribacter badeniensis
ATCCTGACACGAGCCACACCCCAGCCGCAAACGGCATGCCAAAACCACCCCAAGCACCGCGCCCCCGCGCGTGGGGAAATTCCACGCAAAACGGATACGCGCAGGTGGGCGGTTTTCGCCTTGTGTCCATGTCGTCTGTAAGCCCGATCGGGGAGGTTTGTTCTAAACGCGCAGGTCGCTTTTCGTAGAGCCGCGTTCGTCCGCTCGGCAAAACCCCAGATGGTAAAAACATACCACATCTTGTTAGTAGGGAGATTTTCATCTTCAACATATGGGTGACATTCGTTGACGAGCCGGCCCGACGCTGGTAGGGTACGCAGTACCGATTCCCGACCGATCGCACACCTGGGCCGCACTGCGCGGATGGATGCCGCACGCGATCGCACGGTCAAGGGGAAACGCAGCGTCAAGCGAAAAAGGAGCGAGCATGTACGAGGTTCAGAAGCGCGACGGCCAAGTCGCGGAATTCGACATCGCCAAGATCTCAAGCGCCATCGCCAAGGCGTTCGAAGCGCTGGAAAAGCAGTACCATCCTTCTACGATCGACCTTCTGGCGCTCAACGTGACCGCTCACTTCGAACCGAAGATCAAAAACGGCGTCATCGCCGTCGAGGACATTCAGGACAGCGTGGAGGAGGTGCTTTCCACCGCCGGGTACGCCGACGTGGCTAAAAGCTACATCCTCTACCGCCGCCAGCGCGAGAAGGTGCGCAACGCCAACGCCACGCTGCTCGACTACAAGGACCTCGTCGACCAGTACGTGAAGGTGGAGGACTGGCGCGTGAAGGAGAACTCCACGGTCACGTACTCCGTCGGCGGCCTGATCCTCTCGAACTCGGGCGCCATCACGGCGAACTACTGGCTCTCCGAGATCTACGACGACGAGGTGGCCAACGCCCATCGCAACGCCGACATCCACCTGCACGACCTGTCCATGCTCACGGGCTACTGCGCGGGTTGGTCCTTGAAGCAGCTCATCCAGGAGGGCCTGGGCGGCGTGCCCGGCAAGATCACGTCGAAGCCGGCGAGCCACCTGTCCAGCCTCTGCAACCAGATGGTGAACTTCCTCGGCATCATGCAGAACGAGTGGGCGGGCGCCCAAGCATTCAGCAGCTTCGACACGTACCTCGCGCCGTTCGTGAAGGTGGACAACCTCACGTACGAGGAGACGAAGCAGTGCGTGGAGTCGTTCGTGTTCGGCGTGAACACTCCCTCGCGCTGGGGCACGCAGGCGCCGTTCAGCAACATCACGCTCGACTGGGTGTGCCCGGCCGACCTGCGCGACCAGCCGGCCATCGTGGGCGGGCGCGAGATGGACTTCACCTACGGCGACTGCAAGCGCGAGATGGACATGGTGAACAAGGCGTTCATCGAGATCATGATCGAGGGCGACGCGAACGGACGGGGCTTTCAGTACCCCATCCCCACCTACTCCATCACGAGCGACTTCGACTGGAGCGAGACCGAGAACAACCGTCTGCTGTTCGAGATGACGAGCAAGTACGGCACGCCCTACTTCAGCAACTACATCAACTCCGACATGGAACCCTCCGACGTGCGCTCCATGTGCTGCCGCTTGCGCCTCGACCTGCGTGAGCTGCGCAAGAAGTCGGGCGGATTCTTCGGCAGCGGCGAGTCCACGGGCAGCGTGGGCGTGGTCACCATCAACATGCCGCGCCTCGCCTACCTCGCCTCCGACGAGGCCGACTTCTACCGTCGCCTCGACCACCTCATGGACGTGGCCGCGCGCTCGCTCAAGACGAAGCGCGAGGTGATCACCCGCCTTCTGAACGCGGGGCTGTACCCCTACACGAAGCGCTACCTGGGCACGTTCGAGAACCACTTCAGCACCATCGGCCTGGTGGGCATGAACGAGGCGTGCCTGAACGCCAGCTGGTTGCGCGTCGACCTCACGCACGAGCCGGCTCAGGCGTTCACGAAGGACGTCCTCAACCACATGCGCGACCGCCTGTCCGATTACCAGGAGAAATACGGCGACCTGTACAACCTCGAGGCCACGCCGGCCGAGAGCACCACGTACCGCTTCGCCAAGCACGACAAGGAGCAGTTCCCCGACATCGTCACGGCCAACGACCAGGGAAAACCGTACTACACGAACTCGTCGCATCTGCCGGTGGGCTTCACCGACGACATCTTCAGCGCGCTCGACGTGCAAGACGAGCTGCAGACGCTCTACACGTCCGGCACCGTGTTCCATGCGTTTTTGGGCGAGAAGCTTCCCGATTGGAAGGCGGCGGCCACGCTCGTGCGCAAGATCGCCGAGAACTACAAGCTGCCGTACTACACGCTGTCGCCCACGTACTCGGTGTGCAAGAACCATGGCTACATCGCCGGCGAGGTGTACGAATGCCCGTGCTGCCACGAGGAAACGGAGGTGTACTCGCGCATCACCGGCTACTATCGTCCGGTGAAGAATTGGAACGACGGCAAGAGCCAGGAGTTCGCCGACCGCGTGGAGTACGATCTGGCGCACTCGCACCTGACCCGCTCGGGCGTGCGGACGGCGGCTGCGGCCGAGCAGGCGGGGCAGGCCGGGTCGCACGTGACGCTTGACGCCGCTTTGGGTGGAAAGGCGGCTGCGCGCGCCGACGGCGGGGAGGCGGTCGTCGTGTCGGACGACGTCGCCGCGGCGCTGGGCGAGGCCGCACCGGTCGTCCCCGTTGCCGCTTCCGCTCTCGATCGCAGCGCGCTTCCCGCAGGCGTTTACCTCGTCGCCACGCGCACGTGCCCGAACTGCAAGCATGCCGCCGCCCAGTTGGACGCGGCCGGCATCGCCTACGAAGAGCTGCTTGCGGAAGAGAACGTCGAGTTGGCGCAGCGCTACCGCATCATGCAGGCGCCGACGCTGCTCGAAGTGGGCGTGGACGGCGCGGTGCAGATCACCTCGGGCGCCGCAGCCGCCTTCCAGAGGATCAGCGAGATGAGAGCGCAGGTGGTTGCCTAATTCTCCGGGATCTGCTCCCGGTTCAAGACAAGAGGGCGCGCAACGAGCATACACGCATCTCGCCACGCCACGAACAAAGCAGGCGCCCAGCACAGCCCGGAGGGCCGGATCGAACGATCCGGCCCTCCGTTCGTTCAGGGACGAGGGACGGGGCTACTCCGTGATTTCCGTGATGGTGTAAAGCGTGGGCTCGGCCAACGAGAAAAGACGCTCGATGGAGGATTTGGAGCGCTCTTCCCTATAGACGGTCCACTGCTCTTCGAAGTCATCGACGGGGGCGATGACGTAGGTTTTCGTCTGCGTCGTTCCGTCGGTGAACGTTGCGGTTAACGTGAGGGGCGCATCTGCGAGCAGTTCGGCGTATCCTTGCATGACGATGCTCTCCAGTTCGTCGTTGAGCGCCTGCGCCTTGTCGTCGGAGAGCAGTTTGTCTTTGTCGTAATCCGCGCCTTCGTGGATGCGCTGCTGCTGTTCCCAATGGGCTTCGAGGGTCGTTTGGATTTCCGATCCCCGTTCGTTCAGAGGGAAGTACGCCACCAGCTCCCGCCTTAGCTCCTTCTTGTCGGCGCTCTGCTCGTCGTAGGCCACGGTGAAGCTGTCCGTCTGCTCGAAATCGACGGGGCTGTCGTCGAAGGGGCCGTACGTGCGGTTCTCGCTGGTGAAGTGCACGCGCGAGCCGCCGATGGTGTACGTGATGGATTGGATGTTGTCGCCGAGGCAGCTGAGGTCGAGCGGGTTGCGCACTTGGGCGAAGCGCTGGCCGTCGTCGCCGACGCAAGCGGGGTCGTCGCCGTCGCTGTGCGCTTCGCCGGTCTCCCCGTCGTAATCGCCGCAGCCCCAGCCTCCCGTGAGGCCGAAGTCGTGCAGTTCGAGCGTGGCAGACGACTCGTCGCCCCCGTTCCTTTCAGCCGCATAGGCCGACAGCACGAAGTGGTTGTCGTGCGCCGAGCCGGTCGAAGGCGAAGCGCCAGGCTCCGAAAAGATGCCGAGTTGGGACAAGGCGTCGGGCAGGGGCGCGATACCGCTGGCGAACGCTGCTCCGAGGACGATCGCCGCCGCGCATGCCGCTGCAAGGCCTCGGGCTCGGCGGTGCCGTCGCGTTGCGAGGCGGTCTGCCCCGGTCTGCGCCGGTGCGAAGGGACGAGGGGCGATCAGGGCCTCTCGCTGGTCGGGGAGGGCGCGCTTCTGCGCGCAAGCGGCTTCGTCCATGATGCGTTTGCGCACGTGGTCGGGCAGGTCAACACTGCTCATGAGCGATCGGCAGCGATTCAGGGGCGTTCGTTCCATGCTTTGCCTCCTTCTCTAGGTCGAGTTTGAGTTTCTTGCGCGCTCGGTGAAGCCGTGTGCGCACGGTGTTGGGGTTGCAGCCGATCAGCCGTGCGACGTCGGCGACGGGATAGCCTTCGAGATAATGCAGGTGCACGACAAGCCTCAGGTGGTCGGGGAGCCTTCGGACCGCCTCCCACACTTCGTCGGCGACAAGCTCCTGAACGGGGGCTTCCAGATTCGCGAGCGCCGGAGAGGTTTCATCCATCGTGTCGACGCGCCGCTTCCAGGCCGATCGGCGCAGCTCCTTGCACCGGTTGACGGTGACGCGGATGAGCCATGCTTTCAGATGTTCCTCGTCTTTGAACGGCGTGGCGTCGTGCAAGAGCCGCAGGAACACGTCCTGCGCCACATCGTCCGCGTCGTGGGGCGAGCGCGTTTGGCTCAGGGCGAGCCGGTACACGAGGCCTCCCCATTCGTTCAGGACGTGCTCGACGAATTCTTCTGTTCGCGTCGAGGTAGCCATGATTCATCACCTCCTTCGTACTCTAACATGCGGCAGGAGGGCGAAAGGTTCCCGCTTTCGTCGGTTTTTTGTTTTACTGGGTCGGGGGCGGGCGCTTGCCTTGCGTTTTTTGCTCGGAGTAAGGGTGAAGCGGTTGCAAGATGGTCGCGGATAGGCGGGTGCCGCTTTGCGCCGTTCTCTTGCCAGCGGCGCATGCGGCTCAAGGCGCTCAACGCGTCGGGGGTGGCGGCGCTTGTCGTTCGGTCTGGCTGACGGGAGATCTCCGCGAGGACGAACGGCTGGGCTTCCGCAGCGTCGAGCGGGCTTGCGCCGTCACTCGGGCCGTTTTCGTCTGCGCTCCAGGCGTCGTTCATGCCTCGAAAGCAATGGCCCGCCGCTCCTGGTGGGAGTCGGAGCGCTTCTTGAAGCCGACGACGGGGGCGACGGTGGAGGTTTTCGCCTGCGTCGTGTCGTCGGCGAACGCGGCGGTGAGCGCGAGGCGCGTTCGTCCGGGGGGGGGGGTGAGGACGGGCGCTTGGTTGTCCGATAGAGAGGTCGACGCGGTGATCTTCCGTTTGTCCGGGCGCTTGGTCGGCCTACTGTTCGGTCGAGCCCGAGCGGCGTGCGGAAGAGAGGCGCGTTTTTGGCCACGAAACCGCGTTCTGGCACGGAATTCGGGGCTTGTCGACCGAAAAGGGAAATCACTCGAGGCAAAAGGCCAGGTCAGTAAAATCGTAACGGTCGAATTGCTTCCAAGGCGTGCCAGAACGCGGTTTCGTGGCCAGAAATGGAGGGTTTTTCTGCACGGGAGGGGATTGCGGTGGCTTTTGCGTAGCGGGCGGCCCCATCAGTGGTTGCGGACGGCTCGTCGGCGAGCATTTCGGACGTGGCGCATTCGAGCACGGGGGGGGGGGGCTTACCTCCTTGCGCCATAGCGTGATCAAACGGCGGGATTGGGTCGCCAGAGCGGGGAAAGGGTGTCGCATCGATTCTCGGGTTGAAGGGGTATCGAGATGCGCGTGACATGGGATATCATCTACGGGGCCGACTTTTCGCGCGGCGATGCGATCGACCTCGGGATGTGCGCGCAACGTCGATGGCGGCCGCGCCTACAGCCGTGCCCGCGCCATCTTCGGCTCGGTGCGCGTGCGGCATCGCGAGAACGTGCGGCACGCGGGGTTGCGCGCGGAGCGCGAGGTTGCGGAAACCGGGGTGTATGCTGGCCGCGCCGCGTTTGCTTGCCAACGACGAACGTGGCAGACGTGATGAACGAAAGAAGGGGGACGATATGTCGAAGAAGATCGTGGTGCTGAACGGAAGTCCGCGGAAGCGGGGGAACACTTCGGCGTTGGTGGAGGCGTTTGCCGAGGGGGCGCGCGAAGCCGGCTGCGAGGTGGAGGTGTTCTTCCTCGAAGGGATGGACATCCGCGCGTGCAAGGGCTGCTTCGGCGGCGACCGCACGCGCGAGAATCCGTGCGTGCAAAAGGACGACATGCGCGCCATCTACGACGCGTACCGCACGGCTGACGCGCTGGTGTTCGCCTCGCCGCTGTACTGGTGGACGGTGAGCGCCCAGCTGAAGGTGGCGGTGGACCGCTTGTTCGCCACGGCTGAAGGCGAGGGCGGCCTCGACGTGCCGCCGAGGGAGTGTGCGCTTTTGATGGCGGCCGAGGGTGACGGCTTCGAGGAGAGCGTCTACTGGTACGAGCGCCTGATGGGCCACGTGGGCTGGACCGACAAGGGCCAAGTGCTGTGTCCGAACGTGGCCGACATCGGCGACATCGAGGGCAATCCTGCCTTGGAGAAGGCTCGCGAACTGGGCAAAAGCTTCGGCGCGTAAACAGCGCATCTGCCAGCGCCGATACGTCAGCGGCGAAACGGGTGATGTGGGTGATATGGGCGAAACGATTCGCCCGCCTTCCCGCTGAGGCGACTGCGCGCAAGCGAACGGCAGCGTGCGCAAAGGGCGATGCGATCGCCGCATCGCCCTTCGCCGAAACGTGCGCTTATGCTGCTGCGCTGCCGTCGTTATACCCCTCGATGACGTGCCTTCCCGTCAGCGGTTCGTCCAAGGTGGGATGCGATGCCTCGCCGCAGGGGAAGGGCTCGTCGCTCACTTCCGTCACGGTGCCCTCCAGGGTGTGCATGGTCATGATGTTGCTGCTCGAATCCGTCGAAGCCAAGGGGTCGCCGCCACCCTCTTTCAGAAATCTTCCGTTTGGAAAAAAGAAACGGCCGCTCATTCGAGCGGCCGTTTGCAAATGGTGGGCGCGGGCACCGGCGCGGGCCTCCGTCCCTTTGTGAGCGGCGTTTACTCCACGCCTACGATGACGTCGGTGGCCTTCACGATGGCGAGCGCTTTGCCGCCTTCGGCCAGGCCCAGTTCGTCGATGGCCTCGTTCGTGATGGAGCCCATGATGCGCGCGCCGTCGGCCGTCTCGATGGCCACGTGGCCGTTCACGGCGCCCTTCTTCGCGGACGCCACGGTACCGGCGAGCTGGTTGCGGGCCGAGATGCCCGCGACGCGCTCGGTGCCGGCGGCGAACATCACGTTGCTGGCCTTGACGATGGCCACGGCGTCCATGCCCTCCTTCAGGCCCAGATCCTTGATGGCCTCCATCGTGATGTCGGCCTTGATCTGCGTGGAGCCGAGGTCGATGGTGACCACGCCGTTCACCGCGCCTTCAGCGATGGCGCTGATGGCGCCCTTGAGCTGGTTGCGAGCGGAGATCTTCATATCCTGTCCTTTCGGTTGGGGGCCTTTCGATTTCGGAAAGCCCGTTCGGTCTGCGCGCAGTATCGCCCATCGGCGCGCGCGAGGGAAGGGCTGTGCGCGAAATGCGCCGTGCTCGTACGATCTCGTATCGTTTCGTTCACTTTCGCGTCGCGCCCGCCCCGCGCATCGCGGCTTTGCGGCGGGCGCGGCACCCTCTTGCATGCACCCCGCTTGCATGCGGAAGCGCCGCACCCGCTCTGCGCGTCACGGCGCTGCGGCGGGCGCGCTCTCCTCTGCTGGAAATTTTTTTCGCGAAAGCATCCCTCATCAGGTGATTGCAACCGCAAGGCGCCTGGAAGTTTCCCGAAATGCAGCCGCATGTTGGTAGAATGGAACGGCTTGCCACCGCATAGTGGAATCGCCGGCGAGACGAAGCACCTCACCCGACGATGAAAGGACCACCCGTGAGTTTCCGCGACAACCTACAGCATCTGCGCGCCACGCGCAACATGACCCAAGAGCAGTTGGCGATGCTTCTGGGCGTCAGCCGCCAATCGGTGACGAAGTGGGAGGCCGAGCGCGCCTATCCCGAGATGGACAAGCTACTGAAGCTGTGCGATATCTTCGACTGCACGCTGGACGACCTGGTGAAGGGCGATCTGACGGCCCGTCCCGCCGCGCGCTCGGGCGCAACCGTGCCCCAGGGCGCTCCGCAGGACGTCTGCGGTTACGACGAGCATATGCGCCGCTTTGCGCGGAAGGTGCCCACGGGCATCGCGATCATCGTGCTGGGCGCCGGTATCGGCTCTCTGTTCGAAGGCTGGCGCGTGCTGCCTTTCGCCAACCCCGACGCGCTGTTCATGGTCGTTTTCCTTTTGGGCCTTCTGGCGGGGCTTTCGCTTATCATTCCCGCCGGCATGGAGCATTCGGCGTTTCAGAAGGCGCACCCCTACATCGAGGACTTCTACACCGCCGAGGAGAAGTCTGCGGCCAGCAGGCGGCTTACATACGGCATGGTGGTCGGCATAGGGATCATCTTCGCAGGCGTGCTGGCTGTTCTGCTGACGGAGGACGGAGCGTACGAGAACGTTGGACCGTCGGTGCTCATCATACTAGCCGCCGTAGGGACGTGGCTGATCACGCATTTCGCCATGATGTACGGTCGCACGAATGTGGCTCAGTACAACAAGAGCGTAGCGGACGATCTGGAGATTGAGGAGATTGCGAATCTGGCCATCGAGGAGGAACGCAAAGCTGCGTTTTTGCAGAAGAGGAGGCACAGGCAGAAGGTGGGCGCCGTCTGCGCCGCCATCATGATGGCGGCGACGTTGGTGGGATTGCTTCTGCTGTTCGCCCCGCTGTTCAACGGTCAGAACATCGACGACGTGGATTGGGAATCCGGTGGTTCCACGTACTTCTGGCTGGCTTGGCCTGTCGGCGGCCTCCTGTGCGGCGTGGTCTCCGTCCTCATGGACGCGTTCCAAAAGAGGTAGGCCGGGTTGGCGGATTGCGGGTTCCGCTCAGGGCTGGCGGGCATTTCGCTGGTGCAAGGGTGCGTGCGGCCTTTTGGCGATGGGCGGCGCGCTGGACGCCCCGATGGTGCCGGGGCGATGCAGGAGAGGGGTTTCGCGTCCGCGACGACGGCGCGCCTTTCGGCGCCCGTCCCGCGAGGCGCGCTCCTCCCTTTGCATCTCCTGCGGGCGCGTGGGGGCCATCTGTGTTGCGATTCTCGGTGACACGGCCTTCCGATTGTGGGAAAATGGCAAGCGGACTATTCGAATTTCTTGCATGTGAGGTACCTTAAGCCATGTCTGCCCGGTTCAACATCAAGGCGGCCGATCCGGAGGCTGTGGCGCGTCTTGAACGCGCGCTCGGTTTGCCGCGTTTCGTCGCCGCCACCCTTGTCGCCCGCGGAATCGCCGACGCCGCCGAGGCGCGCCGATTCCTCTCCCCTTCGCTCGATCGCGATTGGCTCGACCCCTATGCCATTCCCGGTCTCTCAGAAGTGGCCGATGCGCTGGAAGCCGCTGTGAAGCGCGACGACCACATCCTCGTGTTCGGCGACTTCGACCTCGACGGCATTTCGGCGACCGCCGTGCTCACTCGCGGTCTGCGTGCTCTTGGCGCCAAAGCCACGCCGTTCATCCCCTTGCGCTTCGAGGAGGGCTACGCGCTTTCCGAGGCCGCCTTCGCCCGCGCACGTGCGCTCGGCCCGGACTTCATCGTCACGGTGGATTGCGGCATCGCCTGCAAGGACGAGGCGGCGGCCATCGTAGAAGCAGGTTTGGGGCTAGCCATCACCGACCATCACGAACCGGCCGATCTCGTGCCCGAGGGCGTGCCCGTGGCCGATCCGAAATGCGATCCCGCCTGCGAAAGCTCCATCTTGGCCGGCGTGGGCGTTGCGCTCAAGCTCGTGCAGGTTTTGGGGGGCCGTCTGGGCAAGCCTCACCTCTGGCGCGACTACACCGACCTCGCCACGCTCGGCACTGTGGCCGACCTCATGCCCATGCGCGGCGAGAACCGTGCGCTCGTCGCATGCGGTATCGCGCGCATGAACGCCGCACCGCGCCCGTGCATCGCCGCGCTTCTCGCTACGAGCGGCGCGGCCGACAAGCCCGTCAGCGCCACGAACCTCAGCTTCTCGGTCATCCCTCGACTCAATGCTGCCGGTCGCATGGGGGATGCGCAGCTCGCGCTCGATCTGCTTATGACCGACGACCTGGCCGAGGCTCAGCGCCTGGCTTCCCAGCTGGAGGCCGTGAACGACCAGCGGCGCGCCATCGAAGCCGAGCTCTCGGAGATCGCGAAAGCCCAAGCTGCAGAGGTCTACCACGGCCAGCGCGCGCTCGTCGTGGCGGGGGAGGGCTGGCACGAGGGGGTGAAGGGCATCGTTGCCAGCCGCCTGGTGAACGCTTACGGCGTGCCCAGCCTGCTGTTCACCATCGACGGCGAAGAAGCGCGCGGATCGGGCCGCAGCGTGGGGCAGGTGAACCTGTTCAAGGCGGTGGAGAGCGCTTCCGATCTGCTCACGCGATTCGGAGGCCACGAGGCGGCCGTGGGGGTGACGCTGCCTGCGGAGAACCTGCCGGAGTTCGAGCGCCGCCTCGCTTCCTTTTTGGACGACTTGCCGGAGGGCGCGTTCCATCCACTCGTGAACATCGATGCGTGCGTGGGGCTCGACGAGCTCACGCTGGACAGCGTGGCCCAACTCGAACGGCTCGCTCCTTTCGGGCAGGAGCATCCCGTGCCCGTCTACCTGGCGCGCGACGTGACGCTGGCGAACTGCCGTGCGGTGGGCGCGGAGAAGAACCATTTCTCGTGCGCCCTTTCCGACGGTCGCTCAACAGTGTCGGGGATCATGTTCCATTGCTCGGACATCGAGGCTCTCATGAGCACGGACAGCGTGGTGAACGCTGCGTTCGAGGTGCAGATAGACGAATGGCGCGGTCGCCGTTCGGTGAAGGCCATGCTGCAATCGCTTGCGCCCGCGCGCACGTGCGGTGCGCTCGAAGCATGCCTCAATCCGGAAAGCCTCACGTTCGTGGCCGACCTGTACGCAACGAGCGACGCTGAGCTTGTTGCCGATGCGCCGCACCGCCCCGAGGACGTGGAGGCCTACGAGGCCGCCCGCGCCGCGAACCGGAAGGAATGGGAGCGCCGCGCTACCGCCGATCCCGGAGCGCTCGAGCGCGAGGTCGTGCGCGCAATCATTGGGGACCGTTCACTGCATGACGCTCAGCGAGAGGTGCTCGATCATTTGCGCGCCGGAAGGTCGGTGCTTGGCATCATGGCGACGGGGCGCGGCAAGTCGCTCACGTTCCAGGTGCACGCCGCTGTGCGTGCGCTTGCATGCCATGAAGCCAGCCTGTTCGTCTATCCGCTGCGCGCACTTATCGCAGACCAGGCCTTTCATTTGCGCGAGGCGCTCGACCGCTTCGGTATCGGCGTGGTCGTTCTCACGGGCGAGAGCACGCCCGAGGAGCGTCGCCAGGGCTTTGCTGGTTTGTCCGACGGCACGTTCGACATCGCGCTCACCACGCCGGAGTTCCTCGCGTGGCATGCCGAGGAGTTCGCCTCCACCGGGCGCGTGCGGTTCGTCGTAGTGGACGAGGCTCACCACGTGGGCCTTGCGAGGGCGGGGCAGCGCGTGGCCTACGCCACGATCGGCTCGGCGATCGCTCGACTCTCTGCCCCTTCCGACACATCCAGCGCGTCGGCTCTCGCGTCCGCTTCCCCTTGCCTTGCGCCTGCCGAAGGGAAGGGGGTTTCGGAGGCCTTCGCGTGCGAAGAGGGGCGATGCGACGCGGTGTCTCGCTCCGGTCGGCAGACGGGCGACCATGCGCTCTCAGGAGGGAGCCTTGCCGCTTGCGCTTCCCTCGCGGTGCTTGCGCTCACCGCTACGGCTGGCGACGATGTTGCCGACGCTATCAGGCGCGAGCTGCCAGTGGACGTGTGCGTGTGCGATCCTGCTTCGCGTCCCAACCTCAAGGTGGACGATCGGCGCAACCTCAAGAATCGCGACGACTATCTTGCCAACCTCGTGGCCTGCGGTGAGAAGGCCGTCGTTTACGTGAACTCCCGCGAGCGATCCGTGGCGGTGGCGCGGGCGCTGCGCAAGCGCGTGCCGCAGATGGCTCCGCTGATCGGCTTCTACAACGCAGGCCTCTCCCGCGCCGAGCGCAAGCGCATCGAGGAGTTGTTCCGAACAGATGCGCTCAAAGTGCTCGTGGCCACCTCCGCGTTTGGAGAGGGCGTCGACATTCCCAACATCCGCCATGTGGTGCTCTACCACCTGCCGTTCAACGAGATCGAGTTTAACCAGATGAGCGGTCGTGCGGGGCGTGACGGCCGGCCTGCGGGCATCCATCTTCTGTTCGGGCGCGCCGATGCCGGCATCAACGAGCACATCCTGCGAGACATGACGCCCGACCACGACTGCCTCGCGCAGGTGTACCGTACGCTGCGCGCGCTGCAGCGTCGAAGCGCCGAGCCTTTCTTCACGTTGAGCGATGCCGAGCTGGCCGATGCGGCCAGCACCGACGCTTTCCCGGTGAGCCCGGCCTCCGCGGCGTGCGGCGTGGCGGTGTTCCGCGAGCTTGGCCTTGTCGAGACGCACACCGCGTACGGAGCGGATGGCATGGCGCGTTCCATCCATGTCAAGGAGACGCAGGGCAAAGTCGAGCTCACCGACAGCGTGCGCTACCGCGAGGGCCTGGGGGAGCGCGAGATATTCCATGCGTTTCGAGACTGGGCGATGAAGAGCGATTCTGGCACCTTGGAAGCGCGCGTTTCGCGCCCCATCCTGCCGGCTGAGGCTCGTGGAGCGGAGAGGGGGCGAAACGATGAGCGCGGGCGATAAAAGCGATCGCGAAGAGCTGTTGGGAATCACTCCCGGAGCCGCTTCGAACAAGCAGACCGTGGAGGACAATCTTTTGGGACGCCCCCACGTGGCCGAGAAGTCGTTCGCGTCCGACGCGAAGAAAGACGTTCCTCGCGCCGAAACGCCCGAGGATCGTTTCGCCGAGCTGCAGCGGCTCACGTCCACGTACCTGTCGGAGCCCGACGAGGCGCTTTTGGCGAAGGCGTTCCGGTTCGCGAGCGAGGCGCATGCGGGTCAATGCCGCAAGAGCGGCGAGCCGTTCGTCGCGCATCCTGTGGAGGTGGCCATCATTCTCACCGATCTGCGCATGGACGTCGAGACGCTCATCGCGGCGCTCCTGCACGATACCGTCGAGGACACGAAGGTCACGGCCGAGCAAGTGGCAGAGGAGTTCAACCCGCAGGTGGCGCAGCTTGTCGAGGGCGTGACTAAGATCACGCGCATCGAAGTGGAGAGCCTCTCGGACGAACAGGCGCAGACCATTCGCAAGATGTTCGTGGCCATGAGCAAGGACATCCGCGTCATCGTCATCAAGTTGGCTGACCGCCTGCACAACATGCGCACGCTCGGCGCCCTGCGCGAGGACCGTCGCATATTCAAAGCGCGCGAGACGCTTGAGATCTACGCCCCCATCGCGCATCGCCTCGGGATCAACAACATCAAGTGGGAGCTTGAGGATCTGTCGTTCTACTATTTGGAGCCCAACAAGTTCAAGCAGGTCAGCCGCATGGTTACGGAGAGCCGTGCAGAGCGCGAGCACTATCTCGACCAGATCATCTCCATACTGCACGGCGAGATGGAGAAGGTCGGCATCCAGGCGCAGATCATGGGCCGTCCGAAGCACCTCTACTCCATCTACCAGAAGATGACGAAGAAGGGCAAGGGCTTCTCGGAGATATACGACCTCATCGCGGTGCGCGTGATCGTCAAGACGGTGAAGGACTGCTACTCGGCCCTTGGCGCGGTGCACACGCTGTGGCATCCGATGCCGGGCCGCTTCAAAGACTACATCGCCATGCCGAAGTTCAACATGTACCAGAGCCTGCACACCACGGTCATCGGTCCGGCGGGGCGCCCCCTCGAGGTGCAGATCCGCACCGAGGACATGCATCGTCAAAGCGAGTACGGCGTGGCCGCGCACTGGCGCTACAAGGAGAAGAGCGGAAAGGGCGGCGATGCGCTCGATCAGCAGCTGGCGTGGCTGCGCCAGATGATCGATTGGCAGGACGAGACGCAGGATTCGCGTGAGTTCCTGAAGGATCTCAAGGTCGACCTCGCGCCCACCGAGGTGTTCGTGTTCACGCCGAAAGGCGAGGTCATGAGCCTGCGCGCCGGGTCGACGCCGGTCGATTTCGCCTACGCTATACACACCGAGGTGGGCAACCATTGCGTGGGCGCGAAGGTGAACGGGGCCATCGTGCCGCTCACCTACGAGCTGCAGCTGGGCGACCGCGTGGAGATCCTCACCCAGAAGAGCGCAAGCCCCTCGCGCGATTGGCTCAACATCGTGAAGACGCCGAGCGCGCGCAGCAAGATCCGCTCGTACTTCAGCAAGGCCAGTCGTGGCGACGACTTGCAGGTCGGTCGTGACAAGCTCACGCGCGAGATGCGCAAGCACGGCCTTGGCATCTCGAGCGCTCAGTCCATGCGCGCCCTCAAATCGGTGGCCGAGCATATGGGTTTCAAGGATGCCGACGACATGCTCGTGAACATCGGCACGGGCAAGGAGAGCGCGCAACACGTGGGCAACCGCCTGCTCAAAGTGCTCGTCGACAGGGGCAGCGAGGCCGACGAGGCGCTCGGTTTGGGTGCGGGCGACATGTCCACCGGCAAGCTGCCTCCGATGTTGACCAGCGTGAAAACGCCGAAAAGACACGAGGCGCACACTTCAAACGGCGTGGTGGTGAAGGGCATCGACGACGTGCTCGTGCGCCTGTCTCGCTGCTGCAACCCGGTGCCGGGCGACGACATCCTGGGCTTCGTCACGCGCGGCCGCGGCGTGTCGGTGCATCGCGCCGATTGTCCGAATGCGCAGGATCTCAAGCAGACGCCCGAGCGTATCATCGAAGTAGCCTGGGAAAGCGATCTTCCGAAGAACACGTCGTTCAAAGTGGAGGTGTTCATCGACGCGCTCGACCGCATGAATCTGCTGCGCGACGTGGCGGTCATCTTGTCGGAGCAGGGTGCCAACGTGCTGTCGTCGTCAACCACGTCGCATCGCGACGGTATGGTGGAGATGCGCTTTTTGTTCCAGGTGTCGGACGTCAATCATATCGACGTCGTGCTGAGCAGGCTGCGCGGTGTGGAAGGGGTGTTCGATGCTCGCCGTATGGTTCCCAAGGCCGGGAGCGCGAAGAAGAAGTAGCGGGCGCACCCGTCGTTCGGCAGGGTGGCGGGTGCTGCCTCGTTGAGAGCTTTCGCGGCCTCCGCTCTCGGCGCCGCTTCTGGCCTTCGGGCACGAAACGCGCTTGGCCGCAGGGAGAGTCGCTTTTTGATAGCGCGAAGGTCTTGCCCGCGCCGACGAATTGTCAACGTATGAAAGGACGGATCACTATGGCCCAGACCCGAACCGTGAAGGGCGCATGCGTGCCCATCGAGTACCTTGTGCTCGGCATGCTGCAGAACAACGTGTACCTCATTTCCGACGGCTCGGCCACCATCGTGGTGGACCCGTCGTGCAAGGCCGACGACATCCTCGGCGCCGCCAACGGCTCGGTGGACGCGATCGTTCTCACGCATCGCCACTCCGATCACGTGGGCGCGGCGAAGGAGCTGCGCGACAAGACCGGCGCAACGGTGGTCGCGTCAGCCGTGGACGCGCCCATCATCTCGGGCGAGAGGAAGCTGCCACGCGACGACACCCGCTTCGCGCCGTGCCCAGTCGACCACGTGGTGAACGACGGCGACGTTCTCAAGATAGGGAACATGCCATGGAAGGTCATTCTCACCCCGGGGCACACCGAGGGTAGCATGTGCCTGTTCATCGACTCCCAGTTCGGCACCGATATCGCCGCAGCGCCGGTGCTCGTGTCGGGCGACACGCTGTTCTGCGGCTCCATCGGCCGCACCGATTTCGCGGGCGGCGACATGGGCGCCATGCGCCGTTCGCTCAAGCGCTTGGCGGTGCTGCCCGACGACACCATCGTGCTTCCAGGTCACAATGACCTCACCACTATCGGCGCCGAGCGCAAGCGCGTGTTCGCCTACTACGCGTAAAAGGGCTTCACCCTCTCCAATCCGGGGGGGGGGGTGGGCCTCTTGCGATTTTGCCGAAGAGCGCCCGGTGCACGAATTCGGCGCGAAAATGGCCGCGGAATCCCGTTCTGGCGCGGAATCCATCATGCGAGAGAGTACCTGCCGGGAAAACCCAGGTTGCGAAAACCGGCAAGAGGCGCATGGTCCGATTCCGAGCGATTCTTGTGCCAAAAAGGGATTCTGCGGCCATTTGAAGCGTGGAATCCTGCATGCAGCTTGTGCGTAGTTGATGAGATGGGCCTTACGTTGGGCGTTCGGTCAGCGTCTGTGCATGGCGAGCGTCATCGCCAGGCATGCCAAGGAGAAGGCGCCGAAAGCGGCTAGGCCGATTGCTTCCGTACCGAACGTCGTTGTCGATGCGCTCAATGCGAGCGGCGGGAAGAATCCGCCGAGCCCGCCCATCATCGACACGATGCCGTTGGCGGGGCCGGCCTGCTCTGCGAAGTGCAGAGGAACCAGCTTGAACACTGCACCGTTTCCGATGCCGCATGCGATGCCAATCAGATAGATGCCCGCCAGATACGTCGGCAGTCCCGGCGCAGCGGCCAGCACGCCTGCGCCGAGCGCCAACGCGGCGAACGCGCCCGCGAGGAGCCGATAGCAGTCCAGCCGGTCACCCAGCCAGCCTCCAAGCACGCGCACGCCAGCCGCGAGCACGATGAACGTCGAGGTCGCGGCTCCCGCATCCGTCTCGCTCATCCCGTAGTGCGATGTAAGGAAGCTTGGCAGATATACGGTAAGCGCGACGAACGCTCCGAACGTCACGAAGTAGAACAGCGACAAGGCCCACAGCCGCGTATCGGTTGCGACGATCCGAAGCTGCCGGATGGCGGATGCGCGCGTGCGGGGTTCGCGACGGTCGCCCAGCGCGAAATTCACGATTATGAGCGCCCCGAGCAGCACGAGGTACAGTTTCATGGCATCACGCCATCCGATGGCCGAGGCCGCCTCGGGGGCAAGCCACGTGCTAAGCGCTGTGCCCATGTTCCCGAAGCCGTATACGCCGTTCACGAAGCCGTGGCGTCGCGAGGGGAAATACTTCGGCAACGAGGTTACGCCCACAGAGAACACCGCGCCCGCGATGCCCAGGAACATGCCGCCCATCAGCAAGTCGGCAGTTGTCGACGCTTCGCTGAGAAACCAAACGGGAACGAGGAGCGCGGCAAAGCTGGTCAAGAACACGGTCCGCGCCCCGAACAGGCCTGCCCAATGGCCCATGGGGACGCGCAGGATCGAGCCCAGCACCACGGGAACAGCGGTGACCAATCCCACTTGGCTGGCGGGGACGTCTATATCTTGCCGAATGGAGGGCAGAAGCGACGACAAGGCGACCCACACCATGAAACTCGCGGTCAAATCAACCGTCTGCAGTGTCAGTTGGCGTCGTCCCTCCATGATACCCTCCCCGTTTTCCTATCGATACGCCGCACTTTCATGCGTGCGTGCGCACCGGTGCGAGCGCCCGTGGCATTTGGCGGGTGCTCGCGGCGCCGTTTTGGGCGTGTTCGAGGGTTTCGCGTTTTTGTGCAAGCTCGAGCATGCGCCTGCACATCCTCCCTAGCGTCCCTCGTGTTCCCTCCGGCTCGTTACTGTACCACTGTTCGGATGCCGTGCTCGGCACCGCGGCGTTGAGTAGGGGTTGCTGAACGTCCTTCGCGGGTTTTTCACCGATGGGCCGTCGGTTGCCGGTAAAAAGGAGGCGGGAAACCCTTCCGCATCGTCGAATATGCGCTAAACTGATGAGTTGTCGGCCTTTTGTCATCTTTTCGAAAGGGTGTTTGTGACCATAGAGTGGGCGACGTTCATCGCCGGGCTCGCTTCGAGCCCGGTTCTGGTGGCGGTGACCCTGCTCACCATCGGTGTCATCGTCGTGAACGGTGCAACTGATGCGCCCAATGCCATCGCAACCGTGGTTTCCACGCGAGCCATGAAGCCCAAACGCGCTGTCCTTATGGCAGCGATCTGCAACTTTTTCGGTTTGCTCGCGGTGTCGTTGGTCACGTCGGCAGTTGCGCACACCATCTTCAACATGGTCGATTTCGGTGGTGACGCGCGACAATCCCTCATTGCGCTCATGGCTGCCATGGTGGCCATCATCGTATGGGGCGCTACGGCTTGGTATTTCGGTATTCCCACCAGCCAGAGCCACTCGCTCATCGCGGGTCTCACCGGTGCGGCCGTAGCGCTGCAAGGTGGGTTCGGTGCTATCAACGGCGCGGAGTGGGTGAAGGTGGTCTACGGCATCGTGCTGTCTACGCTGCTTGGGTTCTTCCTTGGATGGGCCAATTCCAAGGTGGTCGCACGGTGCTGCCGCAACGTCGACCGACGTCGCTCCTCAGCGTTCTTCCGCTGTGCGCAAGTGGCCTCCGGAGCGGCCGTGGCGTTTATGCACGGCGCCCAGGACGGCCAGAAGTTCATGAGCATTTTCGTGCTGGCCATCGCGTTGGCGACGGGGTCGAGCCAGACCGACCAGATGGTCCTACCCGTGTGGCTCATGTTCTTTTGCGCGCTCAATATGGGTGTCGGCACGGCTGTCGGGGGCGAGCGCATTATCAAGAGCGTCGGCGTGGACATGGTGAAGCTCGAGCCGTTCCAGGGGTTCGCCGCCAGTTGCGCGACGTTTTTCTGCCTTATGTTGTCCACTTTCGCCGGCTTGCCGGTTTCCACCACGCACACGAACACGACGGCGATCATGGGCGTGGGTGCCGCGAAACGCAAAAGCGCGGTGAAGTGGGGAATCGCCGTCGATATGGTGAAGACGTGGGTGCTGACGTTTCCTGGGTGCGGAGTGCTTGGGTTCGCGTTCGCCCACCTGTTCCTGATGTTCTCGTAAGGAGGGCCCATGGCCAAGAAGGCGAAGTTCGATTATTTCGACGCATTCGAAAAGCAGACGGAAGTGGCGGTGAAGGAGGCCGATCTCCTGATCGAAGCCATCGAGGGCTTCACTGAAGCCGAGCACTTGAAGGGAGTTATGGAGCGCGCGCACGAGCTTGAGCACAAAGGCGACGAAATCAACCATGCTATCTTCAAGACGGTGGCAACCGACTTCATCACTCCTATCGAGCGAGAGGACATCATCGAGTTGTCCCAGTACCTCGACAACATCATCGACTACATCGAGGACGTGATGCAGCGCTTCTACATGTACGATGTGCACTTCATGCACCACGACGCCCTCGAGTTCGCGCTGCTCATCAAGAAGAGCTGCGAAGCGCTCGACAAAGCGATGGAGGATTTCCGCAACTTCAAGAAGTCGAAGACGTTCAAGCAGCTCATCGTAGATGTGAACACCTACGAGGAAGAGGCCGACCAACTGTACATGCGCGTCATCCGCAAGCTGCACACCAATGATCGTGAGAATCCGATGCGCGTGCTGGTATGGTCGCAAATCTTCGACCGCATGGAGAAGTGCTGCGACTCCTGCGAGCACGCCGCCGACATGATGAGCTCCATTTTGCTGAAGAACGTGTAGGCGCCTCAGGGCGATGGGGGCGGCCTCTTCTCGCTGGGCGGGGTTGCGGACGGGGCCGTCTGCAGGGCGGGCCGTCGGCGGGGCAGGCCGTTGCGTGGAGGGCGGGTGAGACGAAGCGATCCGTTGCGCAGGGCGCGGGGCGGGTTGCTGCGCCTTCCGGCAAGGACGAGGCGGGGCGTTCGCGAGGTTTCGAGGATGCCCCGCCTATTCGCGTTTTGGGTTGCAGCGCGCCCCATGCGACAGAGGGATGCGGCGCATGTTGCCTTTGGACCTCGCGTGTTTTGGGCTACAACGCATCCCCTGCGGCAGGGCGCGGGCGTGGCTTCGAGTGGCTTCCCGAGATGCGTTAAAGGCGCGGCTCGAAGGGGTCGCGGGGGGTGCTGTCGGCATCGGCGGGGTCTGCGCCGGCGCTGGCCTCGAGGATGCGGTGCAGCTCTTCGCGGCTGACGATGATGCGGTCGCTCGGATCGCTCGCGGCGTCTGCGCCGGCGTCCGTTCGCGCGCCTTCGTCTGCCCGCCCGGTTGCGGCGGCGCTCGCGCCCGCAACGGTCGTTGCGGCGGCGGTCGCCGATCCTCCGGTGCGGCTTTGCGCGTGCGCACCCGTCTCCGTTCCCGTCCCGGAGCCGGCACCCGCATCGACGCCCGCGTCCGCGCGCCTCGCCGCCTCGAGCTCGCGGCGCTTGCGCGGCGGCGGGATCTCGCCGTTGAGCCGCGCCCACACGTACTTGAGCCGCGCATAGGCGCGGTTGCGCTCCTTGTCGCGCTCGATCTTGCCCTTCGGCGGCCGCACGCGCCGCGCCACGGACTTCACGGGGCGCGTCACGACGCTGGTCACCACGTCCGAGTAGTCCTTGGGTGGCTTGGTGCTCCATCCGAAGAACAGCGATGCGTAGCGTATCCCGATCACGAGGACGGCGCAGGTGGCGGGTGCGTAGGAGTCCAGGATGTGGTTCTGCGCCATGAGCGCGTACGCCGTCGATCCGATGAGCGCGGCCGACCCGTACAGCGCGCCCGCCTGAAACGCGTTGGGCTCGTGGTTCATGGCGATGTCGCGCAGGATGCCGCCGCCCACGGCGGTGATGGTGCCCAGGATGATGGCCGGCACCACGTCGAGCCCGGCCGAGAGCCCCTTGCCCACGCTGATGACGGCCCACAGCGCCACCGACAGGTTGTCGAGCAGGTCCACCACCGGATCGAGGTAGGTGGCCAGCTTGCCGAAGTAGAACACCACCACGCCCGCCACCGCGCATGCGAGGATGAGCGTGGGCCGCTGGAACGCGTAGATGCCGTAGTTCTGCAGAAGGAGGTCGCGCATGATGCCGCCGGCCAGCCCGGTGACGATGGCGATGCACACCACCCCGAAGATGTCGTAGCGCGCCCGCACGGCGCTCATGGCGCCCGACAGGCCGCCGGTCAGCGTAGCGGCCATCTCCAGCCAGAAGGGCACGGCGAGGACGACGTCGAGCATGCGAACCGCCTCAGGCGCGCGCGGGCGCGTCGTCCTCGACGGCCACGAGCACGGCCACCACGGGCCGCCCCGAGAAGTCGAGGTCGTGCGTGATGGCGCGCGCGGCTTCGAGGTTGAAACCGTCGCGGTCGAACGAGGCGATGCTCGCCTGGGCCTTCTCGAGCGCTTCGTCGTAGAGGTCTTGGAAGCTTGCGGTGCGCGTCTCGCCCGTGAAGGGGTTCTCCCAAACGTCGCGAGCGCGGTTGTCGAAGGCGCTTTCGGCGAGTTCGACGGGTCGGTGGCTCATCGAGCGGTAGAACGAGAACGGGCGCGCCAGCTGCTCGAGGCGGCCGACGAGGGCGCGCTTGCGCCCGCTTGGCGAATGAAAGAAGCGCTGCGCGGCGCGGAAGTCTTTCACGGCGATGGTGAACAGGCGTTCCGGCACGATCTCGCCGTACACGGTGAGGGCCAGGTAGACGTAGAGCTTCGAGATGACGTGCAGCACGAAGTCGCTCGCTTTGAGGATTTCCGCGGAGGGGTCGAACGTGGCGACGGTCTGCCCGCGCCGCGTGAACAGCACAAGCTCGTCGAGCTCGCTTTCGATAAGGCTGTGGACCTCGCTGCCGTCGGCGCGCGAAAGGCCCGGTTCGCCGGCGTCGCACAGGCGGTACTCGTGGAAGTACACGAGCGGGTGCGCGGTGGAGTCGAGCGCGTAGTGGCAGAGGAACCCGAGCGCGTAGGCGCGGCCGATGGGAAGCTCCGCGCCGTTCAAGATGGACAGCGCGTCTTTGAGCGCCTTGACAAGCTCGGTGGGCTTCTTGCTGTGCATCGTGCTGCCCAGGCGGCGATGCGCGCGCAGACGAGGGCTCAGCACGGCGTAGAACAGCGGGTCGGGGCCTTGGTTGCCCAAAAGGAACGCCTCGGCCTCGTCGCGCGAGCCGCCGATGATGCCGAACAGGCGGTCGTAGACGTCGCGTCCGAAGAAGTCGTGGGTGATGAGGGAGGGCATGGGGGCTCCGTTTCTGACGGCGATTTTACAGGCGATGCTACCCGCTATCATATACAATGTGCGGGCGGTTGTTAACCGTCGGTTTCCCACTTGTGGAGATGGGTCTGCCTCGTGCGCGCGGGGCTTGCGAGCGGTGGGCAGATGGTGCGTGCGAGATGCGCGAGTGGAGGGGTGGATGGTGCGTGCGGAACGCGCGACCAAGGCGAGCTGCACGCGCCCGGCCTTTCCGGCCGCGCGTGCGTGCGGGCGTGTGCGGAATGCGCGATCGGCGGGGTGGATGGCGCGTGCGGAACGCGCGCGAGCCCGCGAGGGATGGGGCCGATGGCTCGTGCGGGATGCGCGCGAACGCGCGAGCGGCCCAGGGCGACTGCGGGCGAGGGGCGTGGGGGCCGTT
>NZ_PPEL01000055.1 GCF_002899695.1 Rubneribacter badeniensis
GGCGGGGGAGGAGGCGCGCTTGCGGCGCCCGAGGTCGTGGCGGCGCTCGGCGTCGCGGCCGTGCTCGCGGTCGTGGCGACGCTGCTCGAGCTGCTCTCCTCCGACGGCTTGGACAACCTGACCGTGCCGCTTGGCGTTTCGGCTGTTTACGTGGCGCTGTTTTCACCGGGCTCGCCTCTCGCGCCGGTGGCTGCGGGACTTGCGCTTTCCGGTGCCGTGGCCCTCGCATCGCTCAGATTGCGGCTGCTCACGAAGCCGGGAGCGCTCGGGGCCGCGGTGGTGGGCGCGCTGCTGTTCGGCGTCGGAGGATGGCCTTTGTGGCTTCTGCTCATGTGGTTCTTCGGCAGCTCGAACCTCGCGTCGAGGGCGATGGCGCGCCGCGTTCGGACGGCGCGTGCGCGCGCCGAGGAGGATGGGCCGCACATGCGGCGGGCGCATCGGCAAAGCGGGCCGCGGAGGCTGCGCCAGGTGCTCGCGAACAGTGCGCCGGCCCTTCTCTGCGCGCTGGCGTACGCGGCTTCGGGCGACGGGTGGCTGCTCGTCGTGTCGGCGGGGGCGCTCGCTGCCAGCACCTCCGACACCTGGGCGTCGGAGGTGGGCGTGCACAGCAAGAACCCTCCTGTGGACATCCTCACGCGGGAGCCGTTGCGGCGCGGCCTTTCGGGCGGCGTGAGCCCGCTCGGGCTGGCGGCCACGTGCGCTGGCGCCGTCTCGACGGCGCTTTTGGCGACGCTTCTGTTCCGCGCGTTCGGCTTCGCGGTTCCGACGGGCCCCGACGCGTTCCTCCTCATCGCGGCGTGCGGCGTGGCGGGGTCGCTCGTGGACAGCGTGCTGGGTGCGAGCCTTCAGGCGAAGTACCGCGATCCCGAGGCGGGGCGCATCGTGGAGAGGCCGCCAGCCTCGGGCACCGCGGCGGCGCTCGTGTCCGGGCGAGCGTGGGCCACCAACGACGCGGTGAACTTCATGAGCGGCGTCGCTGCGGTGGCGCTCGGCTTGATTGCGATCCTCTGATCCTTTGCCGTTTGGCGCTTGCGAGAGGCGCGCGGCTAGCGTCGCGCGCCGGAGGCCGGTTCGAGCCCGGCCGGGGCGTTGCGGGCGTCGGGCGCGAGCGGGCGGGTGCGTGGAGCGCCCTGCGCATCGAGTTCGACGAGCAGGGGGCGGGCTTGGGCGGGATCCTCGGCGGGGAAGTCGGCTCGGAAGTGCGCGCCGCGGCTCTCGGTGCGCACGATAGCGGCCTCGGCGAAGGCCTTTGCCAGCATGAGCTGGTTGCGCACGATAGCGGCCTCGGCGATCGCGGTCGCGTCTGATGCGGGGCGCACCTCGGCGCGCGCTCGCTCAGCGAGCTCGTCGATGGTCGCGAGCGCCCGTTCGAGCCCGTCTTCCGTGCGCACGATCATGCACGACTCCGTCATCGTGCGGCGCAGCAAGCGCGCGATCTCGGGTGCGTTGGGCAGCGCATGCCGAGGGACGTCTGCCGACAGCGCATCGCCGCTGCGGCGCACCTCGGCGCGCTCCTTGGACCAGGCCGCCGCAGAGCGTCCCGCGCGGCGGCCGAACACGAGGCCGTTCGCGCTCGAGAGCCCGCCGATGCGGTCGGCCCCGTGCATGCCCCCGGTCGCCTCGCCGCAGGCGAACAGGCCCGGCACGCCGCAGGATCCGTCGGCGTCGATGAGGATGCCCCCGTTGGCTGCATGGGCGTAGGGCGCGATGCGCAGCTCGTCGGTGGGCTGGATGCCCGCCGCCTCCTCGAGCCAGTCGAAGTAGGTGCGCACGAACTCGGGAAGCGCCGCGCTCTCGGCGCCGTCCTCTGCGTCCCCGATGCGGTAGCGCACTGCGAGCCCCTTCGGCCCTGCGGCGTCCATCGCGAGGTCGATCGCGCGAGATGCGAGTCGCGCGGTGAAGGGACCGTGCCCCGATCTCTCCTCGAGGAGCGCTTGAGCGTCGGACCGTCCCGCGAAGGGATCCGTGCCGTCGGGGTTGCGCAGGGCCACGTGGCGAAACGTCTTCTCGTTGAACACGATGCCGCGCTTGGGGCTCACAAGCCCCGGCATCATCTGCATGAACTCGAGGTTGACGAGCGCGCATCCATGGGCGAGCGCCACCGCGTGCGCACTTCCCGTCACGTCGTTGGCGGTGAGCCGCCGTTCGAACAGGCCGCCGAACCCGCCCGTGGCAAGCACCGTGGCTTTGCTGTCCACCGGCTCGAAGGCTGCCTTTCCGCGTGCGGCCAGCACTGCACCTGCGACGGCGCCGTCGCGTTCGACGAGGTCGACGAGCGTTCGCCCGGGCAGGATCTCCACGCCGAGCCTTTCAAGCTCGCGCCGCACCGCCTCCTCGTAGCTCTCGCGCACGATGCCGCGCCAGAGCCGGTGCTTCCGATCGAAGCAGGGGACGAACTCCCGCTCGTCGGGGCGGTCGGGGCGCATGAGGCGCACGCCCGCCGCCTCGAGCTCGTCGATGGCGGAGGGGATGTCTCGCACGAACACCGAGACGAGCTTCGGCAGCGCCGCTCCGCATCCCACTTCGAGGATCGCGCGGACGAGGTCGTCCTCGTCGTCGGACGATTCGGGCCCCACGAGCCCCAGGCCCCATGTGCCCGGATAGAAGCTCGAGCCCGAGAACAGCGCGCCCGCGCATGCGATGGCCGTCCGCGCTCCCGAGCGCGCCGCGTGCAGGGCGGCCGTGGTGCCGGCGATGCCGCCTCCGACCACGAGCACGTCGAATGTCCTCGTCGTTTCGAACTCCATGCGCTTCTCCTCCCTTGATCGGTCGTATCGGAACCTATCCTATCCGGGCCTCCTCGTCAAGCGCCGTGCAGGGGGGTCGGCCGTGCGCACGTTTCGTGGTTGCCTCGCTCCGTCGGTCGTCGCGCTGCGCCGCGCAAAGGGGGTGTGCGGACGTTTCATGGTCGTGCGGTAACGCTTGGATGAACTCCGCCGTGGCTCCATATCGCTTCGGTATGGTCGGGTGAGAGCGGCGAGCCCGGGTGCGACGTGAGCCCGGGTGCGACGTCCAACTGCGCGGGCGCTCGGTCGCTGGCCGCGCGGGCGCGGCGCGAAGTGCGGGAAAGGGAGACGATGGCGAAGGGCGAGCATACAGAGGATCGGCGGGGCGGTTTGTTCGATGATTTATCGTTTTCCCAGGTGGCGGCTGGTGCCCTCGCGGCGGTGACATCGATGCTGCTGGCGTCGCAGATCGGTATCTACGGATCGGCCATCGGCGTGGGCGTTGGCTCGGTGGTGTCGGCGGTGGCCTCGCAGCTGTACAAGAGGTTCCTCCAGCGGTCGGCCGACAAACTGCGCGAGCTCACGCCTGTGGAGATCGCCGGGTCGAAGGGGGCGGGAGGCGCCGCCTCTGGCGCATCGGCGCCCGCATGCTCCGATGCCGCCGATGCGGCCGGTGCGGCGCGTGTGGACGACGCCCTTAGAACCGGCGAGTCCGCAGTGCGGCGCGCTCGTGCCGAGCGTGCGCACAAGCGCAGGGTCAAACGCGGCGTGATGATCGTGTCCGTCGCGTCCGCGCTCGTCGCCGTCGCCGTGAGCGCCGTCGTCGTCGACCTCGCGTCGTCGGGCCAGGGCGTTGGTGCGAAGACCGAGCCCCTTCTGCCCGCGCGCAGCCAGCCGGCGGCTGTCGACGGGGACAGCGCGAGCGGCCAGGCGGGCCAGGACGCGCCCTCGCCATCCGACGCGCAGCCCGGTCCTGCGGAGGGCGACGATGCGGGCGCGCAGAATTCGGGCAAGGACGCCCCGAAAGACCAGTCGGGCGCGACGGCCGACCCCGGCACGGACGCGGGCAAGGACGACGGTTCGGCCGAGCCCGTCGGTCCGAACGCGGGCTCCGGTTCGGAAGCGAATCCCGATGCGGGCAGCGGCTCCGCTTCCGGCGGATCCTCGACGCAACCGGACTCCGGCTCGTCGGGCGATTCCTCCGCCGATGGCGGGACAGGCGACGGCCGGGGCTCGTCTTCCGCATCCTCGCAGTGAGCCGCCGTCGGCAAGTTCGGCGTCCTGGCCGGGTCGAGCGCGCTTTCGCTGCGAACAGCCCGTGCTGGTTGCAGAACGCGTACAGCATGCCCGGCCCCATGACGGGGAAGCGCGCCTCGGGCGCCTGCTCGGGATAGAGCTTGCGCAGGTGGATGCGGTCGTCGGTGACGTAGGCCATGAAGCTCACGTAATGCCGCTTGTCCATGGGGTGGTCCAGGGACACATGGAAGTCGCCGTCGATTCGCTCCACGACCAGCCGGTGCGCGTCGCCTTCCTCCTCGGGCTCCAGGGCGGGTAGCAGGATGCCGCAGCAGCTGAACGCGTCCTCGCCGGCGGCGTTCACTACGTTGCCGCACACGGGGCACGCGTAGAACTTCCCGCGCAGCATGTTGGCCGAGCGGTTGGCTTTGACGGCGCATTCGCCCGACACAGCTCGGCCACCGAGACGCCCAGCGAGTGCGTGAGCGGCTCCACGAGCGTGATGTCGGGCAGGCCCTTGCCCGTCTCCCACTTCGAGACGGCCTTGTCGGTGACGCCGATCTCCCCGGCCAGCTCGCGCTGGGTGCAGCCCTTCTTCTCCCGCAGCGCCCGGATGGCGCCGCCGGTCACGTAGCTTGTCATGCGATGCTCCTTGCAGTCGTTGTCCGTGCGGTCGATTATGCCCGCCCCCCGCCGCCCCCGCAACCTACGCAGCGTGGAGCGAGGAGGCCACCCAATCCTGTGTGGAAGCGGGGGTGGCCCGCCCTCTATGATGCCCTCATTGCGCCGATCGGGCGCGCTGGCACAGAAGGGGGAGACATGGACGACCGAGTCAAGCATGCGGAAGAGTTCGTCAAGGACGGCAAGCTCACGCGCCGCACGTTCATCAAAGGGGTGGGGTGGATCACCGTGGCCTCCGCGCTGGGAGCCGCCGCAGGGTGCGCGCCTCAGCAACACGAGGAGGAGCAGCAGGCCGAGCCCGCCTCCTCGAGTGGCATCGACGCTGCCGCGCAGGCGAAGGCCGATGCCACCACGTACTCGTATGCCTGCTGCAGCTACAACTGCACGTCGCGGTGCCTGCTGAAGGGTCACGTGCGCGACGGTCGCTTGGTGGCGGTTGAGCCGGGCGAGATGCCGGGCCGGCCGGACTACGCCAACGCCTGCCTGCGCGCCATGTCCTACATCGAGCGCGTGCAGAACGAGGACCTGCGCGTCATGTACCCCATGAAGCGCACTGGCGAGCGCGGCTCGGGCGAGTTCGAGCGCATCTCCTGGGAGCAGGCGATGGACGAGATCGCGGCGCGCATGGAGGAATCCAAGGAGAAGTACGGCCCCGAGTCCTGCTCCTTCTACACGTTCACCGGCAACCAGAGCAAGCTGTCCATGCAGTCGCCCACGCGCTTCGCGGGATGCTACGGGGCGACCACCTGGGACATCGAGGGTATCATGGGCGACCACGGCGCCTCGATGGGCATGAAAATGTGCTACGGCGTGATCCGCGCCTCGCACGACACGCGCGACTACGAGCAGAACTCCAACATGATCGTGCTATGGGGCCGCAATCTCGCCGACACTCACACCTCCGAGCTGCGCTACATCGTGCGCGCGCGGGAGCGCGGGGCCAAGGTGGTCTACATCGACCCGCGGTTCAGCTCCACGGCGACCATCGCCGACCAGTGGATTCCGGTGAAGCCTGGCTCGGACAGCGCGCTTGCGCTCGGCATGATCAACTGGATCATCCAGAACGACCGTCACGACAAGGACTACCTGAGCAAACACAGCTGCGGCTCGCTACTCGTGCGCGACGACGACGGAACGTATCTGCGCGGCCCGGACGACGCCTACATGGTGTGGGATCCAGCGCAGAACACGGCCGTGCCCGCGACGACCGAGGACGTTGACGCGCCCATCGAAGGGGCTTTCGAGGCGGGCGGCGTGGCGGTGAAGCCGGCGTTCGTGCACCTGAAGGAGCGCGCGGCCGAGTACACCCTCGAACGCGTATCCGAGCTCACCGGCCTCGATCCCCAGATCGTCGAAACGTTCGCCCGTGAGTACAGCGAGGCGAAGCCGGCCGGCATCCGAATGGGGCAGGGCATGCAGCGCACGTTCAACACCTACCAGTCGTTCCGCACGGTGGCCACGCTCGCGGCGGTGGCCGGTTACGTGGGCGTGCGCGGCGGCGGCGCGTCGCACATGGGCGGCACGAAGGCCAACAAGCCCGTTCCCGGTGAGACGGCACCCGAGTTCAACTTCGAGGAATGGGCCGACACGGGCGAGAACAAGGCCAACATGGTGAAGAGCTCGCTCATCTACCAGTGCGCGGTCGACCACGACCCGGTGCGCACCGACTTCATCTGGTTCAGCTGCTCCAACTTCCTGAACCAGAGCCCGGACGCGCACCGCATCATCGACGAGGTGTTCCCCCAGATGTCCACCATCGTGGTGGCCGACCCGTGGTGGACGTGGACGGCCAAGTACGCCGACTACGTGCTGCCCGCCACGAGCCTGTGGGAATACTGGGACATCTACGACCGCTCGCCGTGGGTGTTCCTGGTGAAGCCCGCCATCGAGCCTCTGGGCGAGAGCAAGTCCGACTGCGAGATGATGACCATGCTGGCCGAGCGCGTGGGTCTGGGCCACTTGTGGAGCAAGACGCCCGAGGAATGGGTGCGCAGCTGGCCGAACCCCGAGAGTTCCTCGTTCAAGGGCTTCGACTTCGACGAGGCGCTCAAGGAGGGCATGTGGGGCATGCCCACAGGCATCTACGACGAGGCGCTCATCGCCTTCGGGGACCACGCCTACAAAACGGCGTCGGGCCGCTTCGAGTTCTACACCGAGGAGATGGTGGATTTCGACGAGCAGGTGCCCAAGCACACGCCGCCCATCGAGGCGTCCGACCCGGACCTGGTGGCGCGCTACCCGCTCATGCACATCACCTACCACGACCGCATGAACGTGCACTCGCAGCACTGCGACTGCCCGGCGCTGCATGCCGTGCAGACCGAGCCGTTGCTGCACCTTCACCCGACGGACGCGCAGGCGCGCGGCATCGCGCACGGCGACGTGGTGCGCATCTTTAATGATCGCGGCGAGGCGAAGATCCGCGCGTTCGTCACCGAGGGCATCGTGCCTGGCGTGACGGCGACGCAGGCGGGCTGGACGCCCGAGCGGTTCATCGAAGGGAGCGCCCAGTACCTGAGCCACCTCAAGCTGAGCCCGGCCGAAGAGCGGTACTCCCAGACGAGTTCCGCCTTCAACGACATCATGGTCGAAGTAGAGAAAGCGTAAGGGGGAGCGATCATGTCAGAGAAACAGTACGGCATGCTGGTGCGCACGGGCCGGTGCGTGGGCTGCCAGACCTGCGTGGTGGGGTGCCACGTGCTGAACGAATGCCCCGAAGGCGTGTACCTGGGGCATCTGGAGACGGTCGGCCATGAGGACAACTACCTGGTGGACGGGACGTTTCCGAACGTGCGCGTGACGTTTCGGCCTCATCTGTGCAACCACTGCGCCAAGCCCGCGTGCGTCGAGAACTGCCCGACGGGCGCCATGCGCAAGCGCGAGGAGGACGGCGTGGTGGAGACCGACCCCGAGGTGTGCATCGGGTGCGGCACCTGCGTGAAGGCGTGTCCCTACGGCGCGCCGGCGCTGGACGAGGAGCGCAAGGTGGCGGTCAAGTGCAACCTGTGCCGCCCGCGCGTCGAGCGGGGCGAGGAGCCCTTGTGCGTGTGCAGCTGTCCGGGCGAGGCGCGTCTGTTCGGCGACGTAAACGATCCTTCGAGCGATATCGCGAAGGCCATCGCCGAGACGAAGGCCGAGCCCCTTCTGCCCGAGGAAGGGACAGAGCCTTCGGTGTATTATTGCTAGCAGGCTGAAATTGTCCCAAAAGGGGCCTGGCCCCTTTTGGGATATTCGCCGCGTTCCGAGGGGAGGGGGTTGGCGACATGGATGCCATGCTGCCGCAGTTCATCGACAAGGGGCGTTTTCCGGTCGTGTTCACGACCGAGCAGCTGCTCGCGCAGGAGGAGGTGCGCTTCACGCGTCGGACGTACGAGGAGGGGGCGTGCATCTTCCTGGCCGAGGAGCGGCACCGCTGCACCTACCACGTGGTGAGCGGGCTGGTCAGGCTCTATCTCACGTCGCGCGACGGCATCGTGAAGACGCTGTTCTACCATGCGGAGGGAACGCAATTCGGGTTCCAGGGGTTCAAGCGTGACCGCCTGACGCGGTCGACGGCCGAGGCGGCCACCGACTGCGAGGTGCTCGCCATCGACTTCGAGGACCTGCTCGTGTTATGCAACCGCAACACCGACTACTACCTCGCCTACATAGAGTACCTGTTCGCCATTATGAACTCCCAGACCGAGGAGATAGCGAGCCTCGCGTTCCAGACGGGCGTGCGGCGGCTGGCGGAGCTTTTGTACGCGCTCGCGAGGAGCGGCGGGCCGGTGATTCCCTACTCGATCGACGAGCTCGCGGAGATCATCGGCGCGCATCGCAACACGGTGAGCAACTCGCTCGCGCACTTGCGCAAGCGCGGGTTGGTGGCGGGCGGGCCCCGGCCCATCGCGGTGGCGGACGTGGAGGGGCTGCGTCGCTACCTTGACGAGGCGTGATCGTGGCCGGGATCTGGCAGGCGTCCGTGCTGTTCGCGGCGGGCTTTCTGCTGTACGGCTGCAACAACGCGTTCATGGTACTCTCGCCGGTGCTCGTGCTCGATTTGGGCGGCAGCGTGGTCGAGGCCGGCGTGCAGGGGACGGCGTTCGTCGCGGCGGCCGTTGGGCTGCGGTTTCTGTTCGGGCCGCTTTCCGACCGGCGCGGCTTGAAGCCCGTCATGCTGTCGGGGGCTCTCGCCTACGTCGTGACGGGGCCGCTGCTCGCGCTGTGCGCGGAGTTCTGGCAGGTGCTGCTCGTGCGCTGTGCGCAGGCGGCGGGGCTGGCGGCGTACTTCCCGGCGGCGACGGCAGCCGTAGTGGCCGCTGCTCCGGCGGGCCGTGCGGGATCGATGCTGGGGCTGTACCGGCTCGTCTCGTCCGCCTCGCTGATGGTGGCCCCGGCGGCGGCGTTCTTCGTCGTGGATGCCAGCGGTTTCGGGACGTGTCTGACGCTGCTCGGGGGATGCGCGGCGGTCGCTTTCGGGCTCGTGCTGGCCGTGCGCATCCCGGGCGGTGCGGGCGCGTCTGCGGCTGGCGGCGGCGCGCGCAGGCTTTTCGTTGGCGATGCGCCCGCGATGGCGCCGGTGCTCGGGGCGACGCTGCTCGCGGCGCTTGGTTACGGCTTGCTGGGCACGTACGCGGCGCCGTTCATCGAGGCGTCGCTGCCCGGTGCGCCGACGGGCATGCTGTTCACGTTCGTGGGAGCGGGCGGGGTCGTTTCAAACCCGCTTGTCGGCTGGGCGAGTGATCGCATGCGCCAAGGGCGGCTGTTCGCGGCGCTGCTCGTATGCCTGGGGGCGGGCCTCGTCCTGCTCGCCGCCGCGCCGCGCGGCTTCGAGCTGACGCTCTGTGCGGGCTTCTTGGTCGGGTTCGGCTATTTCGGATCGATGACGTGCGTCTTGTCCATCGTTGCGGCGCGCGTGGCCGAGGAGCGCCGCGTCTCGGCGCTCGCCTTGCAGCAGAACGGCATCGACGTGGGCATCGCGTGCGCGGGCGCCGCCTTCGGATTGGCTGTGGAGGCCGCGGGTTCTGCGGCGGTGTTCGCCGCGTGGGGAGCCGCGACCGTGGCGTGCGCGATGGTGGCGGTTGCGTGGCGGGCGGTGCGCTCCGGGGGGAAGGGCCGACCCTAGCGCCGCCCGCCAGCTGCTCATCGCACCCGCACCTGTCCTTCGTCGACGATCCAGCGAGTGGTTGTGCAGGCCTCGAGGAAGGCCTCGTCGTGGGATACCACCACGAGCGCTCCAGGGTAGGCGGCGAGCGCCTGCTCGAGCGCTTCGGTCGAGTGGAGATCCAGATGGTTGGTGGGTTCGTCCATCACGATGAGGGCCGGGCCGTCGAGCGCGCCCTCGGCCAGCATGAGCTTGCGCAGCTCGCCAGGGCTCACGTCGCGGCCGGCCAGGATGCGCTCGGCGCTGGAGTTGAGCTGCGTGACGAACGACAGCAGCCGGCCGCGCCGCGCTTCGTCGGCGTCGTGCAGGCGGGCGAGCACGCGGTCGGCCTCGTCCCGGCTCACTTCCTGGGGGATGACGAGCGCGGGCACGTCGACGGGCAGCTGGCGCAGCAGGTGGCGCACGAGAGTGGATTTGCCGCCGCCGTTCGGGCCGGATACGCCCACGTGATCAGTGTGGCCGAGTGCCAGCTTCGGCAGGCGCAACTGCCCTTCTCCGCAAGGGATGCTGTGCTCCTCCATGAACAGGAGCGTCGCGCGCGGATGCGGGCGGGCATCCATCCAGAGCGAGCCGTCGTAGCGCTTCGCGACGCGGATGGAGGCGGCTTTCTCGCTCGCCCGCGCGGCGCGGGCGTCCATGCGCGTGGCGAGCCTCCCGGCCTGTCCGTCCTTGCCGGAGAACACGGCGAGCTGTCGGCGACTCCGTCCGTCGCTATCGTGCTTGTCGAGGCGACGTGCGCTCAGGCGGCTTGCGGTGCGCGCAGCAAGGTGCGCCCGTGCGTCGGCCTCAGTCGCGAGGCGTGCAGCCTCGCGCTTGGCGGCCTCCTTGCGGGCGGAGACTTCGGCTCGTTCGCGCTCCTGCTCATTTCGGGCCTGGTCGTAGCTGCCGGGTCGCATGGTCCAGCTGCCGGCCTCGTTCATGAGGCAGCGATCGGCCAGCTGGTTGAGCAGCGCGCGGTCGTGCGAGATGAGGAGCCCTATGCCGCGGAACCTTTCGAGCGCGTGCGAGAGCGCCTCCCGGCAGCGCGCGTCCACGTGGTTCGTCGGCTCGTCGAGGGCGAGCACGGCGGGATTCTGCCAAAGCGCGCACGCAACTTGGATCTTCTTGCGTTCGCCGAAGCTCAAGGAGTCGAAGCGCCAGGGCATGTCGTCGTCGATCCCCAGGTTCTCGCGCAAACGTTGGGCCTCGCGCGAGAAGTCGCAGGAGAAGTCTTCCAGCATGTCGGGCGATGTGGAGGCATCCTGCGGGCAGTACACGGCGGTCAGGCACGGGAACGCCGAGCCGGCATCGGGTGCGAGCAGGCCGCACGCGATGCGCGCGAGCGTGCTCTTGCCGCAGCCGTTGTCGCCGACGATGCCGCACCAGCCCTTTGCGAACGTGGCGGACACGCCGTCGAGCGCCGGTGCGGGCGAGCCGGGATAGGTGTAGCGGATGTCGTGCAAGGTGAGAACCATGGAGGCCTCCTTCGTGAAGGGGCCTGCGCGGATGTTCGCGGGCAGCGTCGCGTGCGAAGTGCGTGCATGTGCGCGTGCGGGGTGAGGGCGCCTATGAAGCTGCGATGCGGTTCCGCGCAGAGCCCGGCGCCGTGCGGGCGCCAAGGAATACGTCGGCTGAGGGGCATCGCTAGAACTTCATGTATCGCTCTCCTTGCAGAAGCGGCCGCTTGGCATTGGGGCGGTCGCGGGGCATGACGCCGTCAGTGTAGCACGTGCCGAGGCGCGGCGGCAAGCGTCGCGACCTCGGAAGAAGGGGGCTTGCGACCGAAAATGGCGAAAATCCGCCTTCTGCTCGTCGGTTTCCCCGGTCTCTCCTGTATTGCTCTTCGCTTTCGCAGATCAAGTGCATCTTCGAAAAGGGCATGGGCGCGCGTCGTCCAAGGGCGCGCCTGATGAAGGGGTGGGGGTCGCCGAATCTTGCGGCGCGCTCGTTTTTCGCCGTCGAGCCGCTGTTGGCGTGCCGCAGAATGGCGAGCTTCGCGTCGTCTCGAGTGGATCGGAAGCGCGGGGTCGAAGGGTTCCGCGCGATGCCGGCAGAAAGCATCGCGGACATTGCAGCGCGGGGTGTCCTTCCGCTCTTTTCGGGTTGCTGCGTTTTGGATGGCGCAAGCGCGCTATCGATCGGCCTCCGCCTCGAGGCGCGAGAGGCGCGTGCATTGTGCCGCCTTGCGAGCGACGCGAAAAGCGCAGGTGAGGCGTTTAATCATTGGCAAGGAGGCGGAATCAGCGTCCGCCTTGCGAGCGACTCGAAAAGCGCGCGCATGCCGTCTGGCGTGCCGATCCGCGGCAGTTCGGGCTCTGATTCTGCGTCTGGCGCGAGTGCGCAGTGGGCAAAAACGCGCAGATTCTCTATTCCTTTTAGAGCATAACCGGAACGATGAGCTTGTGATCGGGTGGTTTGCACCTTGGTTCTCCGAAAGGCTTCGGCGGGCTTCGAAGAACCTCGAGAAGCTAGAGAAACCGAGAGTTTTTGTCCATGACCATCGCAATCATATAATTGCGCTGTATGCTGGTTGCATGGAATTCGGCATCACCATACCCTTGCAGCGCCACCTGCGCTTGCCGCGGCCCGCGTACGGCGAGGTGGACGACCTCGCCTTCTGCTGGGAGGCTCATCGCGTGCTGTTCGGCGCCGCCGATGTGCTGCTGCTCGTGAACGCGAGCAGCCGGTTCGCGGCGTTCGCCCGCATGCAGCCGGGCGATTGGCGCTGCTGGCAGGATGCGGCGCTCGCCGCGTTGCGCGCCGCTCTCGCGGATGCGGGCTTTGACGTGTCGACGATCGACGCGTACCTGTTCTTCGGCGGCGCGCCCTCGGTAACGCGCACGCACGGACGTCGCCCCGTGGCATTCCTCAACGTGCTCGTGGAGAGGCTGCTGCCCCTTTCGCCCTCGCTTGACATGCGCGAGCCGTTTCCGCTCGAGGCGTGCCGCATCGCGAACGAGCAGCTGCGCTGCAGGGCGGCTGGCTTCGAGGGGCTCGGCCTGCCGAGCGAGCGCTTCGCCGCCGACCTCGAGCGCCTGGGAATCGGATCGTCGGCGTAGGCGCGGCGGACAGCCGCGGCCGCAAATGCGTTGTCGCCCGAAGCGGTCGTTTTTCGCGCCGAAACCGACCGTTTCGGGCGACAACAGGGGGGCGGGCTGTTCCGGCGAAGCGTTTCGGGCGCTGCGCCTCCACGACATGCTACCATGGTCGCCGACAGAAAGGACGGCAATGACTGCAGCGGGCGCGGGCGACACCGCCACCTCGAAACTCGAACCGATCATGGGACGCGACGGCCTCGCGCGGCTCGCGGCTTCCACCGTCATGGTGCTCGGGGTGGGCGGCGTGGGCTCGAACTGCGTGGAGGCGCTTGCGCGCGGCGGGGTGGGGCGCCTCGTCATCGTCGACCACGACGTGGTGCAGGCGAGCAACATCAACCGCCAGGCCATCGCGTTCACGAGCACCATCGGGCGCAAGAAGGTGGACGTGGCGCGCGCCATGGTGGCCGATATCAACCCCGCGGCGCAGGTGGAGGCGATCGACGAGTTCCTGCTGGCCGAGAACGTGCCGGCGTTCCTCGACGCGCACGCCGGCGGGGCGGACTACGTGGTGGACGCCATCGACACGATATCGGCGAAGCTCGCCGTGGCGCAGTACGCTGACGAGCGCGGGCTGCGCCTGATCAGCAGCATGGGCGCGGCGAACAAGCTGCGCCCCGAGTGCTTCCGCATGGCCGACGTGTACGACACGGTGAACTGCCCGCTCTGCCGCATCATGCGCAAGGAGGGGCGCAAGCGCGGCATCCGGCATCTGCGCGTGCTGTACTCGTGCGAGCAGCCGGTGGACGTGCCCGTGCGCGAGGGCGCCGCGCGCCGCGAGCGGTCGAACCTCGGCACGGCGTCGTACGTGCCGCCCATCATGGGCCAGATGATAGCCGGCGAGGTGATCTGCGCGCTGGCGGGGATCGAGCGCGCATGAGCGAGGTGCCCTCCAGTCGTTCCGGGCGAGAGCGCCAACCCGGCCCTCGTCGTTCTGGGCGGAGCGCGCAATGGGAAGTCGAAGGTTCCCGCGCGGCGTCGACGGGCGGCGTCTCTGTCGGTATCGAACGGAGCCCCTCGACCCCTCGACCGCGCCATCCCGATCGCGATGGCGGAAGATGCGCGTCCGAAGCTTCTGCCCGGGATGGCGGCCTGATCGGTCTGCGGATGTTCGATATGCACTGCCATCTGGACTTCGACGCCGATCCCCGTGCGCTCGCGGACGGGTTGGCGGCGTGCGGGACGGGCGCGTTCTCGACGACGGTGACGCCTGCGGGCTTCGACCGGGCCGCGCGCCTGCTCGCGCCGTGCCCCAACGTGTGCGCGGGGGCGGGGCTGCATCCCTGGTGGGTGGAAGAAGGGCCGGCGGGCGAGGCGGCCGTCGAGCGCGCCGTTGCGAACGCGGCCGCGTCGCGCTACGTGGGCGAGGTGGGGCTCGACTTCGGCCCCAAGCACGTGGCTACGCACGGGGCCCAGGTGGCGGCGTTCGATCGTATCGTCGCAGCCTGCGCGGCGGAGGGCGGCAAGGTGCTCTCGATCCACGCCGTGCGCTCGGCGGGAACCGTGCTCGACGTCCTCGAGCGCTACGGCGTCCTCGACGGCAGCGCCTGCATCCTCCACTGGTTCTCCGGCACGTCCGACGAGCTGCAACGCGCCGCGAAGCTCGGCTGCTTCTTCTCCGTGGGCCCGCACATGCTGGCCTCGAAGCGCGGTCGCGCCTACGCGCAGGCCATCCCGCGAGACCGCCTGCTGCTGGAAACCGACGAGCCGCCCGAGGCCGGCCCGGCCGTGCCGGCGGGGGAGTTCGCTCGCCTGCTGGAAGGCGCCCTCGACGAGATCGCCCGCCTGCGCCGCGAGGATGTCGAGGTGCTCGCCGACTGCGTTGTGCGCACCAGCCGGGAACTGCTGGCGTTCACTTAATGCAGGTCGCATCGGCTTGCGGCCCTTTCGAGCGCGCACAGGCGTCGAGCTTTGCAGCCGCCGCGCATTCGCGAAGGGCCTCGATTCGTGCGCGCGGCATCTGTCCCTCGCGCTTGCCGATGCGCTCGCGCAAGTGAAAATGTTTTCGCACCATCGTGCCTGATCAGGTTGCTCGTCTGGTCCATTGGCGATTGGCCGGGCGCGCGGATGCGTGCCCGGCCGGCGGAAGGAGGCAGGAGGTTACGCCTTCGCGATCAGCTCGCGGGCGGCGATGCGGCCGAACACCATGCACTCGGTGATGTTGCCGCTGCCCTGGTACTTCGCAGCCCAGATGGAGCCGAACTCGCCCGACGAATACAGGTTGGGGATGGGCTCGCCGTCCACATCGAGGATCTGCGCCTTTTCGTTACGGCGCGGGCCGCCGTCGGTGTTGAGGATTTCGGGGATGCAGGGGATGGCGAAAAACGGCGGCGTGCTCACCGGTGCCATCTGGTCGGAGGGGCGGTGGAACTGCTCGTCCACGCCCTTCTCGCACGAGGCGTTCCATACGTTCACGGTGTTCACCAGCTCGTCCACCGGCACCTCCATGAGCGCGGCCAGCTCCTCGATGGTGTCGGCCGTCAGCGCGTAGCCGTCGGCAACGGCGTCGATCGTCGGGTCGATCTCGGTCTTCTCGGTCTGGTTTTGCAGCGTGTTGTTGATCACGTCCTTGCCCATGTAGGCGCCGAAGCGCTTGCCCTCGGAGTCGTACACGAACCACTGCTTGTCGGGCAAAGGCAGCATCCTCCACTCGCCGCCGAAGTTCTGGTGGCCGTGGCGGCAGCCGTAATGCAGCGACAGCGGGCCCTCCTCGCCCTTCGTGAACATGGTGGTGCCTTCCCACTCCTGATAGAAGCGGCGCCCGTTCACGCCTACCACGATGCCGAGCGCCTTCTTGAGGCTGCGGTAGGGCATGGTCTTTTCGCCATCGAGGCTGATGCCGTTCGACCAGGCGCCCGCGAAGCTGTTCATGTGCCACATGCCGGCGCCGAGCTTCGCGCAGATGCGATGGCCATCGCCGGTGTTGAGCGAGGCGCCCGCTGCGTGCATGCGTTCGAACGACAGATAGTCTTGCAGCATCTCGGGGTCGTTCTCGAAACCGCCGCAGGTCATGACCACGCCCTTGCGCGCACGCGCGTACACGCTCTTGCCCTTGTCCTCGTACACGCCGCCGAGCACGGCCTTCGTCTCGGGATCCTGCACGAGCGCGGTCAGGGGTGCGTTCGTCTTGCGCGTCACCTGCTCGGGGTACTCGTCGAGCACCGTGCTCAGAAACTTGCTGATATGCTGGCGGTTCTCGTCGGCGTTGTCGCTTTTGAACTGGCATTTGGAAAACGAATCGGAGTTCTCCAGCTCGAACCACTCGGCCTTGCCGTCGCCTTGCGGCGTGATCTTCACGTCGTCTTCGGTCATGCCCAGCCCGGTGAGCCAATCCCAGTTCTCGGCTGCGCCCCGTGCGTACGTCTCGTAGACGGAGGCGGGCGTGGCCGTCATGCCGCCGAGCATCGCCTTCATGTACACGGCGAAGGCGTCCGGGTCCTCGGTGATGTGGAACGACCCGCTGCACACCGGCGAGTTGCCGCTGCCGATGGGCGTCGCCCCTTTTTCCAGCAGAAGCGTGGTGTTGTCGCCGCCCTCGGTGGCCATCGCGACGGCTGTGGCGAGGCCTGCCGCGCCCGCGCCCACCACGACGACGTCGTACTCCTCGTCCCAGGAGATGTCGGCGACGGAGGTCGCGGCGTCGTTCGCGGCGTTCTGCGCCGGCTTCGGCCCGCATCCGGCCAATCCGAGCGCAGCGGCGCCCAACGCGGCCATGCCGCTCGTCTTGATGAAGTTGCGGCGTGAAACCATGTCCTTCTGTTCCATGTCTCCTCCTCGGTTCGTGCTTCTTCGCGAGCGCTCCTGCGCTCGCCGTCGTGCTGTTCCGCCCGTACAGCCTATGTCGGCGAGGGCGTGCGGGATGAGACCCGGAAGGGAGCAAACGCCTGATGGGCGTGTCGCCCGATTCGGGTGAACTTGCTTTCGCGCGCGCTGGGGAAAAGACGCGCGTGTTGTTTGGTGCGATAATGCGGGGCGTGAAAGGGGGAGGCATGGAAAGCAAACGGGACGGCGGGGGGTCGCGGGCGGGCACCGTGGCGATGGCCGTGGGGTTTTTCGTGTGGTACACGTGCTCGAACTGGGTGAGCGCTCTCACCTACGGCGCCTCGTTCTCGTTTTGGTGGCTTAACAAGTCGGGCGCCGTCGTGATCGTCACCGTGCTCGCGTGCGTTGTCTTGTGGCGCGTACCCGTTCCCAGGCGCGTTGGGAGGGCGCTCGATTGGGCGTTCGCCGCCGTATACGCCGGTTCGTTCATCGTGCTGTCGGGCGGAGCGGGCCTGTTGGAGCCGCTCGGGGACGTGGTCGGCCTCCTGCTGTTCGCGGCGGCGCAGACGTGGATGGTCGCGCGGTGGGGGTTGTGCTACGCGCGCTCGTCCACCGACGACGTGACGCGTGCGCTGCTGTTGGCCATCGCGTTGGTGGCTGCAGTGAAGTGCGTGACCACGTTCCTTCCGGAGGCGGCTACGATGGCGCTTATGCTAGCCCTGCCGTTCCTGTCAATGGGGATGCTCGCGCTGCGCCAGCGCAACGCGGGAGGAGAGCGTCCTGCCGAGCGGTGGTTCGCGCGTTCATCGCTGCCCTCGTTCGGTCGTATCGTGGCGGCGGTGGCGGTGTTCTTCTTCATCTGGTCCATCCTGAACATGACGCTGAAGTACGGCACCGGCCACTACAGCTTCGGCACGGCCGCCACGCCCCTTTACACGCTGTTGTCCCAGATCATCCTCTTCGCGTTCTGCGCGTTCGTGTACGTATGGGTGTTTGCGCGCCGCCGCCATCTCGACATAACAGTGGTGTGGCGCTTCACGTACGTGCTTATGGCGCTCGCGCTGTTCATGCTCACTGCGTTCGGCATGGCGCAGTTCATCCAGGCGTTCACGGGTGCTGCCGTGGTGGTGGCGAAGATGTTTCTGTGGCTGGGCTTGGCGAACGTGGCGCACCACGGCCCATTCAAGCCATTCATGGTATTCCTGCCCGGCATGCTGCTGTACTCGCTGCCCGATTGGCTCGGGCGCAGCGCCGCGTCGTTTCTGGGACTGGAGTCGCTCAACCCCGCCATCGCATCGTTTTTGCTGGTGGTGGCTGTGGTGATGGTGGCGTTCTTCCTGCCGTCGCGCTCGCCCGATGTGCAGCGCTTGCTGTCCGACCTGAACGACGAGGGACGACGGGCCATCGGTGACGGCGACGGCATCGACGAGCGCTGCCGCGCGGTGGGGGAGCGCCGCGGGCTGTCGCCGCGTGAGATCGAGATCATGCAGTACCTGTGCAAGGGCCGCTCGCGCCCCTACATCGCTGAGACCTTGTACCTGTCGGAGAACACGGTGCGCACCCACTCGCGCCGCATCTACGGCAAGCTCGACGTGCACAACAAGCAGGAGCTGCTCGATCTCGTGCGCGGAGAGCGACGCGCGTAGGGGCGCAAGCGGCGTGGTCCGGCCCGCCCTTGCCGCGCTTAGCGGAAATCGGCCTCGTCGGCGTTCTGCCAGCCGAGAAGCGCGTCGTTCACGAGCGTGAAGTCGAAGGGCAAGGGAGCGCGCAAATCTCCCGAGTCGATTCTCTCCGCGATCCCCTCCAGCTCGTCGAGCAAATCGAAGAACGACACCGCGTCGAGGCTGGGCAGCCCCGCCTCCACTTCCTCGGGAGTGATCGTGAGGATGCTCAGCACGATGTCGAGGTAGCCGTCGAGCGAATCGTTGCTGGCCGCAAGCTCGTCTGCGCGGTCGCGGTCGAAAAACGAGCGTTCGATGCAGTACCAACCGATCACGGGAACGCCCGCGCCGTCCTCGGCAGAGCACGCGTCCGAGCCGTCCTCGCTTTCGTTCTCGTCCATGAGGTCGCTCGGCACGATGCCGTTGCGCTCGAGGTCGGCGACGGAGTAGCACGACAGAAGCACCTCGGGGTCGACCAGCTCTGCGTCGTTCTCGTCGAGGTCGCTCAGCACGTACACCACCTGCGCCTCGATCCCCTGCGGCACGACGTCGAGCGAGATCCCGTACTGATAGCCCGGGGTCGCCGTTCGCGCTCCCCAGTACAGCTCGCCGTGATGTTCGAGAAGCGTTTTGACGGTTGCGGCCATGCGGCCTCCTTTGCGTCGTCGGAACCCGGTCGGTTGAGAAGAGTATAGAGCATGCGGCCGCGCGGTGATACCATGATCGACGAGCGAACGGGCAAGCGTGCCTTCTGACACGTTCGGGCCCCGACGGGGAGCGAGGCTTGCCCCCCGCGACCCGCGTCGGGGCGCTCGTCGAAAGCGTTGCGAGAGAGAGGAGGATGCCGTGCCGATCGTGCGCCTGAGCGATGCGGGCGATGCGCGCCTCGCGGTGTACGCGGGAGCGACGGACGCGCAGCTGCGCGACGATCCGGAATACGCCAACGGCCTGTTCATCGGAGAGTCGCGCAAGGTGATCGAGCGCGCGCTCGCCGCGGGCGTGCGCCCGGTGTCGCTGTTTTTGGAGGAGCGCTGGCTCGACCAGACGATGCCGCTCATCGAACGCTTGCTCGCGTCCGACCCGGCCTTCCCGGTGCTTCTGGCCACGCGCGACCTGTTTCGCGCCGTGACCGGCTACGAGGTGACGCGCGGGGCGCTTGCGGCGTTTCAGCGACCCGCGCTGCCGAGCGTGCCCGACCTGCTGGAAGGCGCCCGACGCGTGGCCGTGCTCGAGGACGTGGCGAACTACACGAACATCGGGGCCGCGTTCCGTTCCGCGGCCGCGCTCGGCATCGACGCGGTGCTCGTGACGCCGTCGTGCCACGATCCGCTGTACCGCCGCGCCGCGCGCGTGTCGATGGGGACGGTGTTCCAGGTGCCGTGGACGCGCATCGGATGCGTGCGCGATTGGGCGGTCGAAGGCGTGCCGCTTCTGCGCTCGCTCGGCTTCTCCACCGCCGCCCTCGCGCTTGCCGACGACGCCTTGCCGCTGCACGATGCGCGCTTGCGCGCGTGCGAGCGCCTCGCGCTCGTGCTGGGCACCGAGGGCGACGGCCTCGCTCCTTCGACGGTGGCCGCTTGCGACTACGTGGTGCGCATCCCCATGGACCACGGGGTGGACTCGCTCAACGTGGCCGCCGCCAGCGCCGTGGCCTTCTGGGAGCTGCGCACGAAGTGGCGCGACTAGCGCCGCTTGGTCACTCCAAATCCAGCTCGGCGAAGACGGCGCGCAGGGCGTCGGCGGAGGCGTGCAGGCGGGCTTGCTCGTCTTCGGACAGGGGCGTGGGCACCTGGTACTCGACGCCGTCCTTGCCCACGACGGCGGGCATGGACAGCACCACGTCGTAAAGCCCGTGGACGCCGCGCTGGTAGTTCGACACGGGCAGGATGGGCTTCTCGTCTCGCACGATGGCCTCGCAGATGCGCTTCACCGACATGGCGATGCCGTAGTAGGTGGCCTTTTTCTTGGCGATGATCTCGTAGGCGCTGTTCTTCACGTCCTCGGCGATGCGGCGCGTGGACTCGTCGTGCTCGAAGTGGCCGCGCAGCTCGCAGAAGGTGTTCACGGGGATGCCCGAGACGTTTGCCGTGCTCCACGCCGCGATCTCGCTGTCGCCGTGCTCGCCGATGATGCGCGCGTGCACGTTGCGCGGATCGACGCCCAAATGCTCGCCCAGGATGTACTTGAAGCGCGCGGTGTCGAGCACCGTGCCGGAGCCGAACACGCGGTTCTCGGGCATCCCCGAGAGCTTCAGCGCCACGTGGGTGAGGATGTCCACTGGGTTCGAGATGACGAGCAGGATGCCCTCGTAGTCGCGCTTGGCGATCTCGGGGATGATGGATTTGAAGATGCGCACGTTTTTGTGCACGAGGTCGAGCCGCGTCTCGCCGGGCTGCTGGTTCGCGCCGGCCGTGACGATGATGATGGCCGCGTCGGCTGCGTCGTCGTAGTCGCCCGCGTAGATGTTCATGGGGGCGGCGAACGGCATGCCGTGCGCGATGTCGAGCGCCTCGCCCTCGGCGCGGTCGCGATCGACGTCCACCAGCACCATCTCGCTGAACAGGCCGCTTTGCATGAGCGTGAACGCGGTGGCAGATCCCACGAACCCGCATCCGACGATGGCCACTTTGCGGTCGTTGACGGCAGCGCCCATGCGTGCCTCCTTTCTCTTGCGAACGAGGTCGAACCTACTGCAACGCATCCGGCCCGTCAAGGGAGCGCCGCCGCGGAAGCGGTGGAAAACCAGATCGGGCGACGGAGGTGGGCGGGCGCGGTTCTTGGAGTGTGCCGAAGGGGCAGGCAATGTCGCGCTCCTTCCTCTGTTTCGGCCGCCGCGGCGCGCGCGGGGCGGCGGCGTTGGTGGATGCGCGCAGGATGGCGATTGGGCTCGAACGCGGATGGCTTGGCGACTTTCGGCGCGCGGCAGGGAGGGCGTTTGTCTCTGTTAAGCCAGGATTGATGCGAGCCCATGTTTGCCAATCCTGCTTCGACAGAGACGCGTTGGGCGCAATAGCACAAAATCACGGTTAAGAACGATTTTTCGATCAGATCGAATTTCGCGACCTGGCGTTTCTCCGAAAACGCTCCTCTAGGAAGCAGGAAAATCGTTCTTAACCGTCATTTTGTGCTAAGGGGATCGCCTTCCGCTGTTAAACCGGGATTGACATGGGCCGGGTCGGCTCGTCGTGCAAGGCTTCGCCATCGCTTCGGAGGTTCCAGCCGGCAAGCAGGAAGCCCCTCCTGGAGCACCCGATCAGGGGCTTCGAGGGGCGATTCGGCGAACGCGGGTTCGTGTCGATCTTGGTTTGACAGAGACAGGCATCTTTCGTGGCGGGAAATGACGGAAAACCGCCTTTCGGGAGGGGTCGCGGCGGGACGGCGGCGAAGCGGCTTCTCGTTTCTCCTGGTCAGCGTTCCGACCCTTCTCCGACCGGACGGGGACAGAGCGTGCAAACGCGGTTTTCCGTCATTTCCCGCCACGGACCGCGTTCCTCTCTGTCAAACCAGGGTCGACGCGTACCCATGCTCTGCGGGCCTCGAGCCGGACGCCTCTGACCGGGTGCTGCGGAGGGCTCTGCCCCAACGGGCGGGGGCCTCCCGAGGTGCCGGAGCGCGCCGTGCGCGGCGATCCGGCCCGGCCCCGCCGACGGCGGCTTGGCGCGGACGGCGCGCTTGGGGGTGCGGACGTTTTTCCGGACGGCCTAGGCGGCCAGCCCCAGCCGCCTCCTGCGGCCGGCTATCGTATCGTACACCTTGCGCCCTCCCTCGTCGAACGCCTTCAGCCTCCCCTCCCGGTACC
>NZ_PPEL01000056.1 GCF_002899695.1 Rubneribacter badeniensis
GCGGCGGCGGCCGCGGGGTCGAGCGCGGCCATCGCCTCGAAGGACGCCCCCGCGTCCCCGGTCAGGGGGTCCTGCAGGAAGAACGGGGCGAGCGCGTCGCCCGCGAAGGCGACGGCGTCGAGCACCGCCCGATTTTCATCGGTTTGAAATTCGCTGTCTCTCGGTTCACCGTTCAGAGCTTCCATGGCCACCCCTTTCATACAAGCTCGCGCACATTGCAAACCATGCCCTCCGCAAACACTCGGTCGGCATCCTCCCCCATGCACGCAGGAAGGCTCAGCACCAGGTTGGGATCGGTTTTCGACGAGTCGGGCAACGGAGGCATGTCAGCCGCCCGACCACGGAGCGCCCGCAGGTCGGCGATCGGCCCGAAATCGAGCGCGCGCAAGGGACACGCCTCCACGCAGATGGGCTTCCCGCCATCTGCCACACGGTCAAAGCACCCGTCGCACTTCACGCTGTGGCCCACGGCGCGATCGACCTTCGGCGCGTGGTACGGACACGACAGCGCACAGTATCCGCATCCGATGCAACGGCGCTCGTCCACGCTCACCAATCCCAGCTCGTTTTTCCCCATGGTGCCCGTCGGGCACACCTCCATGCATGCAGGACTCGAACAGTGGTTGCACGCGCAGGACACGTAGAATGCGAAGCAATCGTGCGCCCAGCACCCGCGATCATCCTGCGCCCAACTGCCATGCGCCACCTCGTACACCTGGCGAAACGAAACGGACGCGTCAAGATCGCGGTAGTCTTTGCATGCGAGCACGCACGTTTTGCATCCCGTGCACCGCTTTGCGTTGAAATAGAAACCGACTTGCTCCACCGTATCCTCCCCTGCCGCCAACCGCGCTGGTGCGCCATCGCCCCCTACGACGTGCCGCGCGCGACATCGGGTGCCGCGCTTCAGGTCGCACGGCACCCGTTTGGCTATGCTCAGAAGATTTTACGCGATCTCGCGCTCGTTGAGCACCGATCCTGTCTCGTCTCCAACCGGTTTTGCGTTCGCGGGCTCGGTGATCACGATGTTCGGCTTCGTCTCGTCGGCACCGGGAAGCGGAGCGATCTCGGCCACCTCGCCGTACTTCTCGCGCAGTTCGGATATCTCGCCGAAATCGAGCGCGCGCAAAGGACACGCCTCCACGCAGATGGGCTGCTCGCCCTGCGCCACGCGGTCGGCGCACAGGTCGCACTTCATGCCCTTCTTAGTCTCTTCGTTCACCTTTGGCGCACCGTACGGACATGCAGCGACGCATGAGCCGCATCCGTTGCACTTCTCGGGATCCACCGTCACGATGCCCGTGTCGACGTCCTTGGAGATAGCTCCCTGCGAGCAGTTCGCCAGGCACAACGGGCTGTCGCAGTGATTGCACGCGACGGATACGTAATAGGTGAACGCATCGGTGCTCCAAAGCCCGTCGACCTGCGTCCACGAGCCGCCGCCATACTCGTACACGTTGCGAAACGACATATCGGCAGACAGATCCTTGTTATCCTTGCACGCCAACACGCAGGTTTTGCACCCCGTGCAGCGCTTGCCATCAAAATGAAACCCATACTGAGTCATGCTCTGCCCCCTTAGGCCTTTTCAATTTGGCCGATGTTGCTGTGCTGCGGATTCGCTTTTGCAAGCGGCGATGGCCGGTAGATCGTCAATGTGTTGATGTTGCCGCCATGGTCAACACGATCACCGCCCATATCGGCGTCGTGCCACATACCCTGAGGAATGGCAACCGTGCCCGGTATAACACGCGGCGTCACCTTTGCCTCGATGCGAATCTCGCCGCGATCATTGAACACCCGAATGACGTCGCCATCTTCTATCCCACGCGGCTGCGCATCCACCGGATTCACCCATGCGACATGCTGCGCCGCCGCCTGAATGATCTCGTTGTTGGCATAGGAGGAATGCGTGTGCGCCTTGTAATGAAAACCGGTGATGAGCAGAGGGTATTCATCTGTCAGGTTGACATAGCTTTCAAATCCGGGGTCGAACTCGGGGATGGGGCTGACCACCTCGTCCTCGGCCAACTCCCAGGTATTCGCGAAACCAGCCAACGTTTCAGAGTAGATCTCGATCTTGCCAGACGGGGTTTTGAGCGGGTTGCCCTGGGGATCGTCGATGAAGTCTTTCAGGCTGATAGTCGGCTCGGGAGCACGCTTCCACACACCTTGTGCCATGCCTGTGTCCCAATCGGGCAGTTCGGGATATTTTTCGCGCGATTCGTCAAGAATCTGACGCAACCAATCCTCGCGCGTCTTGCCTCCGTCGGTGAACTCGTCCTTGATGCCCAACTTGTCAGCGATGTCGACGCACACCTCGTAGATGCCCCGACGCTCGAATTTCGGCTCGTACACAGGGCTTCCGTAAATAAGGGCTTCCATATTGTCAGCGTATCCGTTGGCGGAAAGGCTGTACTGCTCCTGCAACGTCAGGTCGGGAATGATGATATCCGAGTATTTGGCCGAGTCGGTCATGAACACTTCGCTGGTCACGATGAACTCGCACAACGACTCGTCTTGCAGCAAATCGTGCGTGCCGTTGATATCCGAATGCTGATTCGTCAGCGTGTTGCCCGCATAGTTGAATATGAACTTGATGCTGGACGACAGCTTTTCGGCTTGCTGGACACCTGCGTTGAGAGCCGTCAGCTCTTCGCCACGGCGTATGGCATCGGGCCACATGAACGTAGGGAGGTTCGTTTTCACGGGATTCTCGCCCGAGGGGAAGCTGGAGAGGGCGAACGACGATTTCCCTTCGCGACGCCCGTCAGAAGTGCCCGGCAAGCCGATCTGCCCAACCAACTGGGGAAGCACCATGATGGCGCGCGCCGTGATCTCGCCGTTCGCGTGACGTTGGGATCCATAACCCTGGCAGATGTACACGGGCTTCGTCGTGCCGATCTTCTCAGCCAGCTCCCTGATTTTATCAGCAGGGATAAGCGTGATAGGAGCAGCCCATTCCGGAGTTTTCGGCACCATGTCGTAACCGGTTCCCAAGATATAGTCCTTGAACGACTTGTTCTGCCCCCGAGCACTCTCGGGCATAGTCTCCTCGTCGTAGCCAACGCAATATTTGTGCAAAAACTCCTCGTCAGCCCATCCGTTGCCGATGATCTCATATGCAAGCGCTGCGCACAGCGCGCCATCGGTTCCAGGACGTATGGGAATCCACTCGCCTCCCTGCCCGCACACCGTATCGTTCATGCGGCAATCGATGTTGATGACCTCAAGGTTCTTCTCTTCGCGCATCCAAGCAAAGTCATGCGTGTGCCCCGCGCCGCCCATGCGGGTGTCGGCGGGACTGTTGCCGAACATGACCACCAGCTGGTTATCCTGCAAAGTGAGGAAGCTGCTGCCGTACGTGCCGCCTCCATAGGTGTACGTGCCTGCAGCCGAAATATGAGCCGAGCTGTACGAACCGTAGTAATTCAAGCACCCGCCGTTCAGGTTGATGAGCGATTCACCACCGCATTGCCCATCAGCCCAGACGACACGCCCGAAGCGTAATGCACGGTGATAGACTCGTCGCCATACGTCTCGCGTATGCGTTTGAGTTCGCTCGCTATGGTGTCTATGGCCTCATCCCAACTGATCTGCTCGAACTTGCCTTCACCGCGCTTTCCGACGCGCTTCATGGGATAGTTCAAGCGATCAGGGCTCTGCAGCCAACGACGGATAGAGCGTCCGCGCAAACAGGCACGCAGCTGCGGCTGGCCCATCTCGGAACTGCCCGTGTTGTCAGATTCGATGTACTTGATTTCGCCATCCACCACATGGCACTGGAGCGCGCACGTGCTACCGCAGTTAACCGCGCAATGCGTCCAGACGATCTTCTCCTCGACCGTCTTCGCGGCGTCTTGGGCGGCTTCCTCTTCGCTCTTCGGCGCGCAGCCGAACAGGGCTCCGCTTCCAAGGACGGCCGCGCCCAAACCGGCGAGCGCCGAGCCTTTCACGAACGCGCGGCGGGAAACGTCGCGCTTTTTCGTTTTCGTCATGATCCCTCCTTGCTCTCTCGTCTGATCATGCGTTTCGTGTGGCCGAAACACCGCGCATTGTAGGCCCCAAGTGCCGCCCGCGTGTTACATGAAATATGTACATTTTTCGTTTCGCCTGTTCAGATAATCGACTTGCATTCAGATAGTCATTCCTTGCACCCGCTTAATGCCGTTATACTGGGCAGGGGGAATCCTGTCGGTCGAAGGTTTTCTTGGGGAGGATCATCGTGAACGCGGCGAACATACTGCGCGCCTTCAAGCCGAACGCCACATCGTTCGGGTACGCGTCGTTCCTCGCCGTGAACGCTGCGGGGGCCTGGGGCGGCGTGTTTCCCTTCCTGCCGATAAAGCTGCAAGAACCGCACATGCTGTTCTGGTTCTTCCTGGTCGAATCGCTCGTGTTCGCCGCGTGCTTCTTCCTCAGCATCGTGGGATCCTATCGCATGCCGGGCCCTACGAGGCTGTTCATCGTGCGCCTGTCCGCAGTGCCGTACCTGCTGGGATGGTTCTGCCTCATCGGATCGATGTACCTCGATAGCTGGATGCTGCCGCTCGTCATCGCAGGGGGAGGCTTCATCGGCGTGGGGTCCGCCGGATTCTACATGCTGTGGCAGCGCCTGTTCGCCAGCGAGGACTCCGACGCCGGCAACCACGACCTCATTCTGGGCACGGCATACGCCTCGGTGCTGTACTTCGCGCTGCACCTCATTCCCCGCGCCGTCACCGTCTACCTCATCCCCCTGGTCATCACGCCGTTTTTCGCACTGGCCATTTCGCTGAGAAGCCGCGAGATCGATTTCGGACAGCCCATGTTCGAAGACGTGCCGAAAAAGAACGCGGGCGTCTACCGCCAAGCCATCCTCAACTTGGCCCGACCCGCGCTGTGCGTGGGGTCGCTCGGACTGTGCGCGGGCCTCATGCGCGCCCTGGCCATAGATGACCCCGCCATCGGCTCGTTCGTGAACGCGCTTTCCATGGGCGCATCGCTGATCACCGCCGTTGCGTTTTTGGTGCTCTGGCAATTCAAGAGCGTGCGCCTGAACGTGGTGGCGCTGTTCCGCATCGTGTTCCCAGTCGTCATCACCGGGTTCGTCCTGCTGCCGTTTCTGGGAGGCGGCTATGCCCAATGGCTGGCGTCCGCGCTGCATGCGGCGTACAGCGTCGCCATCATGCTCATGATGATCCAATGCGCGCAAGCCTCGCGCGACCACGGCACGAACCCCGTGTTCGTGTACGGATTCTTCGGCGGCGTGGTGTACGCGCTGCACGACGCGGGATTCATCGGCGGCACGCTGGCTGCGCAGACGAGCATCCCCGGTCTTTCGCCGCATGCAGTGGTCGCTCTCGGGGCGGGATACTTGCTGGGATTCATGCATTTCTTCGGACAAGGAGGCTTCCGCACCGCCATGCGCGCTCCCTCCCCCATCGTGCCCGACGTCGAGCTCGTATCGCGCACGCATCCGCATGCGACGCGGCCCGCGCGGCAAAACGCCGGAAGAACCAGGCCGATCCAAGACGTCCCAGCTGGCGAAGAGCCTATCTACCAAGACCGCATCTCCAAGCAAGTGGCGCGCATTCGCGAAGAGTACCGGCTGAGCGCCCGCGAAACCGAAGTCATGGAGCACATCGTGCGCGGGAAGACCGTGGTGCGCATCGCCGAAGAGCTGGTGATCTCCGAGAACACCGTGCGCATGCATTCGAAGCGCATCTACGCGAAGCTCGACGTTCACAAGAAACAGGAGCTTATCGACCTCGTCGACTCGTTCGCACCGGTGGCGAGCGATGACACGTCCTCCCAAAGACGCTGATCGAGACAGACGGGAAGACGCGCAAGCCGGATATCTTCGTCAAATGCCGGACCGAGAATAGAGAGAACCAACGAGTTGCAGGCCGAACGGAGCAAGCGGCGCATCACGTCCCTCGAGTCAGTTCGTCATCGGACAATCGATACGCGCGGGCGCGCCCTGTCCCTTCGGAAACAACAAGACCCTTGGCCACCATGCCCGAAAGAACCTCCCTTGTCCGCGACAACCCGAGGCCAAGCGAGGCTGCCACCTCCCCCGTCCTTGCCGAACCCTCACTCAAAAGAAGCTCGACAACCGCCTGCTCTTTCTCGCGCGTTATTCTGCCGGTTTTTGCCGCCGGTTTTTGCCGCCGGTTTTTGCCGCCGGTTTTTGCCGCCGGTTTTCAAGCGGCAAAACTAAAACCGTGCGATCAGGATCGAACGATTCCGCGATGACGGGCTGCGGCAAACCGCACGCCCTCCATCCATCGACGATTTTCGGAAGACCGCTCCCCGCGCGCTCCCCTATCTCGACAAGGGAGAACATCTTCGCCATCGTCGCGTTGCGTGGATCGGAGACTCCCCCTGCGAGGGCTTTGTCCATATCGACTCGAAACCCACCGGGATTCGCAAGCTCAATGCGCTCCGGCGTTTTCAAGACGACCAATCCGCGCCGACCACAGTAATCCGCATTCACAAGGCAGTTCGCAAGCGCCTCGCGCAACCCTGCCCTACGCTACCCTTCGACGGGATCGCAACGGCGCAGGGCCCGTAGACGCTGCTCCAAATAGGCAAGATGGGCGCGCTCCTCCTCCGTCCATTCCCCGAACAGGATGCGTTCGAGGGATTCGCTCGCCCGCCCCTCGTCGTTGACGCTGCTGAACAGGCACTGCTCGCTGCGAGAATACAGGCTCACGTCGTCGAACAGGTCCGAATCCTCGAGCGTTTTCAAGTTCCCGACAATGGCCTCGACGATGGCGAAGTGGTGCGCGGGGTCCACCGCGCGCGGCTCGGTGCCCGCAAGGCGCATCTGCTCGTAGCGCAGTTGGCAGCTGATAAGCGATATCTCCGGTTTCACCGCCATGAGCGCGATCGAAACCGCATAGCCGCGCTCGCGCAAAAGCGCCGCCGTTTTAAGCGGCACTTCGGATGTGCGCAGCGTCCCCTCGATCACAAGGTTATAGCCCATCACGGACAGCGCGTCCACAACGGCTTCGACCATGCGCCCCGCCCACGCCGCCGTATGCGCCGGTCCATCGACGCCGTAGCGCGCGACGATCTCGCAGAACCGAGGATGCCGCGAGCGGTATTCGTCGCCGTTGACGACGATCACGTTTCCGTCAAGAGAATCCTGAAGCAATCGATGCAGTGTGGTTTTTCCTGCGCCGCTCTGCCCTCCAAGCAGAAATGCGCGAGGACGGCCTGTCGGAACACACGACACGTCCGCAAGAAGCGCGCTTACAATCAACCGCAACTGTGCGCAGAATTCATTGTCCGAATAGTCTTCGAGCTTGCCCATATCAAGCCGCTCTCGCCTCTCGACCTTCAGCAAGGCGCTTCAAACATGCAATTTGACCCCTGATTTCAGACAGCTTGAGCTCATTTGAATTCTCCCGGCGAGTGACACCTGGCCGAATCAAAGCAAGCTGCCTCATCACATCCTCGTACACCGCCACAGAAACCGCATCCCCCCTCTTCTGAGCGGCGGTGTGCAAGCGTGACACGTCGCCCATCACCTGGGCAATCTGCTCGATCAGCACTTCCTGCTGCAGCGTGATCTCATACATCTCGTTGATATCCATAACATCCCCGTCCTCGTCGAAGGAAATCAGCGCGTACACGATCTTCTCGGTCTTCTCACGCTGGCCGGCGGAAAGCAGCTCGCCGTCGCGCTCGAGGCAACCCTTCATGAAAGCGGGGTCGTCCGCCGCGCGTATGAGGTTCGCGTTCGCCTTGCTGGGCTTCTGCCCGTTCTCGTAGCGCACCACGCTCGCCTCGCCGAGCCCCAGCAAGCGGGCGAACCCCTGCTGCGTCAGCCCGTATTTCTCCCGAATGCGCTTCACGTCCTGCGCGGTAAGATCATGCGGCATGATAAACTCCTATCAATCATGTGATTGAGTAAAATATATCATATGATAGAAATCAATACAAGAATCGGTTTTGCCGCACTTCGACGTTCCACCCTCTGCCAAACCGCCATCGATGCAAACCCACGTTCGTCGGATCTTAAGCCGAACTCCCTCCGATCAGGCGCTTCGACCATAGTCGGATTTGCCGGAAAAGACCGGCCATTTGAAAAAGCGAACGCCCTGAAGCCCTTGTCTCCTCGCAGAAAACCATCTAGGCAAACCAAATGCAAACGACAAGACCGATACAGACGGCGATCAGAAATCACCGTGCCAACAAGCGACAGCCAGCACCAAAAAAACCGGGAGCATTCAGGAGAATAGACAAGCTGAATACCACGATGTCCGCAGATCCATCCCAATCATGCGAACCGCTCACTTCATCCTACGCGCTTGCGATAAAAGCCTCGCATTGATCCCAATCAACGCTCCCTCGAACATATGGAATGGCAGAGAAAGCTCGTGTCGGTTCTTGTAAAAGCCGATTTGCGATAGCAGGGTTGTTGCCAAGGCAGTCTGCTGCAAACAGATAGAAGACACTTCTTGCGAATAGGCTATGCCATTCAGGGCCTCAAAACACTTGTCAATGTTTTTGTTGACTGAATCTATGCTGTCGCGAATATCCAGCAACGCATCATAGAGAAGCCGTTGGCTGTCCCGTATTTCGCAAAGCACCTGCAACGCTTTTTCAGAATTGTCGATCAGGCGATCAAGACGCACTTCGAGTTCGTATTGATTGTAGGCATCGGCCAATTTCGCAAACCGCCCAGAATCGAAATATTCGTAAAGTTGGCATATGGCTGGCAGCGTCTGATACTTCCGATATATCGGACCATCGGAATAGTGCTCATTGAGCATCCGCTCATACAACACTCGAAGTTCGCAGATGGGCAAGGAACTGGAACGAAACTCGGCAACAGCCTCAGCATCGGCCTTTCTTGCTCGAGCCACCTTTGCTTTCCACTTCTCTTTCGCTACCTTGTTTTCAGCTTCCTTTGCGTTGCTTCTGATCACGCCGACAATCGCACCTACGCCCCATGAAATCAGAGCGCCTATCCCGGCCCCGATGGCGGCGCACGTAGCAGCGGCCATGCCAAATACAACGAGATTGCCAAACCAAGCAAGCGGACTGCCGCTTGCCTCAACGATGCGCCACTCTTCAACGAACTCGAACACAAAACCGGCAATGCCGCCGAACACGGCCCCTATGGCCCTCGCCTTCGATTTTGCGTCAGCCCTTTCTTGCTCAATGCGCGCGTTAGGGGGTTGGAATTCTGGGTATGCCTTACCTTCCAGTTGGAGAATCTTCCAATTGGAATGCTTCTCCAACTTGTCAAGCTTCATGAGGCCGATTTCCAGTTCGCGAGCGGTTTTCAAATATGCAAGTACTTCCCTGACGCTATCCTGCATCCACCTTCTCATCCTTCGTTCGTCTCATTAGGAAAATGAGTTGTCAAAAACGACCAATCCAGGAATGTGCATATTCGCAGTATCTTGGAACCATCCAGAAACATCGGTCGCAAACCCAATTGCGATATCCATTCTATTTGGCCTTCCCGGTTCCACTGCAATTGGGGCAGGTGACAAACTTGTCGCCGCCTGCGGTCTTCACTCTCACAACACCTTTCCCGTTGCAACGGGGACAGTTGTCGGCCATGATAATCCTCCGAATCTTTTGACCTTATCGAACAAGTCGCTTTACCTTTTGACCTATCGAAGCAGGCGTATCGCTTTCGTCGTATCCATACGCCCTGAGAAGCTGAAAAAGCTCATCGTACATTCCGTATTCCGCGCACTTCTTGAGCCTTTCGAGCTCACTGCTCGAGAGCCGATTGATTATTTGGTCAAGCGTCAATCCCATCATCCCCTATCGGCCATTCCCAACAAACAGAGCGACCCCGCACGCAGCGTCATGAACGAATCTCCGCGCACGGGGCCAGCCTCTTTGATCGCGTCAAGCGATTACTTGCCTGCGCAATACATCATGCATTTGCACCCGCATGGCGTTCCGGGCTGCGCGCTGTAAGGTTGACAGATCGTCCCGCAAGGTGCCATGCCCGCACTGCGCGCCATCTGCTTGACGGCTACCGATGCAAAAGCAGAGGCCCTCGCGGAACCGATGCCCGCGCCTTTACGAATAACAGTCATCGTCGATCCTTTCTCCCATTTGAAATCGTCCTATCAGCATGGGATCCGCATCCCAAGAGATAGCCTGCAGCATCGATGATCGCATCTGTAATGAACGCGATATGAGGGCAGCGCTTCAAGCCAAAATCGAGCGCCTCGGCGGCATAACATCCCGCTTGGCAACTCGGAAGAAAACTGCATTCCCTGCACTTCCGAGGAACGTCGGGCGACGCCCACTGAGCCAAAGCCTCGTTGAAGAGCACTCCTTCGAATACGTTTCCGATACGCTGGGCAGCCTCGGCAAGAAGGTGCTCGCACTTGAAAACATCGCCAGACGGATCGATCACAAAATTGTTGATCATTCGAGCCGAACACGTAGCGTTGTTGAAATTGAGCGGCAACCCGTCAAGTGTCTGTATGAAACCAGCATCGATCATTGCGCGAAAGATCGCCTTGTACGCCTCGTTGAGATCCGCTTCCGTGTAGAAATCTTCCACATTGCCGCTTCCGTACAGCGGAGCAGCATAAAGCATCACCGTGTCGAGACCCCTGTATCGTTCGCCCAGAAGGGGAATCAGCTCTAGGCAATCCTTATAATTCCCCTTGTCCATGTTGAGGCGTATAAGAAGCTTCGCTCCCTGGTCAACGAAGGCATCCATCGCAGCTAGAACGGTATCGAAGGTTATGCTTTCGGTTAGGTAGGCTTTCCTGCGCTGATGCTCCTCGGCCAATCCGTCTAGCGTGATCTGAACCTGCGAGACTTCGCAATCGTGAACCAGCATACGAACAGCGTCCGGGGTGGCCAAGGTGGCGTTCGTTATCATGTCAGACGTATATCCAACGCCATGCCTCTCTGCCGAATCCATCAACTTTTTGGACAAATCAAGGATTCTATCGAGTTCGAGCATGGGCTCGCCACCGAACCACGTCACATGGACATCGTCGACCATATCCATGTAGCTCTCGATGAAAGCAGGAACCGCTTCGGCAACGCCACTTTTCATGCAAACGGGCTTATACGACTGTTCGTAACAATAAAAGCACCGAGCATTGCAGGCGGTAGTCGGCAGAATCTGGAAGCCGGCGAATCGCGTCGAATAGTTATTCATCCGCTGGATTGCCAGAACCTTCTCGACCTCGTCTTCATCTGCGGGGACAATGAACCCGTTTTCAACCGAGGTTCGCATGAGGTCGGAATCGGAAAAGACACAATCTTTAACTTGCGCGTATTCGGATTTGCCGATCACCGCAACGGAAGACGTAACCAGGTTATATAGAAAGACCTGATCGCCCACCATGCCGGAATGGTTGTATCTTGATTCTTTATAGTCCATCCACGCGCACCTTCCACCATGCGAACCACAGAACCCTAGTAGCCTTTCTTTCCGTCGCGCTTTTTACCCTCTCCACCGCATTTATCGCATTCGATCTTTCTCCCGTGGCCATCTTGAACATAGCCCGTACCGCCGCATTTCTCGCACTTGGCCATTTCCTGCCCCTTTGCCTTTTCCGTCAATGCGCCTAACAACCTTACGCATATGACCAACCGCCGAACATCTTCTTTTTAAAATGGGCGAGCTCCGCTTCGCATAATTCGTATCCTCGGCCAGCGCCCATCTCAAAGAGATCATGCGCCTTGTTGAGATTTTTGGCGGGCCCAGTCACGTACCTCGATCCCGCCATGTAAAGAACACCATCGCCTAGATGCAGCGGGGATGAATCTTGGTCGCGGCGATCCATTTCCGCTAACGCAGCCTCTGCCCCAGACGCAAGAAGTCCTTCGGCATATGAGGCAACCGTCAGAAACTCCGCATCAGATTCCACCGATTGTGCCATTATCTTCGCCTTGAGAGCCCCCGCTGCAACGCTTCCATGCGCATAGCCGTCAGATGCCGCAGCTATAGCCCTCTGCCTCGCTATAGGACGCATCGGATCGTCTTCCTCCAAACTCTGCAGCATTCTGAAAAACCCTCTTGCCCTGTAGAACCAGGCATCGACGTCCCATTCTTGAAGTTGCTGCCGCAGGGAAGCAAGATCATCTCGAGCATTTGGACTCATAAAATTGAGAATGCCATCATCGAGATAACGTCCCGTCCATTTCAACGCAGTTCTCGCCGCCCTAATTTCGCCATCGCCCACACCGGCAAAATCCATCACTTGAGCCTGAAAGAGAAAAGCCAAGATCGCAATCTTTCCGGCCCAAACATTGTTGATGTGATTGGCTGCGATATCGGCCCAAAACATAGCTTGACCGAGATGAGCCACATTTTGTGCCGCATCCTCCCCGATGCTTTCATGCACATGGTCATTCAGAACTTGCATGTCCCCTCTGGCCACGGCATCCCAAAGCTCGGCATCTCGTCCAGATTCGTCGCGCCCGCCTTCAAGCACATGGTCCCTCATCATGCTTGCCAGCCGCTTGTCATCCCCACCGAAGACGCCACCAGGATCTCTGTTGACAAGCGCGAGAAGCAGCCCATATGCCCTGTCGTGATCAACGGAACAACCGACTCCGCACCAATAGGCGTAAGCGAAATCGATTATCTGATCGACATCGATATCGTCTTCGATGAGGTCGGGATCGTTGAGATCTTTGAAAGACGGCTGCAATTGCTTCCGCTCTTGCAGACAAGGCAAAGCGCCGCCAAACCGCCCAACGGCCTTTATCGCACTCTCTTCGCCAGCATCGGCAGCTCGTCTGATCAGAGCCCGTCCAGCTTCACCTTCTTGAGGGCTCGCCGATCTGTTAACAAGATACGTGCCGTATTTAGCCCACGCCTCCGGACACTCCAAACCCGTGCCAACCGCCTCTTTGTAGTACGCCTCCGCTCTTGCGGAATCTTGACCGACTCCGTTACCCGTCTCGTAAAGCAATCCGATGTAGTACTTCGCGTAAGCGGCAGTTTCATCGTATTCATCGAACAGGACAATCGCCTCGAAGACCTCCTTGGCTTTCGCTCCATCCCTCGGAACGCCATCGCCATCCATATAGCGCTTTCCAAGCCTTTTACCGGCAATTGAATCGCCATGTTCAACAGCAAGTTTGAGCCACTTGATTCCCTCATCGAAATCCGGAGGAACGCCAATGCCTTTGAAATAGCAATCCGAGAGATAGCGCTGCGCTGCGGAAACATACAACAAATACTCGTCATCATCAGGTTCGACGGCCGCATGGGCAAGTTCGCTTACCGCAGCGAAGTACTTATCATCGTCGCGAAGGGGACTATCTGAACGGAAATAAAGCCCGATCAAATTGAACAACGCCCACAAATCACCGTTGTCGGCCCCTTCTCGAAGCAGCGATTCCGCTCGATAGTCGTTCTTCTCGACCCCGTAACCGGTGAGCACGGCATATCCCAACCGTCCGGGCGCGTATTTATATCCACCCTCATACGCCTCGGCATAAAGACGCGCCGCCAACTCGGGCTGTTCGGGAACGAAATCAACCGTGCCAATGTAGAACCAACCCAGCCTGTATTTCCCTTCGGCATCGCCCAAGCTTGCGGCGCGCTCGAAGCATTTCATCTCCCTCATTAGCTCATCATCGGTTTCATCGCCGCCATTACCGAAAGACTTGCCTAGCTCGACAAGCTCAGAAGCGGTTTTTCCCTCAAGCGACCTAACAAAGGCATCGAGATCCTGCATATCAAACAAACCTTTCATTTGGGCATACGCTGCCCCGTTTCCCGCAGTATCGGATGTGAATTATTCGCTCCAACTCTCAACGGCCTGCTGGATCGTCTGAAGAAGGGCGGTGTAATTCATGCTCTCCTCCTCAACGGCGTTTTGGTTCGTTATGGCCTTCTGCAAAGCGCCGGAGATGGAAAACATTCCCTTTCTTTCGGCAGAGTTCAGCCGCTGCATCGCCGAAGAGGGCGTACCCTGCTGAACTACATCGACCGTCAGAACCGCGGCGGTTTTGCTAACGCCAACGAGATAGCGAGCCCAATTCGTATGCCCGACGAAAGAAAACTCAACGCCAGGAAAAGTCTTGCTGCTCAAGAGTCCGCCCACAGTAATATCGACCTTGGAAGCATCCACGCTCATGCCGAAGTTGTCTTTCATATAGCCGGTGACAATGTTGGCTAGAAATCCTACAAGATCCTCAGGATCGGCATTGGCCGCCCCACCGATGCTGACGCCCCACTGATGAAACGGATTCTGAGATAGAGGCTGCTTGAACTTTGGCATTTTCGATCCTTCCACCGTCGTCGTCAGTCAATTAACGTCGTAGGCGTACTTTCACGCTCCGACTTGACACCTTCCCAGCAGATGAAGAATACCCATCGCAAAAATCGGTCACAAGCAAGGTTGCACAACTGACCAGTTTCACGTAATAACTGATCGCGCCTTTGACAGTCGCTCCTCGGAAACGCGCCCTCACCGCTGCGTTTTGCAGCCGTCCCCCTCGACCGCTCCCGCCCTCAAAATCACCGTCGTCGAGAACACGCCGTCGCGTTGCTGCGCCTGAAAGCTTCCCTCGTATCGCCGAGCCATCGTCTCGAGGATGTCCAACCCCCATCCATGCTCGGCCAAACCCGCCCTCTGCCGCAACGGACGCTTCTTCCCGCCCGTTGAGGCAACGCATCCGTTCTCCATGCGCACCACAAGATGCCCCGCATCCAAACGGGCCCTCAACGTGATGAAACGCCTCTCTTCGGGCACCTTTTGACATGCGTCGATAGCATTGTCGAATAGATTCGAGAACACGGCGCACAATTCGACGCTTGAGAAGGGGACGTCGTCAGAAAGCCTCACATCCACTTCCGTCTCGATGCCGGCATCCTTGCAAACATCCACCTTCATGGACACCAGGGCGTCGACTACGCGATGCGAGCAAAAGCTCTTCCTTGTCGCGTCCATGATGCCGACCACGCGCATAAGCCCCTGCGAAACCCCCTCTGCCTCCCGCTTGCCCAAAAGCTCGTCAACCGCCTCAAGCTCGACGGCAATGGCCTCGCGAACGCGCCGAGCCTCGCCCATGTCGGCGAAAAGCCTATCCAGATAGGCCTCCTGCGACCGCACCTGCTCCTCCAACAGGCGAACCCGCTCGCGAGACGCATCCCGCTCCTCCGCTTCGCGCAAGGCTTTGAACAGCGCCAGGTCGGCCGGCCCGCACAGCGCACCGACCACCGCAACGATGGCGAACATCCAATCCGGCAGATCGTACTTGAGGGAATAGAACAGCAGGAAGGCGACGATGCATATCTGACTGAATGGAAATAGCAGGTTGACCAAAACGCGCGCTGGCGGCACGTCGCGAAACCGTCGGGCCAGCACGACCGTAACTCCGCACAAAAGCAGCATGACGAGAACCGAAACGGCCATCCGCGCGCTCATGAACGATCCCCCTCGCTCCCGGCAGATTCAAACGCGTCACTCACGAGCCGAAGATGCTCGCGCGCATCCTGGAACCTCCCCCGCTCCGACAGCGCAAGCACCACCTGTACGTGGTTGCCCACATCATGGCGCAGCTTCGCCGTCCTTTCGATATTTTCGACGAACTTCTCGCATTGCGCCAAGCATCCGTCAAGCCGACTCTCCAGCAACGACGCCCTCGCATCATCGCTCCGCTTCTGGGCGTACCGGTCGAATGAAAGGAACAAGCACAGGTCGGCAACAAGGCAGGCGAGCGACAGCAGCACTCCGGCAGCGTAATAGCGCAAAGACTGCCCGATAAAGCCAAGCGGCAGAAGGATCATGATGTTCACGAGAACGAACTGGGTACACGTGAATAAAACGGGCAGCCATGCGCCGCTTCTTCGCTCGTCGGCCCCCACGGCAAAACGATCGAAAACCCGCTTCAACGCCATGAGGAGCGGAATCAGCAAAGCAAGATGGGCCGCATGCGTTATCGCGAACGCATCGAAGTGGGCACGCACCTCGTCGTAGCTCGCAACCGGAGCGCCCGTCAGCGCCACCCACAGCGCCCCGCCGGGCAGCTCCGCGGAAAAGAGCACCAAATGGGCAAGGGCCACGATGACGATCCTCCGCGACAGGCTCCCTTCTGACAGAAAAAGGGGGACGAGCACCAACGGCAGCGACATCACCAGCCTCACCTCGGCATTCATACCCGGACGAAGACACGCGAGCAGAACGACCAAGGACACCTCAAGCGCCCAGTACACGGGAAGGCTGCGGATGGCCAGCATGCGCGAAAGGGCGTAGGCGAACACCATTTGCACGGGAACCACCCCGATGATGTCGATGCAGACATCGGACATGGCGAGCCCGCTCGATCAAAGCCTCGAGCGAAGGTGCGCATGAAACGCCTCTCGCAAGAGCCTGCGCCTTTTCTGGCTCACCGGAACGACGGCACCCGAAGCAAGCACCACCTCGTTCGCCCTCAACTCCACGATGCGATCCATATTCACGAGAAAACTCTTGTGACAGGAGAAGAACGAAGCGGGAAGCTGCTCGGAAAAGGAAGAGAGCGTCCCATACATCTCCAAGCTGTCCCGTCCCACATGGATGCGCATCTTGCGCTTGTCGCTTTCGACGTACTCTATGGCATCGGGCCTCACAAGCGAAGTCGTGCCACCGAAGCGAACCTCTATCGACCTGCCACCAACCGCTTGCAAGCGCACAACCGCCCGATCCAGCGCGTCGTCTAGATCGGACTGCGAGACGGGCTTCGTCAGAAAATACACGTGCTCCGTCCGATACACGCTTGTGCAGTACTCGATGAATCCGGTAACGTATATCACCTGCGTGCCGCATCCTTCAGGAAAGCACCGTTTCACCAGTTCGATGCCGTTCTCACCCCTGGAACCCAACTCGATGTCCATCATCAGGATGTCCAGACGAGAACCTTCGGAAAGCAGCTCCTTGAGCGAGGCGGCATCAGCGGCATGAACGAACTCGAACCGTTCGCCCCAGCGGGAGCGTTCCATCATGCGGCGAAGCGCATCGGCCTGATCGGCCTCATCTTCGACTATCGCAACCCGGTACACGAAACCACCCTCCTGCCGCCCATTCGCCCGAGAGCGCGCCATCTCCCGAGAGCGCGCCAAAAACGCTTTTCGCCGCCCACCTTGTCGGTAAGAGGCAAGACACGAGAGCGGAGAGCGCGCCACGCGATTATAGGCGAAGAAAGCCCCCCCCCCCCGCAGGGGTTTTCGCAAAAACCTCATCCGCGATGCGAAAAGGGCGGCGACGCGAGCGACGAGGGCTCGTCCAAACACGCGCGAAGCGCGGCAAGGTGTTCCTGTGCCCGCACGCGTTCCCCACGCTCTGAAAGAACGAGGATCGTTTGAACGTGGTTGCGAACATCATGGCGAAATCGCGCAGTTCGCTCCACCTCTGCGACGAACGGCAGACTCAACTCAAGGTAGCGGTCGAGCCTCCGTCTCAGAAAAACAGCGCGCTGGTCTTCGCGACGCTTCCTCGCATGCCGCCTCATCGCTGAAAACAAGGCGCGATCGGTGGCAAGGCACACTGCCGACAACGCCGTCATTCCGAAGAAAAGCACTTCGGAACTTCGATGGGCATACACGCCAGAAGCCAGCGCCATGCCAAGCAGGATGGCTTGGATGACGGGAAACCACACGAATCCGCGCATATCGACCGCCCCCGTGCGGTCGAAGCGTCCAAGCGCCGCATGAAAGCCCGAAAACAGCGCCGTCAAAACAAGCAGATGCAGCGCATGCGTGCACACGAACGCCCCCATATGGCTGCGCACGACATCGTAATCCGTGATATCGAGGCCCACCACCGCATACCATGCGGCGATAGACACTGCCTCTGCAATGACGATCATCGCGTTCATGAGAGCTATGACCAAAGCCTTCCTCAACGGGCTATCCGACGAGAAAGCGAAGGGCACCACGCCGAACCCGATGACGACGAACGCCAGGCGTGCGATGCTACCAACCCCATTGCGACCCAGCACCACGACGGCGCTCAACGCAAGCAGCACGACAAAGAACAATGCGGGCGAGCGCATGCGCAGCATACGCGTCCATGCGTACACGATCAGAACGTTCGACGGAAACGTTCCCGCAAGATCAATCGCGGTGTCGGAAAGAACCACGGCCTAACCCTCTTAGGCCCACTCCCGCCGCATCGCCTCCCATTTGGCGTCGCGGGCGGCTTCGACGGCAGCCACCTCGTCGTCGGACAGCGCGCGAAAGCGGCCTTGGCGGCGCAGGTACGCCTCCACGCTGGAGAATTCGCGCGGGTCGCGGTTGAGCTTGAAGCGGCCACCAGTCCTGCCGCATACCTGCTCGCCCTCGTACTCGGCCAAATACCACAGGCCGCAGTCCACGATGTCCTTCGCGATGTCCACCGTCTCGTCCACGCCGCAGCCCCAGCCCGTCGGGCACGGGGCGATCACGTGTATGTAGCGCGTGCCGCGGATGTCGCGGGCGCGCTCGACCTTGCGGATGAAATCGGGCAGGTAGCCCACGCTCGCCGTGGCGGCGTAGGGGATGCCGTGCGCGGCCACGATCTCGAACAGGTTCTTCTTCTGCGTTAGGCAGCCGTGGGCGTTGGCCCCGGCGGGCGTGGTGGTGGTCTTGGCGCCGAACGGGGTGAGCGAGCTTTTCTGGATGCCCGTGTTCATGTACGCCTCGTTGTCGTAGCAGATGTAGAGCACGTCGTCGTTGCGATCGATGGCGCCGGAGAGCGCCTGCAAGCCGATGTCGGCCGTGCCGCCGTCGCCGGCGAAGCCCACCACGGTGCAGTCGTCGGGCTTCTTGCCCTGCGCGCGCAGACCGGCCTCAATGCCGGTGAGCACGGCGGCCGTGGCGGCAAAGGGCGTGATCATCGCGTTGTTGGCGAAAGCGAGCTGCGGGAAGTTGAACCCGACGGCGCTCATGCAGCCCGCCGGCAGCGCGGCCACAGCGTTCGGCCCCAGCACCTTGAGCGCCGCACGCACGGCGAGCGATCCACCGCAACCGGCACAGGCCTTGTGGCCGAAGAACAGCTCGTCGTCGGTCATGTTCTTGGCGGTGACGGCCATGGCTACCGACCTCCTTCGTCGCAGATCGCAGGTCCGCTTGAGTCAGCGAGGGTTTCCGCAGTGCCCGAGATCGCGGGGACGGCGGGGGTGACGGAGGCGAAACGTGCTTCGGCACGCGAGCTTTCGCCAGCGCCGCGAGATTGGGTGCCGCGGAAAGCCGCAGCGTCGGCGCGTTCCGGCGGCCGACAAGCCGACGGAACAGCATCCGCCGGCGAATCGATCCCGAGGAAGCTCACGCGCGGCAGGTCGCCCGCGTCCGCGCTCACCCGCGCAAGCGCCGTGAAGATGCCTTCCACCTGCGCTTCCGAGATGTCGTCGCCACCGAGGCCGCCGATGAAGTTGAAGGTGGGCACGCGCACGCCCGCCTGGTGCAGCGCCGAGTTCACGTTCGTGAACACCGTGCCCTCCGCGCCGAACGACACGTCCTTCTCCAAAACGCCCACGGCACGCGCGCCGCAAAGCGCCTCGGCGATGAGCGCGCTCGGCATCGGGCGCAGGTAGCGGATGCGCAGCATGCCCGCGCGCACGCCCCGCGCGCGCAGCTTCGCCACCACGCCGCGCGCAAGCCCGGCGGCAGAGCCCAGCGTCACCAAAATCACGTCGGCATCGTCGCAGTTCACGCGCTCAATCATGCCAGGATAGCGACGTCCGAACACCTCGGCGAAACGCGCCTCTGCCGCTTCGATCGCGCACGGCGCGCCTTCCAGCATGTCGCGATGCTCCCAATACTTGAAATACCGGTTGTACTCCGGCCCCGCCGAGAACCCGATGTTCACCGGACGCTCGAAGTCGAACCGGTTGCCCGAACCGTCGTAGGGCGGCAGGAACGCGTCGGCCTGCTCAGGCGCGGGAACGTCCACTGTCTCGTAGGTGTGCGTGAGCGCGAAGCCGTCGAGATTCACCATGACGGGCGTGCGCACGCGCGCGTCCTCGGCCACCGCATAGGCCATGAGCGCCAGGTCGAGCGCCTCCTGGTTGTCCTCGGCGTAGACCTGGATCCAGCCGTGATCCAAAAGCGCCAGCGAGTCGCGCTGGTCGCCGTAGATGTTCCACGGCAGCGCGGTGGCGCGGTTCGCGTTCATCATGACGATGGGAAACCGCCCGCCCGACGCGTACGTCAGGCACTCGGCCATGTAGAGCAAGCCCTGGCTCGACGTGGCTGTGAACGTGCGCGCGCCCGCAGCCGACGCGCCGATGGCGCACGACAGCGCCGAATGCTCGCTTTCCACATGCACGTACTCAGCCGCCAGCTCGCCGGCCTCCACCATCTCGGAAAGACGCTCCACCACCACCGTCTGCGGCGTGATGGGGTACGCGGAAATCACCTGCGGGCGCGCCAGCCGCACGCCCTCGGCGAACGCCTCGTCGCCGGAAAGAAACCGCCTCATCGGGCACCACCCTCGCTTTCGCCGCGTTCGGCAACCATGGCGATCGCGCCGAACCGGCACACCGTGACGCACACGCCGCATCCCTTGCAGAAGTCGTAGTCGACGGCCACGGCCGATTGCGCGGGAACCGTCGCACGATTGTCAACGTCGGCGCGAACGGCCGCGCTTGCCGCAACGTCGGCCCGCGCCGCCGGCTGAGAATCCGACGGGGCTTTGTAAACGGCACCGTCGGGACAGTAGAGGTAGCACTGCAAGCACCCCGTGCACGCGCCCGCGTCGATGACGGGACGCATGTTGCGCCATCCGGCGTTCTTGGCCACAAGATAGCCGGCCTCGAAGCAGGTGGTGTGCGCGAATTCGGCGGGATCGAGCGCACCGTCGCGCAACGCGGGAATGCGGACGCCGTCCATCCGGGAAGCCGCGCCCAATGCTCCTTCGACGCGCGCAGCGGGAGCAGCAGCGCAACCGGAATCGAAAGCGACCGGATCGGAAGCGCCGGCAGCCAAGCCCTGGGGCGTCCGAGACGACGACGCGGCCCCCGCCAACGCCTCTCGAGCGGCCTCGACGATGGCGATGTTCTTCTCGTGCAGCTTCTTCGGCATGTACTGGTGGATGGCCTGTTTCACGTCATCGAGGCCGATCCGGTCGCACAGAACCGACAGCGCGCCCAGAAACGCCGTGTTCGGAATCGGCCGTCCCAGGACGGCCGCCGAGATGCCGTCGGCATCCAGCGAGATGATGCGGTCGTCGGCGAACGTGCGCGTGCTGTTCACCAGAACCACCCCGTTCGCCTTGAGCTCGCGATCCCATCCCTCGCCCAGCAGCGTATCGTCCAGATACACGACGTAATCCGCGCGGACGATGGCGCTGCGATCGCCGATGGGCCGATCCGACAGCTTCGTGAACGCGCGCATTGGCGCGCCGCGTCGCTCGGGGCCGAACGAGGGGAACGCCAGCGCATGCGCGCCCTCGGCAAGCGATGCCGCCGCTCCCAGCAAGCGCGCGGCCGTGAACGCGCCCTGCCCGCCGCGTCCATGCCACAGAACTTCGATCATGGGCCTTCCCCCTTCGCCTCTGCATGTCGGTCATGCCAGTATAGCGCTCACGCTCTCGATCTGGGTGCAAAAGGGGAGTTGCGGCAACCCTGACGGCCGAACCGCGCCCTCGGACGTTCCGCAACTGCCCGCTTCATCCCCGCGCCCTCATCCTGCAGCACCGCCGCACCGCGTGCCGCGCATCCCTACCCCGCCCGCGCCCCCGCGCATCCCCACCCCCGTCTCTTATAAA
>NZ_PPEL01000057.1 GCF_002899695.1 Rubneribacter badeniensis
GGGGGTGGGGTGTTCTCGATTGTGGAGAAACTCGGTAGGGTCGTGGTAAAGCGTTTGGGTGGTAGCGGAGGCGAAGGTTTTTCGCGCGTCGAACTTGGGGAGAGAACCGGATCTTTGGTCGTGAATGGCATCGAAATCGCTGCCGACGATTATTATTCGACGCTTATCTCCTCGGGTTCCGAATTCGTTATGACTGAAGAAGTAAGGCAATGTCATAAGTATCAACAGGCTTGGCCCGATGTATGCCATTGCATCAGGATTCAAACAGCATCCACTCCTAGCGGATCGCGCATTTTGTTCAACTTCGTCCGGTTTGGCGGTGCTGGGCAAGATTGGTGCACGGGCCATACGCTTGGTGGGTCGGTCTTCGGGGAAGTGGATTCTCAGGGATCGATAGAGGCCGTGTACAGATTCGAGGACGGTGCAGTTCGACGGTACTCTGAGCATCCCGATACGGGCGTCAGAATAACGGGCAAGGTTCCGAATTGGAATTTGATTTGCGAAAAATGCCTCGAAATGCACGAATACCTAAGCGATTTGGATTACTTGGGGTGGGATATTGCTGCGACGGATGAGGGCTTCACGATCCTTGAAGTGAACAGCCTCTCTGCCATTTCCCCCGTTCAGTTTTTTCATCCCATCAGAAGAGATGAAGAACTGAATAGGTTTTTCTCGTGAGCGCTGCTCTACATAGGTTAGGAGTGCATCTGTGGCTATAGCGAAGACCGAATTGGCGAGATTCCTTTGCGATGTGGATGACTTGTTTCCCGTTCCCCTTTCGGAGAAGGTTGACATCGGGGAGTATGCCGAGAAATTGCTCTCTTACGCGACGCTTGTCCCCGAATTCAGGGAGGGGAGGCTTGCGGGTCTTGTGGCGGGCTATACGGACAATCTTCCTCCGGAAGGTCTTGCCTACGTAGCTCTTGTTGGGGTGAGGAGGGATTTCCAGCGCCGCGGCATAGCGAAAAAGCTCGTCGAGGATTTTATCGACGTTTGCAGACGGAAGGGGATACGGGGGCTCCATCTGTACACCGATGCGGATAATCGCGGAGCAGTGCATCTATACCACGGGCTGGGATTCGAGAGGGTCACGTCTTTTGAGGATCGGAGGCCGAACGACATTCATTTCAGGATGATGATCGACCGCCCCGTTGTTCGTTCGGGTGATGTCGCCGCGCGAGAGGGGAAGGGCTCCACTGCCCTTGTAACCGCGATAGGATCTTTCTCTGCGGAAGCGGTGATTTCTGGGCTTCACCGCTCGGGGCTGAGGGTTGTTGGATGCGACATCAACCCGCGTGCGTGGCTTGCGAATGCGATCGATGTCGACGTGTTTCGTAAAATTCCTGCCGCAAAGGATGGTGAGTCTTTCGTCGCGGCCCTTTTCGATGCGTGTCGAGTAGAAGGGGCGACGTGCATACTGCCCTTGACGGATTACGAGGTCGATGTTCTTAGCGTTTGCAGAAGCAGCTTCGAGGAGCGGGGGATCCGTCTCATGCTCTCACCGAAACGCGCGGTTGAGGTGTGTCGCAACAAGCTGATGTTCTCTTCTTACTTCGAGCGCGGTGTGGATGGCGTTGAGGTGATTCCCGCAAAACCCGTAGGAGATTCGTGCCCCTTTGCGTTTCCCGTGGTGTGCAAGCCCGTCGACGGAAGAAGCAGCGAAGGGGTTGTGGTGCTGAATAGCCGAGCAGAATGGATGGCTTTTGCTCCTCGGGAGGGGTATGTTGTCCAACCTTTTGTAAGAGGTCGCATTGTGACTGTTGATGTTGTGAGGCATCCTTCTTCTGGTCGCGTCGTGTCTGTTCCCCGAATTGAGCTATTGCGAACCCCGAACGGGGCGGGAACCTCGGTTTTCGTGTTCCGTGATGCCGTGCTGGAGAGGGCTTGCGCCTTTATCGCAAAAAAACTCGGCGTTGTCGGGTGTGTCAATTTCGAGTTCATACGCGATGCAGGCGGAATCTACCATTTGCTTGAGTGTAATCCTCGCTTTTCGGGAGGATTGTCGTTTACTTGCGGAATAGGTTACGACGTAATAGGAAACCATTTGGCGTGTTTCTCGGGATCCGAGGACATAGAGCCTCTTCAGGACTATCAACCGAGGTTTTTCGCGCGCAGATACGAGCAATGGACAACTTGGACGGGCGACAGGGACGTTGCTTCGGCGTTGAAGGAGATCTCATGAAAGGCATCATACTCGCGGGTGGGTCGGGGACCCGGCTGCACCCCATCACCAAGGCGGTCAGCAAGCAGCTGCTGCCCATCTACGACAAGCCGCTCGTGTACTACCCGCTCTCCGTGCTGATGCTCGCCGGCATCCGCGAGGTGCTGGTCATCTCCACCCCGCGCGACGTGCCGGCCTACCGGGAGCTCCTCGGCGACGGCTCGTCTCTGGGCATGCGCCTGGAGTACGCCGAGCAGGCCGAGCCGCGCGGGCTCGCGGAGGCGTTCGCCATCGGGAGGGCGTTCCTCGCCGGCGGGCCGTGCGCGCTCGTCCTGGGCGACAACATGTTCCACGGCCAGGACCTCACGCGCGTCCTGTCGCGCGCCCGCGGCAGGGTGGAGCGCGAGGGCGGGGCCGTGGTGTTCGGCTACCCGGTGAAGGATCCGCGGGCCTTCGGGGTGGTGGAGTTCGACGAGGGCCGCCGCGTCGTGGGGATCGAGGAGAAGCCGGAGCGCCCCAAGAGCAGCTACGCCGTGCCGGGGCTCTACTTCTACGACGGCGGGGCGTGCGACGTCGCGGCGGAGGTCGAGCCCTCCGAGCGCGGGGAGCTCGAGATCACGAGCGTCAACAACGCCTACCTGCGCGAGGGCCGGCTCTCGGTCGAGCTCATGGGGCGCGGCATGGCGTGGCTCGACACCGGCACGCCCGAGGGCATGCTGAAGGCGGCCGAGTACGTGGAGGCGGTCCAGAGCCGCCAGGGCTACTACATCGCCTGCATCGAGGAGATCGCCTACCGGCGGGGCTTCATCGGCGCCGGGCGCCTGCTCGACCTGGGGCGGGCGCTGGGCAAGACCGACTACGGCAGGTACCTGATAAGCGTCGCCCGCGAGGGCGAGAGGGAATAGGGGCGAACGGGGCGGCGCCGGCCGCCCCGTTCGCGCTGCGGCATCGGAGGGAACCTTGAAAAACATCATAGTCACGGGCGGGTGCGGGTTCATCGGGAGCAACTTCGTGCGCTGGGTGGCCGAGCATCATCCGCAGGTGCGCATGACGGTGCTGGACAAGCTGACCTACGCGGGCAACCCCGCCAACATCGAGGGCGTGCCGAACGTCGAGCTCGTGGTGGGCGACGTCTGCGACGCGGCCCTGCTGTCCGAGGTGGTGCCCGGGCGCGACGCCGTCGTGCACTTCGCGGCGGAGAGCCACAACGACAACTCCATCGCGGGCCCCGAGCCCTTCCTCAGGACGAACGTGGAGGGCACCTACCGCCTTTTGGAGGCGTGCCGCGAGCACGGCGTGCGCCTGCACCACGTCTCCACCGACGAGGTCTACGGCGACCTCGCGCTCGACGACCCCGCGCGCTTCACCGAGGAGACGCCCTACCGCCCGAGCAGCCCCTACTCCAGCACGAAGGCGGCGAGCGACATGCTGGTGCGCGCCTGGGCGCGCACCTACGGCGTGGCCGCCACCATCTCGAACTGCTCGAACAACTACGGCCCCTACCAGCACGTGGAGAAGTTCATCCCGCGCCAGGTCACCAACGTCCTGCGCGGCGAGCGGCCGAAGCTCTACGGCGACGGGCTCAACGTGCGCGACTGGATCCACGTGGAGGACCACTCCTCCGCCGTGTGGGCCGTCCTCGAGCGCGGCCGCGTCGGCGAGACCTACCTCGTCGGCGCCGACGGGGAGCGCTCCAACCTGGACGTGCTGCGCGCCGTCCTGCGCGTGATGGGCGAGCCCGAGGACGCCTTCGACCGGGTGCGCGACCGCCCCGGCCACGACCGGCGCTACGCCATCGACGCGTCGAAGATCCGCCGCGAGCTGGGCTGGAGGCCCCGCCGCGCCGACTTCCTCGAGGGCCTGGCCGAGACGGTGGCCTGGTACGGGGCCAACCGCGCCTGGTGGGAGCCGGCCAAGGACGCGGCCGAGGAGAGGTACCGCGCGCAGAGGCGGTGACCGGGCCTTGCTGAAGGGGGCCGGGTTTCGCCTCCCCGTCCTTCCCGTTGCGCGTCCGTCGCGCTGCGGGGTTGTCGGCGTTTGAGGTCTGGCGAAAACTCTTTTGGCATGGTTCGTGCCATAAATTCTTCGTTGGTAATAAATATAGTTACCAGCATAGTGCAAACAGCACGATTTGCGAGGATGTCTTGATAGTAAATCTTGACGTTCTAAACGGCAAGATTTACTATCATCTTGCCGTTTAGAACGTCAAGACAGGACCAGACATGAACGCCATCGTCGTCGAGAAGCTACAGGATTTCTTCGAGCAGGGAATCCCGCCTGTGTTCGAGCGCGATCTGTCGCTGGGCGATATCCTGGAGCCGGCGCGCGGCAACCTCGCCACGGTGGTGACCGGCGTGCGGCGTTGCGGTAAGACCTACCGCCTCTACCAGGAGATGCACCGGATCGTCGAGGCGGGTTATCCGCAGGAATCCATCCTCTACTTCAACTTCGAGGACGAGCGCCTCAAGCCTTACACGCCGCAGCTGCTCTCGGATGTCGTCGAAGCGTTCTTCTCCTTGCGTCCCCGCGCCCAGCGGGACGGTGCTTTTTTCTTCTTCGACGAGATCCAGGAGGTGCCCGAATGGGGCACGTTCTTGCGGCGCATGGTCGATACGCGGAAGGCGACCATATACGTGACGGGCTCTTCGTCCAAGATGCTTTCGGCCAATCTGGCGAGCGAGTTCCGCGGCCGCGCGCTTTCGCGCGAGCTGTTCCCCCTCAGTTTTTCGGAGTTCGCCCGCTTTCACGGGGTCGAGACGGGGTCGCGGCTGGACGACGGTTCACGGGCGATCGGGTCCATGGCGCGCGCGTCGTTGCGGCGTGCGCTCTCCGCATATCTGGAACGCGGCGGGTTCGTGCCCGTCCAGCGTCTTTCCAGCTCCGATTCGGTTCAACTTCTGCAGGAGTACGCCTACCGCACGGTCAACCTCGACGTCATCGAGCGCTACAACGTGCGAAATCCTGTTCTGGCCTCCCAATTTCTATCCCGCTGTCTCGCCTCTTCGGCGTGCGAGCTTTCCTTGAACAAGACCGCGGCGGCGTTCAAGAGCGCGGGCGTGTCCACCTCGCGCGAAACGCTGTCGAACCTGCTCGGCTTCTACGAGGAGGCGTACCTTCTTTTCAAAGTGGACGAGTTCACACGGGTGCTTGCCGACAACCCGCGCTCCGTCTCCAAGGTGTACGCGGTCGACCCCGGCATGCTCATGGCGTTCTCGTCGGCGGCTGCGCGCGATGAGGCGCAACGGCTTGAGACGGCGGTGTTCATGAAGCTGCGGCGGGATGCGGGCTCTCTGCGCAAGGGGGCGGTGTCGCGTTTGCTTTTGCGGGACGGCGCGCGACATGAAGTCGATTTCGTGGTGGGCGATGCCCTTGTGCGCGAAGCCTCCGAGTTGGTGCAGGTGACGTGCGGCATGCGGGAGGAGAAGACGCGCCGTCGGGAGGTTTCTGCCCTGCGCGCGGGCATGGCCGCGCTCGGCGTGCGCGAGGGCTGGGTTGTCACGCTGGACGAAGAGGGGGAGATCGCGGTGGACGAGGGCGTCGTCCATGTGGTTCCCGCATGGAGGTGGCTTTTGGATTGACGGGGGCAGTTGTGTCAAAACGCATTCATTTAACGAACATCCGTTCATTTTTCTGAAAGATGTGCTAGACTGCTCTTCTAACCATTCGCGGAGGGAGCATCATGGCGCATCTTTCCAACATAGAGGGCATCGAGATGGAGGGCAAGCTGCCGGAGGTGCGGCTGGCCACGACGCCGTTCAAAGTGGTGTCGCCGTTCGAGATGTCGGGCGATCAGCCGCAAGCCGTGGAGAAGCTGGCGCGTGGGGTGGAGGAGGGGTTGCGCTACCAGACGCTTCTGGGCGTGACCGGCTCCGGCAAGACGTTCACGATGGCGAAGACCATCGAGGCCGTGCAGAAGCCCACGCTCGTCATGGCACCGAATAAGACGCTCGCGGCCCAGCTGGCCAGCGAGCTGAAGGAGTTCTTCCCGGACAACTCGGTGGTGTACTTCGTCAGCTACTACGACTACTACCAGCCCGAAGCCTACGTCCCCTCGTCGGACACCTTCATCGAGAAGGACGCCTCCATCAACGAGGAGGTGGAGAAGCTGCGCCATGCGGCCACGTCGGCTCTGCTGTCGCGGCGCGACTGCATTGTGGTGGCAAGCGTGTCGTGCATCTACGGTATCGGCAGCCCGATGGACTACGCGGGCATGGCCGTGTTCGTGGACAAGCAGAAGGAGATGGATCGCGACGACGTCATCCACGAGCTTATCGACATCCAGTACGACCGCAACGACTACGAGCTGAAACGCGGCACGTTCCGCGTGCGGGGCGACTCGCTCGACGTGTTCCCGCCGTATGCCGACAACCCCGTGCGCATCGACTTCTGGGGCGACGAGATCGAGGCTATCGCCGAGATCGACCATGTCACAGGCGAGGTGCTGAACGAATACGAGGCGCTGCCCATCTGGCCGGCGTCGCATTACGTGACGGCGCGTCCGAAGATGGACCGCGCGCTCGGCACCATCCGCGACGAGCTGCGCGAACGTCTGCAGCAATTCAAGGACGAGGGCAAACTGCTCGAGGCCCAGCGGCTGGAGATGCGCGTGAACTACGACTTGGAGATGCTCGAGACGATGGGGTTCTGCTCCGGCATCGAGAACTACTCGCGGCACATGGACGGCCGCGCGCCCGGCGAGCCGCCTTACACGCTCATCGACTACTTCCCGAAAGACTTCCTGTGCATCATCGACGAGAGCCACGTGACCGTGCCGCAGATCCGCGGCATGCACGAGGGCGACCGCTCGCGCAAGATCACGCTCGCCGAGCACGGGTTCCGTCTGCCCAGCTGCTTGGACAACCGCCCGTTGCGCTTTGACGAGTTCGAGGCGCGCGTGCCGCAGTTCATCTACGTGTCGGCCACGCCGGGCGACTACGAGCAGAAGGTGAGCCAGCAGCAGGTGGAGCAGATCATTCGCCCGACGGGCCTTTTGGATCCCGAGATCATCGTGCGCGGAAGCGCTTCGCAGATCGACGACATCATAGACGAGGCGAAGGAGCGCGCCGCCCGCGACGAGCGTGTGCTCATCACCACGCTTACGAAGAAGATGGCCGAGGACCTGACCGACCACCTGCTCGACCAGGGCGTGAAGGCGCGCTACATGCACTCCGACATCGCGACGCTCGAGCGCGTGGAGATACTGCGCGACCTGCGGCGTGGCGAGTTCGACGTGCTGGTGGGCATCAACCTTCTGCGCGAGGGCCTGGACTTGCCGGAGGTGTCGCTCGTGGCCATCCTCGACGCCGACAAGGAGGGGTTCCTGCGCAACCACCGCTCGCTCATCCAGACGATCGGCCGCGCGGCCCGCAACGTGTCGGGTCAGGTGATCATGTACGCCGACAAGATCACCGACTCCATGGACCTCGCCATTGAAGAGACACGCCGTCGCCGCGCCATTCAGATGACCTACAACGAGGAGCACGGCATCGAGCCGCAGACCATCCGCAAAGCCATCAACGACATCATAAGCTACGTGACCGACGAGATGGGCAACACCACCGCCGAGCAGGTGAACAAGGAGCTCGCGGAGCTGTCGCGCGAGGAAGTGCTGCGCATCATATCGTCCATGGAAGACGACATGGCCGAGGCGTCCAGGAACATGGACTTCGAGGAAGCCGCCCGTCTGCGCGACCAGGTGGTGAAGCTGCGCGTTCAGGTGGAGGGCTCAAGCGAGGAGGACGTGCTAAAGGATCTCAAGAAAGGCGCGCGCAAGGGCAGCGCCTACGGCAACCGCAAGCACGCCGCCTACGGGGGCGCCCGGAGGTCGTAGGGGGGGCGCAGTGTTCCTAGGAGGAAGTGTTTAAAGCCCACTTCCAAGCGGGGACGATGCGGACGGTGCCGTGTTCGACGGTTGCGCGCCCCTCCTCTCGCAACGTCACCACGATGCCCTTCTCGAGCCTTGTTCGAGCCAAAGCGGCATCGAGCGAATCCAGCTCGCGGCGGCGGGTTTTGTCCTGCGCCAAGGTGGCAGATACCTGCACAAGGGCGTAGGGTTCGCTGGAAAGCGCGTCCCCCACAAGGAAATCGACCTTTTCCCGCCGTTGCCCGGGCACGGTGTATGAGGTGATGACCTCGGTTCGCTTGCCTGCCATGCGATGCCTCAATTCGAGGAACACGGCCGTTTCGAATCGCTTGCCCACGTCCTGCTGATTGGCCCGTGATACGGCATAGGCCATGCCCGGATCGACGGCGTAGGCTTTGCGGGTGGCGGTCGAGTCGGGTTTGAGGGCGGTGGTGTACTCGGAGAGCGTGTAGTAGAGAAACGCTTGCTGGAACAATTCGTCGAGGCGGTTGATCTTGTTCCAGTACGCTTTGAACCCCGCCTTCTGCAGCTCTTCGGCGAGGTTGTTGATGGAAAGTTCGCATGCGGTGTTGCGCAGCGCGTAGAGCGCGTACTGGTTCGCGAGGGAGATGTCCTCGCGGCCGAATCGCTCTGCCACATCGCGCGCCACCACATCGCGAACGTATCCTTGCAGAAGGTCGATCTGCTCGGCGGGAAGCAAGCGTTGAATGCCCGGAAACCCTCCCTCCACAAGATAGCGGTCGTAGAGCGTTTCGTAACGAAGGACGCTTTGGGGGGAGAACGCCGTTTCTTCTCCATCGGGCACCTCGGCACCGTTGAACACGCAGTACTCCCTGAAGGAAAGCGGCATCATTTCGTGCGGATAGGAGCGACCTCGGAACTGGGTCGCTATTTCGTCGGAGGTGAGCTTGGAGGACGACCCGGTTATAACCAAGGTGACGCGCTCGTGTTCCGCGATTCTCTGGCATGAGCCCTGCCAGTCGGGGCATTCCTGCACTTCGTCGAGGAACAGGTATGCGCCTTGGGATTGCGCCGAGGGAACCTGTCGATAATATTCGTCCACGACGTCCATGAGCACGGTCGGGGCGAGGGGTTTCAACCGTGCGTCTGCGAAATTGAAGTAAAGCATGTGGGCGCGGGGAACCCCTTTGTCAAGCAGCTGGTTGATCTTTTGGAAGAGGTAGAAGGTTTTACCGCATCTGCGCACGCCGGTGATGATGTGGACCAAGTTGAAGAGCGCCGGTTCGGGCAGGGTAAGGATGACCTCCGCTCTTGGCAAGGGGCGGGGGAAGGGGAACTCGAGTGATTCTTTCACAAGGCTGGAATAGTCCATGGAGTCCTCCAACTTCTAAAAATTCTTAATAAGATCGTAGCATAACTTCTTAAAATTTTTTAGAAGTTTGAGAAACAAGTTCCTAAAACTTTTAAGAAGTTGGTTTGTCGAGGGCGCGTAGACGCACGCGGTGCTCTCGTTCGCAGAGCGACGTGAGTTGGCGGGTGCGGGCGCTCAAGCGTTTGCGCGGATGCCGTCGTTGCCGCCGTCGCTCTCGGTCGCTTCGTCCGCGCTCTCGTCGAGCGCTCGCACGCTTTTCGGCAGGTACATGAGCGCTCCGAGCGCCGCAAGGCCCGCGCCGGCGACCACGAAGAACGGTGCCACGCCGATCGCCTCTGCTAGCACGCCTCCCAAGGCCACGCCCAAAGGCGCCGCGAGTCCTGTGGCGGCCGTGGTGAAGCCCATCACGCGTCCGAGCTTTTCAGGGGCGACGGAGCGTTGGAGGATGGTCATGAACGGTCCGTTGAACCACGCGCAGACGACGGCGGAAATGCCGGTGAGGACGGCGAACGCCGCGAACCCCTCGCGCGGCAAAAGTCCGCACACGCAGGTGAGCGCGCCGGCGCCGACGAGCGAGAGCACGATGACGGGCACGAGCCTCTTGCCGCCGCCCCAGACCATCAGGGCGACGGAGCTGACGAGCATGCCTCCTCCCCACAGCGCTTCGACGAGCGCCGCCTCGAACCCGCCGCCTCCGAAGTGGTCGTAGGTCATGAGCGGGAACACCGTCCCCCAGGGCGCCATGATCATGCTTCCCGCCACCAGGCTGACGATGAGGATCTTCAGCCCGCGCCGCGACGACACGGCGCGCCAGCCGTCCCGCAGGTTCGCGAGCACGCGCTGGTTCGCGGCATCGACATCGCGCGCGGAGGGTATCTTCGCCAGCAGAAGGCCCAGGACGGCCAGAAGGGCGCCGCCGAAATCGAGGAACATGACGGTGTACAGGCCCTGCGTGGTGTAGAGGAAGATGCCGATGGCCGGCGAGCCGATGGCCGCGACGCTCGCAAGCGTCTGGATGAGGCTGTTGATGCGCAGAAGATGCCGTTCGGGCACGAGCAGCGGAAGCGAGGCCATGAGGGCGGGGCTGTGGAACGCCTGACCGACGCTGCGCGCCACGACGAGCGTCATGAGCGTCGCGAACGTCACCTCTCCGACGAGCAGCGCGATGCCGATGCCGAGCGACACGATGCCGATGCCGAGGTCGGCGGCCACCATGATGGCCTTGCGGTTGCAACGGTCCGCGACGACGCCACCGAAGGGGGAGATGAGCCCTTGGGGCAGGTAGGCGCAGATGCTTGCGGCCGCGAGCATGAGGGCGCTGCCGGTTGTCTCGGTGACATGCCAGATGACGGCCCAGCCGGCTGCGTAGCTGGTGATCATCGAAAACGACTGTCCTGCGAAGATGACGGCGACGACGGCGAGCCACCGCTTCGGCAGCGCGCGTCCGGCTGCGCTCAGGGGCGCGAGGGATTCGTTCATGGCAAGGCTCCTTTGCAAGTGACGTTCAGGCGCTTTCAATCATGCGGTTGCGGCGGCGGTTGCTCCACCTATTCCGGTTGGAAATGCGGTCGAGAAAGGGAAAGCGCGCGTTGCGCCGCGCAAAGCGCACGAAAGGGCGGGTTGCGAGGTGGTTGCTAGAGGGAGGGTTGCGACTGTCCAGCCATGAAGGCGCGACTCCTTGCGTCGATGGATCGGATGCGTGAGGGCCAGTGTAGCACAGCCGTCTGCCCACGCCAACGAGAGGCGGGTTCGGCTTGGCGTTGCGAGCGCGCCGAAATCGAGGGATCGTGCGCCCGCAGAGGGTTTGCGAAGCCTTCGCGGTTTCGGACGGATTCCTTCATGGTTGCGGCGGGATGGGGCAGCGGAGCGCCTCCGATTTCAAAGCTGCTCGCTATCGGAGCTTGGTATTGGATGGGGCGGGTCGCGGACGGGGCAGCCTTCTGGTGGCGAGGCCGGTTGCGACGGGGCGGCGCTCGGACGGGTTCGTCCGCGCTCGGCCCTCCGCTTGCACGGTTCGCGAGCACGCCCTTGCGGATGCGACACGCTATGGGGCGGCGGGCAAAAGCAGGTCGAGGTCGACGGCGGTCGAGATGCCGACCACGCTGCAGTCGTTTGTGTACTGCCAGATGGCGAAGTCGAACTGCGCGTTCGGCACGGCGGCGTCGTACTCGGCGAACCACACCGGTCGATGGCCGAGCGCCTCGTCCAACCGCTCGGCCGCCGCCTGCGTGCCGTCGATGGCGCAGAAGCGCGCCATATCGCTTCTGTTGCCGTAGACCATCGTGTCGTATCCCGCCGCTTCAAGCCGCTCGCAGAACGTCGCCATGCAGTCGGCGAGGGTTTGCCTGTCCAGATCGTTCGCACGTCCGGCTCCGTCGGAGACGGGCTCGTGGTCGAACACCACCGGCAGTGCGAGGCTGCGGCCCGCCAGAAGGTCCACGACGAAATCGGCCTCTTCCCGCGCTTCGTCCGCGTTGGTCGCCTGCGAGAAGAAGTATGCTCCCACCGCAAGCCCTGCCGCTTCGGCGCCGTCGAGGTTTTCGGCGTAACGCGCATCGGCGTAGAGGGCTCCTTCGGTGTAGCCTCGGTTGCCCACGCGCACGAATGCGAAATCGATGCCATCGGCGGCAACGGCCTGCCAGTCGATCGCGCCTTGATGCTCGGACACGTCCACGCCCAGCTGGGAGCGCACCTCGCCGTCCTCGACGTAAGCCAGTCGGTCGGCGGTGCGTTCGAGGGCCGTCCAATCGTAAGGGCTCGCGTAGGGTGCGGAAGCGCTTTCGTCGGCGGCGAACGTGCCGCATCTTCCCAAGACAGCGAGAAGGCAGATGAGCGCAGCGATGCCGACGATCGCCGCCGCGCGCGTGGCGGCGCGGGGGAGGGTGGATGCGGACGTGCGGGCCCGCGCAGCGGGCCGGGAGGCTCCGCGAGGGGGAGGTGTTCGTTTCGTCGGTCGTCTCATGGGGGCATCCTAGCAAAACGGTGGCCGAGCGCTCGCGACCGTCCCTTCTGCCCACCGCGTCTCCAGAAGTCGGGCGGGTCGTTTTGGAGGGCGAGGGCGCAGACGAGGCGCGGATAACGGTTCGGCGGCAAAAGGGCGCTTCGTGGCGCGACGACGTTTGTCCAGTCGAAGCCCCGCTTCTCTCCGCTGCATCCGGATTGCGCGACCGTTCTGCGCCCTCCTTGCTCGGACTGTGGTCGCTTTCCGAGAGGATGTCGCGCGCAGGAGGCTGGGCGTGGGCCGATGGCGGTTCGGTCGTACGTTCGCCTTTTCTGCATAATTTTTCGTTTGGTGAACGGTTTTTGACGGGTGCAAGGAAATCGGGGAAAGGAGAGGCGGTCGCAAATCTTGGTGACGTGGAAAACGTCGAAAGCGAAGCCCCTTTGCGCGGACGTCGGGACTGCACGGATGGCAAAACCGTTCGCCAAACGAAAAATTTTGCGCAATCGGAGGTCTGGCACGAGGCAAAATCGGAATCCTCCGACATCTTGGGCGAAGACGGGCCGTCGGGATCGGAAGCCTCGCGCTGAGCTGGCGAGAAGCCCTCAAATCGGCATGGCGAGGTCCTCTTGGGACGCTCGGTCGTCCAACAAGGCGGGGTGCCGATGGCATGCTGCGACCTTCGCCTTACGCGCTTTGCCAAGCAGGGGGCTCTTTCGCGGCAGCTCGTGCGACGATGAGGCGCGCGTCGCCGCGTTCCAGATAGTCGTAGGCGACAAGCTTCTCCAGCACGTGCTCCTGCCGTTTGCGGGCGAGCTCGGAGTGCTCGGAGAGCGCGTAGGCGCTCGGGGCGTTCGGGATGCCGGCGAGCAGCGTGCATTCGTCGGCGGTGAGGTCGGCGGGCCTCTTGCCGAAGTAGCCTTCGCTTGCCGGGCCGATGCCGGTGTGCCCATCGCCGAAGTAGATCGAGTTCACGTACAGTTCGAGGATGGTTCGCTTCGAGAAGTGCTGCTCCATCGTGAGAGCCATGAACACCTCGGCCACTTTGCGCTCGATGGTCTGCTCCTGCGTGAAGTACTGGTTTTTCGCCAGCTGTTGGGTGATGGTGCTGCCGCCTTCGACGATGGCGCCGGCGCGCAGGTTGTTCACGAGGGCGCGCATTGTGGCGATAGCATCGAATCCGGGATGCGCGTAGAAGCGGTGGTCCTCCACGGCGACGGTGGCTTGCAGGTAGAGGTCGGGCAGCTCGTCGACGGAGGTGAAGCCCGCCTGTTGCTCGATGCGCGCGGCCATGTCGTCGAGGCTCATCTGCTCAAGCGCCTCCCGATACACGTTGAATCCGCGTGCGGTGAAGTACAGCGCGACGAGGACGCAGAGGATGAGCGCGACCGCGCAGGTGCGGGCGACGATCGCTGCGATCACGCCTGCGGTCGAACGGGGCTTCGCGGTCATGGCTCCTCCTCACCGGGGCTCGTCAGTTGGTGCGACGCGTTTTCACTCTGAAGCCAGTAAACCAGACGCACCTTACCGCTGCCTTACGCGCCGCTTGCTCCGTCCTTGCGTTTCTGCAAGGTGGTGGCTTTTCGTGGTCGGCGGGTTTCGGCGGGCAGGCTTCGGTTTTGCGAAGCGGCACCACGCGCGCTTGCTCTGTGGCGAAACGGGTTTGACGATGGCGGTGCAGCGAGAGGCGCAAGGAAAAGGGCTTTCGCGTCGACGCGGGAGCGTTCGGAACGCTCGCGGGCGGTTTCGTCACAGCTCGCGCCTCGAGAAGATGCGCGTGGCGAGCGCCGCCGAGGCTATGAACCATACGGCGGCAACCGCGAGCAAGCCGGCTGCGAGCAGCGCGGGAGGAGCCGGCAGAGGCGGCCTTGCGTTTATGGCCAGCAAAAACGAGAGCATCGAGAGGGCGCACATGGCGAGCGACGCGCCAAGCGTGCTGCCGCGCCAGGCGATGAGCGGCAGCACGATGCCCGCCGCGACGAGCGCCAAAGACATGCTCGCGCAACAGCACAGCGCGAGCATGGTCGTGTCGATGCCGGTTGCGGCGGTGGGAAGGATGGCGATTTCGCCGAGGGTTGGAACTGCTGCGAAAAGGACGGCGACCAGGAGGTTCGTTCCGGCGGTTAGCGCGACGGCACCTGCGACGACGAGGGCGGCGACGGCAAAACGCGCTGCCACCGCCTCTGCGCGCGTGATCGGCAGCGCGAGGCGCAAGCGATTCCAGCCGCACCGCTCCTCGTCGATCGCAAGCGCCTGGATGAGCGCGAGGGTTTCGGGCACGGCGACGAGGAGCACGGTTGACGGCGAGTTGACGAGGAGGAGCTCGGTTGCCAGCAGCACGATCGTCCACCGGATCGCATCTGTGCGCAATCGGGGCGCTGCGAAGGCGAGGTCGGACAGCACGGCGGTTTTCATGAGGCTCCCTTTCCGCAGCGTTTTCGGCGCTACAGCTCGCGTTTGGCGTACAGCTTCACCGACAGCGCGGCCGAGGCCGCGTACAGGGCTGCGACGACGGCGAGCGTCCCGGCGGCGACCGCTGCGGTTCCGGCGGGCGTCTCGAGCAAATTGCCCACGTTGCTCAGTAACTCTGCCGGAACGCTGTTGCCGCCCACTTGGAAACCGATGACGACGGCGAAGACGACGACGAGCGGCAGGTAGCGCACGCCCTTCGTCATGCCGAACCGCGAGAACAAGGGCATGATGAGGGAGAGCATGAGCAGGATGATGACCAAGCTGGCGACGCACGCGAAGGCAATCGCCTGCCAGGAGTAGTCCACCAGAAGGCTGGCGAGCTGCGGCACGCTCGGGACGGCGTGGGCAAGGGCGACGAGGAGGAAGGTGACGAGCAGCCCTCCGACGACCCCGGCCAGGCTGATCAGGGCCAGGCTGGCGTAGCGGCCTCTGATGATGTCGGCGCGCGTAAGGGGCAGCGCCAGACGGAACTGCTGCCAGTCGGCGCGTTCGTCAAGCGACAGGATGACGATGGACAGTGAGAAGGGTATCATGACGCCGACAGCCGGAGCGACCACGTACGGCGTCTCCAGCATGATGGCGATGAACACGCCGACGATCGAGGCGGTGATCAGTTGCTGGATGAGGTATTTCTTGGCGATCATGAAGTCGGATACAACCATGGCTTTCATCGGATCTCTCCTTTCAGCATGAGAGCCAGGTACGTGTCGATGTCCGCTTTGTCGAGCGCGACGCCCTTGAAGCTCTCGGAGAACGCGAAGCGGTCGGGCGCGAGCACGTCGATGCCGTACGGGTGGCGCAGGCTGCGCAGCTCGCCCGGGGCGAAGAACCCGCTGGCCGCGATGCGCTCGAACTCGGCGGCGCGGCAATGCGCGATGCCGGCGAGGTCGGTGATGGCGTCCTTTTCGACGGAGAACACGATGCGGCCCTCGTCGATGCACACCACGTAGTCGGCGATCTTCTCGAGGTCGCTCGTGATGTGGCTCGACATGAGGATGCCGTGGCGCTCGTCGCGCATGTAGTCGCGCAGACAGTCGAGCGTCGCGTCGCGGGCGAGCGGATCGAGGCCGGCCGTTGCCTCGTCGAGGATGAGCAGGTCGGGGTCGTGCGAAAGCGCGCAGGCCAGCGACAGCTTCATGCTCATGCCGCGCGAGAGGTCCTTCACGGCGCGGTTCTTCGGCAGCTCGAACTGGGCGAGCCGCTGCTCGAAATCCGCGGCGCTCCACGCCTCATAGCTGTAGGACATGAGCCGGCCCACGGCCTCGACGGTCATCTCCTCGGGAAACGAGCACGTGTCGAACACCACGCCGACACGCTGTTTCGCCTGCTTGACGGCCTTCGCGCTGGCGTGCTCGCCCACGTTCTGGCCGAAAAGCTCGATGGAGCCCGCATCGGGGAAGACGAGGCCCAGCACGGATTTGATGGTGGTGGTCTTGCCGGCTCCGTTCGAGCCGACCAACCCCACGACGCTGCCGGCGGGAACCGTCAGGTCGATGTCTTTCAAGTCGAAGCCGTCGTAGCGCTTCGACAGGCTGCGGATGCGAAGAAGGTCGTTCATCGGTCGTCACTTTCTGCGATGAGGTCGAGCATGTCGTGGAGCTCTTGGACGGTCACGTTCGCGGCGCGCGCCTCGTCGACGGCTTGCACGAGCAGCCCCTCGATGGCGCGGAGGCGCTCCTCGCGCAAAAGCTCCTTGTTGCCGCCGGCCACGAAGCTGCCCTTGCCCTGCACCGTCTCGATGAAGCCCTGGGCCTCCAGCTCCGCGTAGGCGCGCTTGGTCGTGATCACGCTGATGCGCAGGTCGCTGGCGAGCGTTCGGATGGAGGGCAGCTGCTGCCCCTCGTCCAGCCCGCCTGAGAGGATGAGGGCTTTCATCTGCGAGACGATTTGCTCGTAGATGGGCTTGTCGCTCGCGTTCGAGATGATGATGTCCAAGATGCTCCCTTTTCCGGTGCCAATGCGTCGTGCCGTTCGCCGCGCTTGCCGATGGCTTTCGGCGAGCGCGCTGTTTCGTCGTTCGCGCCGCGTCGCCGCATGGGCGGTGCGCGGATGCCGCTGCGCGGACGGCGCGGGCGCTCCGGCGTCCCGGCGCGCCCGGTGGGCGCTCGGCGGCGTCCCGCCTTGCGCCCGCGGAGGATGCGGGCACGTTCCCCGCCTCCTCCGCATCGGGCACTTCTCGCGCGGCCTCCTTGCGGTCACCGTGCATTGTGTATATACCCGATATGCACACTATAATCACTAGGCACACGGTGGTCAAGGGGAATTTTCGAGAATAATTTGCTTGAAAGTAATACGGTATTACAATATACTGATCATGTTGAAAGGGGGACGCATGGGAACTGTGCTCGTCAAGAAGCGATCGCGCAGCAAGCGAGACGATGCCATTGTCACCGCTCGCGTGCCGGTGGAGATCAAGCGGCAGGGAAACGCCGTTCTCAAGAAGATCGGCTCGACTCCCACCGAGCTGGTCAATGCCGCTTACCGATACGTTCTCGAGCGGGAGGAGTTGCCGGTTGAGGCTCGCGAGCTCAAGCCGCGCGTCATAAGGTTGACCGACGAGCAAAAGCAGACGTTGAGAGATCGTAACGAGCGAGCGACATGCGTTGTCCCGGAATCGTTTTGGCAAGGCAAGTCGTACAAGGACTTGCTGGAGGAGGCGATGAGGGAGAAGTATGAAGCTCTTGCTTGACACGAACGTTCTCGTGGACTACTTCGGGGCACGGCGGCCTTTTTGCGATCAATGGGAACTGATCAACGCTTTGCAAATGACGGGATATGCCGAGCTATGGGCATCGGCTGAATCGTACACGGATGCGTTCTACCTGTTGCGGAGAGCTGTCGGCTCTGAGAAGCTTCAGGACATGTTTCTCGAAAGCCTCTCGTTTGTGAGGGTGTGCTCGGTGGACGAGGACGATATTCGCAAAGCGGCAGAGCGATCATGGTCCGATTTCGAAGACTGCCTGATCGCCGTATGCGCCGAGAAGGTGAAAGCAGACTACATCATTACGCGCGATGCGGGCGGGTTCAAACGTTCGAAAATACCGGCAATGGATGCGCCGTCGTTTTTCACGATGCTCGAAGAGGATTACGGCATCGTCTACGAAATGACTGACTGGTAGCACGGGGCATTCCTATGCGCCCTTCCTTTCGGCGAGGACGGGGTTGGCGTAGCGACCGCGGGTTTCAGTGCGCTTCCCGTATTGGATGGAGTTGGTGGGGCAGCGGTGCAGGCAGGCCAAGCATCGGGTGCAGCCCATTTCGGCCCAGCGGGGCGTGCCCTCGATCAGGGTGATGGTGTTCGTGGGGCACAGCTCGGCGCATCTGCCGCAGTGGATGCAGGTGGGCAGCGTGTGGAACGAGGCCGTGGGGCACGGTTTCTCGTCCCTCTCGAAGGCTGCGGACAAAAGGACGCCGACGGGATTGCGGTGTTCGGCATGCACGCGTTCGCGTTGCCTGACGCGCTCGGCCACTCGTCGTGCTTCGAGCTCGGCGTTGGCCAGAAGCTGCTCGCGCCGTTCGCCCTGCGCGGGCGCGTAGAGGAACGTGCAGTTGCCCACCGAGCGCACGCTGAACGACGCGTCCAGGTTGATTCCTTGGCTGGCAAGCAGACGCGTTTCGAAGACGCGCGCGGCGTTGCCGACGAATCTGCCGCAGCTGACGACCGCGAAGCAGTAGCCGGGAGCGAACGCCTCCCTGTTGCCGGTGCGGAACCGGGCGAGCTTGACGAACGTATCGACGATGGCGGGGGTGGTCCAGTAGTAGGTGGGGAAGACGAATCCGAGCTGCTCGCCTTGCTCGAGCGTGAAGTCGAAGTCCTTGCGCTTGTACGACGCGCCGATGTCGGCGAGCATGTCGCCGGTCGCACGCGCGATGGTCTGCGCTGCGGCGAGCGAGTTGCCGGTGCCGGTGAAATAGAAGATCATGGCGCGTCCTTTCCGCATGCGTTCGGGATTCGACGGGGCCAGTATAGCAAGGGGCGCGCGAGCGCGTCCGTTTCGGCATGGAGGCGTTTTCCGCAGGGCGTTCGATTCGCGGGCGCGCGGGCATGCGGATGGCGCGCTGATGTGCGCTTGGGCGATGCTCTCGAAGCGCGGTTGGTGGGGCGGTCCGCGGGCGCGCGAGCACGCAGCTGGCGCGGAGCGTTGCGGTTGGCGCGGTCGCGGGGTTGCCGTGGGGCGTCGAGGATTGGCGAACATGAGCTCGTGTCAATCCTGGTTTACTACAGGTGGTCCATCATGGGTCGGAAAGGCCGGCGCGGTCGTTCTCGATGAGGGCGGGCGCGTTTCGGGCGACACCGTATCGAAGGGGTCTGCGGGGGAAGGGCGAAGGATGAGCGGGCCCGTTGCGCCACACCGGCTTTGCACGCGGGTTGCGTCGGTGCGATCTGGTATGATGGGCGACGCGATAGGGAAGCGAACCGAGGAGGAGCCGCATGGCAGAGGTGCTGTTCGTCGAGTATCCGAAGTGCTCGACCTGCAAGAAGGCGAAGGCGTGGCTCGACGCACACGGCGTGGCGTACGTCGACCGGCATATCGTCGAGGACAATCCCACGGCTGAGGAGTTGGCGGCGTGGCATGCGAGGAGCGGGCTGCCGTTGCGCCGCTTCTTCAACACGAGCGGCATGCTGTACCGCGAGCGCAACGTGAAGGCGCTTCTGGATGCGGGCATGTCGGACGCGGAGGCGTACGCGCTTTTGGCTGAGAACGGCATGCTGGTGAAGCGTCCGCTCGTGGTGGGCGAGGACTTCGTGCTCGTGGGCTTCAAAGAGGCCGAGTGGGAGCGCGCCCTGTTGTAGGCGCGTTCGCGGGAGTTGGAGGGCGGGGAGGCTGGCGAACGCATCGCGTCGGAGGGGTCTGCCGTTCGGAAAGGCGCGCACCGATGCGCGCCGGATGCCCTTGCGCGAAGGCGACCTTCTCGAAGGGGTTACAGCGCGTCGGTGTCGAGCCAGAGCGTGAAGGGCCCGTCGTTGACCAGACTCACGTCCATGGAAGCGCCGAACCGGCCCGTTTCCACCCGGGGCACATCGCGGCGGGCGCGCTCGACGAACGCCTCGTAGAGGCGCATCGCCTCGGCGGGTGCGCCGGCGTGCGTGAAGGAGGGGCGGTTGCCCTTCTTGCAGGTAGCGAACAGCGTGAACTGCGAAACCACGAGCACGTCCCCGTTCACGTCGGCAAGCGAGAGGTTCGTCTTTCCGTCGGCGTCCTCGAAGATGCGCAGGCGGGATATCTTGCCCCATAGGCGCTCGACGTCGGCCTCGGCGTCGTCGCGGCCGACTCCCAAAAGGATGACGAGGCCGCGCCCGATCGAGCCGACCGTCTCGGCGTCGATGTCCACCTGCGCGCGCTTGACGCGCTGAACGACCGCTCTCATGGGCGCTCCTCTCGTCGTTTCCGTTCCGATTCTCTCTTCCGTTGTGCCGGCCTGCGCGCTCGGGACGTCGGTGGTCGTGCTCGCGGTCGCGCTCGGTTGGTCGGCGCGTTCGCCATCGCCTCGCGTCGGTCGGAGCGTTCGCGAGGCGGCTCGGGTTGCTCCGCGGTGACAGTATAGCATGGAGCCTTCGTGCCCGTCGGCTGTTGGAACGGGGCGCTTGGGAGTTGTGCTGGACGGTCGCGCGCGGAGGGCGACCGTCGGCGACGGAATGGCGATCATGTGCGTCGTGTTTACCCTGCGCATGCCGAGGTGTATAACAAAGCGAAAACCAAGACGGGCGCGCGGCTCGCGCGGATGGGATGTGCGGCATGCGCGGATTCGCAGGGAAGGACGGCGTATGGACTACGTGGTCGTGTACGACAGCAGGACCGGAAACACCGAGGCGCTTGCGCGCGCCGTGGCCGATGCGCTGCCCGAGGAGGGGCGGCTTGCGTTCGGGCGCGTGGAGGAGGTGGGCGCGTCGGCGCTTTCGCGGGCTGAGCGGGTGTACGCGGGCTTCTGGACGAATCGCGGCGACTGCTCTGACGGGATGGCCGAGCTTTTGTCCTCGCTCGGCGGCAAGGAGGTGTTCTTGTTCGGCACGGCCGGCTTCGGCACGGACGAGACGTATTTCGCAGGCGTGATGGCGCGTGCTGCGGCGCACGTGCCCGAGTCGGCGAAGATCGTGGGCACGTTCATGTGCCAGGGCCGCATGCCGGCGAGCGTGCGCGAGCGCTACGAGCGCCAGGCCGAGGCGCATCCGGTGCAGGCGGCGCGCATGGCCCAGCTCATCGAGAACTTCGACGTCGCCCTTGCCCATCCCGACGCCGACGATCTGGCGCGTCTGCGCGAAAAGGTGTCGTCGCTGTGACACATCTTGCCGACCTGTCCGATATCGGGCCGCATGCCCTTGGGTGATCAGTCGAAACGGGTATCGAGACGCCAGACGACCTGAGGGCGCTCGGTGCCGGGTTGCATATCGTCGAGGGTTCAGCTGGGGCGACCGTCGAGCCGCTCGGCGATCTGTGGGTGCTCGGGTTTGATCGAGCGTAGTGGAGGGCGCGGCTTGTTGATGGGGCCTTGATGATGGGGGATGCAAGAGGATTCGCTCAGGGTCGTGGTTGAGCAAGGTGGGGATGCCCTTGCGTCTTCTGCGAGTTGTCGGAGATGCCGGAGGTGCCGGGGATGGCGGGGATGTCGGAGGCGCCGGAGGCGCTACGGTAAGAAATCCGACGATTCTCATCGATATTGTACCGTTTTACCCTATTGCAAAGCTTAGGTTTACATAATAATGCCCATTTTTGTTGCATTTGCAACAAAAAGGGGGTGCGGACGTTTTTCCGGACGGCCTAGGCGGCCAGCCCCAGCCGCCTCCTGCGGCCGGCTATCGTATCGTACACCTTGCGCCCTCCCTCGTCGAACGCCTTCAGCCTCCCCTCCCGGTACC
>NZ_PPEL01000058.1 GCF_002899695.1 Rubneribacter badeniensis
CCGTGAGCACCCGCTCGCTCGCCGCGGCTGAAGAGAAGCCGCCTCCCTGCTGCCGCCCCCCGCGCGCGCAAAAGGCCCGTTCGCCCAAGCAGCACGCCCGCCCCTTCTTCAAGCGGCGCAGCCGATGGACTGTCGCGCTCCCGTGCCTTCTCGCGGCGGCGATGCTGGCTGCGGGCGCAGCGGCGCTCTTGCTCTCGCCATCGCCTTCGGCGCTGGCCGCCACCTACGCGCAAGCGCGAGCCACCCAGGACGTGGCCACCTTGCAGACGACCGCTTCCCAACCGTACCGCTCCATCGCCCTCGACGTCCCCGCCTTGCAGCAAAACCCCGAGCTTCCCACCGGCTGCGAGTCGATCGCGCTGACCAACGCGCTGCTTGCACTCGGATTCGACCTGGAAAAGACCGAGATCGCCGACAATTGGCTTCCCACGAGCGACGACGATTTCGTGACGGCGTTCATGGACGACCCGCATGCGCCCGATGGCCACAGCTGCATGGCCCCGGCCATCGTCGAGACGGCCAACGCCTACCTTGCGGCCCAGGGATCGGCATTGATAGCCGCAGACCTCACCGGTGCCCCGTTCGACAGGCTCCTCGAAGAGGTGGCGACCGGACGCCCTGTCATCGTCTGGTGCACGATTGGGCTCGCCGATCCGGGCAATCCCTATCAGGTCGAGCGCACAGACGGCCGGACGTACCGGCTGCATGCGAACAGCCATTGCGTCGTGCTCAGCGGATACGACTTGGATGACGGAACGGTGCTCGTCAGCGACTCGCTCGTCGGCCAGACGAGTTGCGACATGCGACTGCTTGCCAAGCGCTACTACGAGTTAGGTGCCCAGGCGGTGGTCATCTCGTGAGGCTGCGCGCACGGCCTTCCGCGGGCTACGCCTCTCCTCGCGGCGCTCACGGCGCCGCGCGCCCGCAGCCCCGCCGCGCATGGGGTGCCCTGTGCGGCGGGGCTGCGGGCGACACCGCGCCTCGTGCGCGAGCCCCACGCGAACCCATCCGCGCGCAACCCCGCCTCGCACCCCCGCGTTTCCCTACCCCTCCGTGCGCGCGGCGCGCAGACGAGCGATCTCGCCGGCGTAGCCCGACAGGTCGTCCTGCGGCGTTTCCAGATAGAACGGCAGGTCGCGCAACCGAGGATGGCTCGTCACCGCCGCCAGCGCGTCGAAGCCGATGCAGCCCTCCCCCAGCCGCGCGTGGCGGTCCTTGCGCGCGCCGCAGGGGTTCATGCTGTCGTTGAGGTGGATGGCGCGCAGCCGGTCCAGCCCGATCACGCGGTCGAACTCCGCCAGTACGCCGTTAAGGTCGCCCGCAATGTCGTAGCCCGCGTCCCATACGTGGCACGTGTCCAAGCACACGCCCACCCGCTCGGCGGCATCCAACCGCTCGATGATGGCGGCCAGCTCCTCGAAGCGCCCGCCGATCTCCGAGCCCTTCCCCGCCATCGTCTCCAGAAGCAGCGTGGTGGTCTGATCGGGGCGCAGCACCTCGTTCAGCGCGGCGGCCACCTTCTCGATACCCGCCTCCACGCCCTGCCCCACGTGGGAGCCGGGATGCATGTTGTACAACTGGTGCGGCGTCTCCTCCATGCGCGCAAGGTCCTCCACCAGCACCTGCAGGGCGAATTCGCAGGTGCGCGCTTTGTCGGACGCGGGATTCAGCGTGTAGGGCGCATGCGCGAGGATGCGCGAGATGCCGTGCTCGGCCGCGAACGCGTGAAACGCCGCCACGTCGGCCGGGTCGATGGCCTTCGCGCGCCCGCCGCGCGGGTTGCGCGTGAAGAACTGGAACGTGTTCGCGCCGATGGAGGCCGCATCTTTCGCCATGCGCAGATAGCCCTTCGCGCTTGAGAGATGGCATCCGATGGTGAGCATTTGCATTCTGCCCCGCTTTCCTTCCCGTCGCACCATTCCGCAAGCATCCGTCCGATGCAGTGCGCACATGCCGAAAGAGCTCAAACGAGCATACCCTGCTCGATCTCGTCCCTGCGGCTCCTAAGATACTGATCCATGTAGGGAATGGCAAACGCGACAAACCCACGACCAGCCGATTCGACGAGGCCGGCTTTCATAAGACGCGCGCGATACGAACTCACCCCTGCAAGATCGCTCCCCATCCGCGCCGCCACCGCAGAGGTGCTGCTCGGCTTCTCCTCGTCGAGGGACATCGCAAGCATATACCGCAGCTCCATGGGCGCCACGCGCTGCAGCGCCGGCTCTATGACCATGGCGTCAAAGCGGCTCCGGGCCTTCTCGATGCCCGCTTCGACATCGCACGGCAAAACAGCCCCCGCCCGGCGACCGCATCGCCTGAAGGCCGCTTGCCACGTTTGATAGCCAATCAACTGAACCATGAACGGATACCCTGCCGACGCGGTTGCCAGCCGATTCACCAAACGCCCGTCTATCTCCATTCTCCCTATCCTGCGCATGGTGTCTTCGATGGAGGAGGCCACGTCGCCTATGGGCACCATTGAAAGCTCAACGGGAACCGCCCTCCGCAAAAACGTGAGGGTGTCCCCGTTGACGATCTCGCTCACCATGGAGGGAAGCCCCGCGAACGCGAACGCCACATCCCGGTCTTCAGCGATAACGTGCTGAACGGCAATCGCGAGCGCCTTCGTCTCGTCGAACGACGCATCCTGCACTTCATCGAGCGTGATGAGCAGCCCCCGGTTCTTTTCGGTGGCGCGCATCATCGCCTCGCGCAAGTTGAGGGAAGATCGCTCGAACCGCACGCTCCCCAAGCTGGCCCCGAGCGCCGTCGGTTGCAATGTCGCGTCAACGGGCGCATGCGACCTCGAAAGCGCCTCCAAAATGCGAGACGAGAAGCCAGGGCTTGCAGTCTCGCTCACCACCGTCCACTTCTGCTCCATGTTAAGGGCGATGCGCTTGAACTCGCCGAGCATGACGGTCTTTCCCGTGCCGCGAACGCCCGACACGCGGATCAACCGCTCCGGCGCGCCGGGCCCGTTCAAAAGACCTTCGTAGAACTCATCCACAACCTCGTCCCGGCCGATCAGCTCAGGGGGCATCTTCCCAGCCGTAGGCTTGAAGGGGTTTTGCAGCACTTGTCCGTCCGGCATCCTGCCCTCCCCGTCTCTATCGATGAACACCATGCGCCAATCATCAACCCTGTAAGGTCGAGCGCTTTATAGCAAACTATAGCAAACTATAGCAATTTATAGCAAATTATAGCAACGCGCCGCCCAACCATCTGCCAACGCAAGGAGGAATGGAAGAGGGAGCGAGCAAGAAGCGGCGCGAGGACGACCGCGAAACCGACGGCAGACAAAAGACGACGCATTAGAGAGGGTTCAGCAGCCGACGGGCAGGCACCGACCGCTGCCCATCGAATCGCGGCTGCGGGTAGAACGCGCTTCTGCTACCGTGAACCCATCGAGCCCGAACCGTCGAAAGCGAGCCCCATGATACGCGAAGCTGTGCCGTCCGACCTCGAAGCCGTCGCGTCCCTCGCCGCGCGCCTGTGGCCCGCGCACGCCCCCGAGGATCTGAAGCCCGAGATCGCCGAACTGATCGCCGCCCGCGACGCGGCCATCTTCCTGTTGCTCGCCGATGACGGATCGCCGACCGGGTTCGCCCAATGCCAGCTGCGCCGCGACTACGTGGAGGGCACGGGTACAAGCCCCGTCGGATACCTCGAGGGCATCTACGTCGACGAGGCGCAGCGCCGACGCGGATGCGGGCGCGCGCTGCTGGCCGCATGCGAGAGGTGGGCGGCGGGATGCGGCTGCACCGAGTTCGCAAGCGACTGCGAACTTGACAACGACAAAAGCCTGGCCTTCCACCTGAGCGCCGGCTTCTCCGAGGCGAACCGCATCATCTGCTTCGCCAAGCGGCTCGCGCGCCCCTAGCCCAGCACCCCCAGCGCCACGGCGGCGACCACCAGAAGCGCGCACGCCAGCAAGGCGGCGGCGTCGCGCGGCGTGAGCGGATACTCCTTGTAGCCGCTGGCCGAGGTGCGCAGGTTGAAGCCGCGCACCTCGGCGGCGATGGCGGCGCTGTTCGTCTTGCGCACCGATGACACCAGAAGCGGCACGCACAACGGCACCATGAGCCGCGCCTTCTTCACCACGCCGCCCGTGTCGAACTGCACGCCGCGCGCCGTCTGGGCCTCCATGATGCCCTTCATGTCGTTCATGAACACAGGGATGAAGCGCACGGTGGACGTGAATGCGAAAGCGTAGCGGTACGGCACATGCAGCACCTTCACCGCGGCGTTCGTGAGATCGTTCAGCTTCGTCACGTAGAACACGAGGAACAGCGGGATGGCTGCCGCCACGAGGCGCACGACGGTGGTGAGCGCCGCCAACAGGCTGCCCGTGCCGATAAAGCCCCACGGCAACGGCACGAGCTGCGCGCCCGCAGGCGTGGTGAGCAGCTGCACCACCGCCAAGATCAGCGAGAACGCCAGCACGGCCCGCGCCAGCCCGAACGTTTGGCGCACCATGCCGCACGATGCCGCCAGCGCAAACCCCGCCGCCAGCAGCACCGCCAAGAACACGAAGCTGCCCGAGCAGAAGCACGCGACGGCGAACAGGGCCGCCGCGCCCAGCTTGGCGACCGGGTTCAGGCGATGCAGCAGGCTGTCGCCGGGAACATATTCGAGAAACGCGCTCATGAAAGCCTCCCTTTTTCCGCTCACGCGACGTGCGCGGGTCGCCCGTCACACGAACCTGCGACCGCGGTCCTGACCGCACCCTCGACCTCGCCCGCCTCCGCGACACCGGCCACGCCCCCGGGCGCATTCGCAATCCCGTCCGAAACCGCACCTTCAACCCCGTCCGCGACCGAGGCCCCGACTTCACCTGCGGCCATGGCCCCGTCCGCATCCTCGCCCGCGGTCGCAATCTCGCCCACGACCGCCACCGCGGCGCCAGCCCCGCCCGCGTCTCCGGCCACATCCCCGGCCACACCCCCAGCCGCACCCGCGTCCGAACTCCCAACAACCGCCGCGACGGCCGCCGCCATCTCGTCCACCGTGTTCGCCCGCGCCACGGCCGTCCCCGCCAGCCGGGGGCTTTCCGCCGCCAGCGTAAGCGAGATGTCCACGATCTGCGGCGGCACGAGCGAGGCGCGCTCAAGCACGGCGCGGTCGCGCAGCACCTCGAACACGGGGCCGTCGGCCGCCACCTTCCCGTCGCTCATCACGATGCAGCGCTTCGCGTAGTCGGCCACCACCTCCATGTCGTGGCACACCATGACGACGGTGGCGCCGCGCTTATGGATGCCGCGGACGATGCCCATCACCTTCTCGCACTCGCGGAAATCCAGCCCCGTGGTGGGCTCGTCCAGCACCAGCACGGGCGGTTCCAGCACCGCCACGGAGGCCAGCGCCAGAAGCTGGCGCGCGCCGCGGTTCAGAAGAAACGGGTCGTCGTCGGGCGCGAAGCCGAACTCCCCGATGATCGCGTCCACGCGCGCCTCGGCGTTCGCGTCCGCGATCCCGAGCGCCTTGAAGCCGAACAGCAGCTCCTCGCGCACGGTGGGGCAGCAGATCTGCCGGTCGGGGTTCTGGAAGAGGAAGCCCACGCGCCGCGCCAGCTCGCTCGTCTTGAGTGCGGTCGTGGGCGCGCCGTCGATGACAACCTCCCCCGCATCGGGCTTCAACAGGCCGTTCATCAGGCGCATCGCCGTGGACTTGCCCGCGCCGTTCGTTCCCACGAACGCGACGAACTCCCCGTCGCCGATGGTGAAGCTCACGCCCTTCAGGATGGGCAGCGAACGCTCGTAGGAGGCACGCACGTCCCTGAACTCGATCATGCCGCTGCCTCCTTCACCACATCGCACGCCTCGCGCACCGTGCGCGCCGTGCGCCCGCCGCACACGCCCGCCGCGCGCAGTCGGTTCACGAGCGCGGTGGCGCGCGGGCAGCTCACGCCGATGCGCGCCAGCTCCCCGTCGTGCGCCAGCACCGCCGCCGGAGCGTCAGCGAAGCGGATACGCCCCTCCTCCATGATGACGAGCGTGTCGGCGTAGCGCGCCAGCAGCGCGATCTTCTGCTCCACCACCACGACGGCGGTGCCGTGCTGCCGGGCGTAGCGCGCCAGCAGGTCGAACACGTTCTGCGAGCTGGCGGGATCCAGCTCGGCGGTGGGCTCGTCCAGCACGAGCGCCTGAGGCCGCAGCGCCAAGACCGACGCGATGGCCACCTTCTGCTTCTGCCCGCCCGACAGCGACGCGATGGCGCGCTCCCGCAGGTCCGCTATGCCCATGTCGGCCAGCGCCCGGGTCAGGCGGCTTTCGATCTCGCCGCGCGGCACGGCGAAGTTCTCCAGCCCGTAGAGCACCTCGTCTTCCACCACCGACGTCACGAACTGGCTCTCCACGTCCTGGCACACGCTGCCCACCACGCGCGACACGTCGGTGAGCGCCGCTTCGCACGTGTCCATCCCGTCCACCTCCACGCTGCCGTAGAAGTCGCCCGGATAGCAGTGCGGCACGATGCCGTTCAGCGCGTAGGTGAGCGTCGACTTGCCCGACCCGGCCGCCCCGGTGACGCCCACGAACTCCCCGCGCCCGATGGAGAGGTTCGCCCCGCTCACCGCCGGGACCGCCCCCTCCCGGTAGCGGAACGAGAAATCGGTGATCCGTATCATGAAAGCTCCTCTCGAAAACTGCTGGCAACATCAGCAAGAGCGCCGTCTTTCGGTGGGGCGCTGGCACCGGCACCCCGTCCGCACCCTCGGCAGGACCCGCGTGCCGTATGGTGCCGGCGAGGGGTGTCTGCAACCTCAGCGGGATCTGCGTGCCGCACGACGTCGGCACTCCGTCTGCGTCCGCGCCCCCGGCAGAACCCGCAGCCGACACCTCGCCCTCGCTTGCACCCTCGGTGGAATCTGCGTGCCGCACGACGTCGGCGAGGGCGCCCGTCGCTCGGCGAAACGGCACGGCTCCGCTAGCGCTTCAGCACCTTCTTTAGCGGCATCGCCAGCACCTGCACCAGAACGGCGTTGAAGGTGGCGGTGCCCAGCACGATGGCGGCGTAGGCGGCAAGCGCCACCATGAGGTCGCCGCCGGTGGACATCACGTTGATGTACACGGACAGAAACGCGAACACGCCTCCGGAGACGAGCGTGGAGACGAACGTGTTCACGAGCGGGTTGAGGTCGAGCTTGCCGCCGATGCGCATCGGCACCTTGATGAGCAGGCCGCACGCCAGCGCGCCTAGAAGCTCGGAGGGGATGTTCAGAAGCGGCGTGGCGTTGAGCATCGGCACTTGGCACACGAGCCCGGCCAGAAGCCCGATGACAAGCGACTGCGCCACCGTAGGCCGCACGATGATGATGGCGAGGCAGTACATCGCGATGATGAAGTTAGGCTTCATGCCCATCGACGACAGGAGCGACCCCACAGTGAGCTTCAGCACCGCGCCGGCCGCCAGCAGAACGGCCACGAGGATGATGTCGCGGGTGGAAAGCCCCTCGCGCCGCGCGGGGGCGGCCACCGTGCGGGGAGCGGTTTGGCGCGGGACACCAACCGTGCGAGGCGCGACCGTCGTGCGAGAGGCACCTACCGCACGGGGCACGCCCGCCGTGCTCGTCGCGTTCGCCACGTTCGCCGTACACGAAACGCCCGCTGCATTCGCCGCCTCCACCGCAGCCTTGACCTCGATCTTCTCTGCCATGATCCTCATTCCTTTCTTGGCGGGTTCCCCGCCGGTCGTCGTCCGTCCCCGGACTTTCCCTTTCTGCCGGCACGAACTCGGGATGAGGATCGGAGATGCGCGGGTCCAACAAAGCTGGCGGGGCTTCCTTAGCACCCACCGCGCGACGATGGCGGAGGCGTCGCGCACTTCGGTGCGCGAGCCTCCGGCATCGCCGCGAGATCGGGTGCCACGGAAAGCCGCAGCGTCGGCGGGCGGGCTGTTCTACCGAACGGCTCACCCGGCTTGTTTGCCGGCCCCGGAGGGCCGGCAAACAAAAAAGCCTGTCCTTTACGATAAAGGACAGGCTTTTGACCTGCGGTGCCACCTTTATTGGCCCTGCGTGCGCAGAACCCTCTCACGAACATGCCAACACATGCTCTGCCTCTAACGCGGGCTCACGGTCCAGATACTCGGTCGGCCTCTGCCGCGCTTCCGCGCCGCTTCGGCGTCCCTTTCCCCTTTCCCTCGGCGAACCATTTACCGCCCAGCTTCCTACGGGAATCCCAGCTGCGCCCGCTCTCTGTGAGTGCTCATGACGGCTTGACTTTCGCCTCATCGGTTTCAAGGTATGAAGTTGTGACGCGTACTTTAGCATAAAGGAGCGGAAGGTTGTCAAGAAAAATTTTCACACGCCGCAAGAGCCTTTGGGGTCGGAATCGGAATCGGGCTTCGAAGCATCTCCCTCTTGGCGAAGTAGGTGGATATCGCTTTCGATGCGAACGACATCGTAGCCCGAAGCGCCTACCATATCGGCGATCACATTCGCATGCGCAACTGCCTGTAGCGCCTCTCCCCTGGTGATGTCGGGACACTCGGCATACCGTGCGACGACGGCATGCATGGAGAGACTATGCGCGGCCTGCACGGCCTCCGAACTGGCCTTTACCCACCCCTTCTCGGACGCCGCGGCGAGGAGATCGTCCACCGCGTGCGTCTTCGGCGGCACGACGGCGTTTTGGACGAAGACCTCCTTCATCACCTTCTCGGCCATCTGCTGGGAGTGGAACGCGATCGACTCGCTGTGCGTCTCCGCATCGGGCAGAAGCGCCTCCACCGTGAGCTTGTCCTTATACGCCGCGTACAGAAAGCCCCGGTACTGCTCACCCATAGATCTTCACCCCCTCTTCGGCCACGCGAGCCTCAACCTTCCAGAAGTCCCCGCTGCGCTCCTCGAACAGGGGGCGGGGCGCTGCGATCACGTCCCGCGACAGCGGCATCCACATCAGCGACGCGCGCACGTCGGCTCCATAGGCAATCGGCCGCTTCTCGTCATCGTTCGTGACCACGTAGATATCCACGTCGCTTTCCGGCGTCTCCTCGCCGCGGGCGTAGGAGCCGAAGACGTAGATGGAATCAGTCGGGACGGCGTTGGTGACGCTTTCCACGATACGGTTCAGAAGATCGTTCGGCAGATTGATTTTCGAGAAGTTCGCAGTAGCGGCCACAGCTTGCCTCCAATCCCGTTGCCCGGCGCCGAAACATCCACCGCCCTATTATAGCGCGCTCGAGCACCCGCATTCGCAGCGCCGCGCGCTTCGATGCGGACCACATAAGCACGTCTTCGGCTACAAGCCCTCAATCAGCTCGCCCATGCCCCTTTCCGTAAAGCCCCTCGCACGTCGCACCCGCATCCGCTGGAGCAACGCGCGGTCGACTGCGTCCCGTGCCCACGCATCGGTACGGCATCGCCCCACCCCACGCCACGTACGGCCCCCTCGCCACATGCGCCCGTCCCCCGTGACCCTGCGCCCGCACGCCGCCGCCCTACGCTCGCGCGGCCTGCTCTCGCGCCTCCCCCGCTTCCTCCTGCGTGACGGCCAGCGGGCGCTCCTTCAAGAACAACAGCAGCACGAACCCGGCGACGAACAAAGGAGCGATGACGAGGAACACCGGGGTGAGCGCGTCGTGGTACGCCTGTTGAATCGCCTGCTGCAGCGCGGGCTCCATAGCATGGACGACAGACGGGGTGAGCGCGTTCGCGTCCAGCCCCGCCGCCGTGTCGCCCAACCCTGCGGCCGCTTCGCCGAGCCGCGCGCTCAGGTTCGCCGTGAACAGCGAACCCACCAAGCTCGCGCCCACCGTGGCCCCTATCTCGCGGAAGAAGTTGTTCGACGCCGTGGCCGTGCCCACCACCGACACGGGAAACTCGTTCTGCACCATCAGCACGAGCATCTGTTGCCCCAGCCCGATGCCGAAGCCCAACGCGAACAGCAGCACGCCCATCTCCACAAGCGACGTATCCACTGCGATGCCCGACAGCAGCGCGAACACCGCCGCGGCCACCGCGCAGCTGGCAAGCGGCATCCACTTCACCCGCCCCGTGCGGCTCGCGATGAATCCCGCCGCCGTGGACGTCAGCATCATGCCCGCCATCATGGGGATGGTCATGTAGCCCGCCGCCGTGGCCCCCAGCCCGCTCACGATCTGGAAGTACGTGGGCAGATACGAGATGGCCCCCATCATGCCCACCATGATGAGCAGCCCCGCCGCCGTGCAGATGAGGTACGTGCGGTTCTTGAAGAACGAAAGCGGGATGAGCGGGTCGGCCGCGCGACGCTCCGCCAGCACGAACGCCACCGCAGCCGCGACGCCCGCCACGGCAAGCCCCACGATAACCGGGGAATCCCACGCGTACGTGCCGCCGCCCCACGATATCACGAGGATGAGGCACGTGGCGGCGACCACCATCGCGGCCGCGCCCGCAAGGTCGAGCGAGCGCACGGGGTGCTTCCCATGGTCGCGATGCGGCAGGAACACCGCAGCGGCCGCCAGCGCCGCCAACCCCAGCGGCACGTTGATCCAGAAGCACCAGCGCCACGTGAGCCCTTCGGTGAACCAGCCGCCCAGAAGCGGCCCCAGCACCGCGCTCACGCCGAACGCCGCGCCCATGATGCCCAGATACTTGCCACGTTCGCGCGGCGGGAAGATGTCGGCCACGATCGCCTGCGACAGGATCATCTGCCCGCCGCCGCCCAAGCCTTGGATGGCGCGCCCGGCAATAAGGCCCCACATGGAGCCGGCCAGCCCGCACACCACCGACCCTGTCACGAAGAACACAAGGCACGCGCAGAACAGGTGCTTGCGTCCGAACAGGTCGCCCAGCTTGCCGTAGAGGGGCATCGTCACCGTGCTGCACAGAAGGTAGGCCGTGGTCACCCACAGCATGTGATCCACCCCGCCCAGCTCGCCCACGATGGTGGGCAGCGCGGTGGACACGATGGTCTGGTCGAGCGACCCCACGAACATGGAGGTCATCAGCCCCGCGAACACGAAGATAATGCTGCGTCTGTCCAGGTGGTGAGCGGTTTTTGCCGCGGCCATGAAAGCTCCTTTCCCTCGCGGCGCCTGCGGGCGCCCCTTCTTCGCCGTTCGTCTGATAATTGACGATCATCGATTAAAGGGGTAGTCTAGGGAGGCGTAGAGGGGCGCGCAACCGACAGATTCCGCGAATCCGTCTGATATGCGACGCATCCGCGCGAACCGTCGAGAAAAGGATGGAGGAATGGCGAAGAACGACCTGCGCTGGCAGCGCACCGAGCGCAACCTGATGGCGGCGTTCAAGGAGGAGCTGGCCGCCCGCCCGCTCGACAAGATATCGGTGACGGCGCTGGCGAAGGCGGCCGACATCAACAAGGCCACGTTCTACCTGCACTACCGCGACGTGTACGACCTCGCCGCGGCCTACGCGCGGCAGACGGCAGAGGACATCGTGGACGGCATGGATTACCTGGAGGCGTTCTTCGCCGACCCCGCCCGCTTCGTTCGGTGCTTCATGGACGACTTCGACCTGCTGCGCAGCCGGACGGACGCGCTCGCCCCCAACGACCTCATGCCCATCTTCCTCGACCGCCTCACCGCCCGCATGGACGAACGGCTGCGCGCCGCGTTCCCGCCCGAGGACGACGCGCAGGGCGAGATCCTGCTCACGTTCGTGATCGGCGGTTTCTTCGCCACGATGGCCCGCTACATCGACAGCGACAAAGAGAGGGCGGCCGAAGCGGCCGCCCATCTCCTCATCGCCCTGAAGGAGTACTCCGTCAGGCGTTTCGACGCAGACGAGCCGCAAGCAACGGCGACGTGCTAGCCGCCCGCCGCGCGAACGATCCCGCCGCGCTACCCCCGCGACCGCGCCAGCATCTCGCGCGCGTGGGCAAGCGAGGCCTCGGTGGCGTCGCCGGAGAGCATGCGGGCGATCTCGGCGGGGCGCTCCTTCTCGGCCAGGCGGCGCAGGTCCGTCTCGGGCATGCCGCCCTCGCCCTCGGCCTTGCGCACCACGTAGTGCGCCTCGCCGCGCACGGCCACCTGCGCGAGGTGCGTCACGACGATCACCTGGTGCGTGCGCGCGAGGTCGGCCAGCACGTCGGCCAGGGCGACGGCGGTCGAGCCGCCCACGCCGGCGTCCACCTCGTCGAACACGAGCGTGTCCACCTCGTCAACCTCGCCGAGCACCACCTTCACCGCCAGCATGACGCGGCTGACCTCGCCGCCCGACGCGATGCGCGAAAGCGGGCGCGCCCGCATCCCGGCTCCGGGGCGAAACAGGAACTCCACCGTCTGCGGCCCCGCCTTCGTCCATTGGCCGCGCTCGAGCGGCGCAAGGTCGCACACGAGCTGCGCGCCGCCCATTTCCAGGCGGCCCATCTGCGCGCACACGGCTTCGGCGAAGCGCGGCGCGGCCTCGGCGCGCGCTTCAGCCAACACGGACGCCGCCTGCGCAAGCGCCTCCTCGGCCTGATCGAGCTTTTGCCGCGCCGCGCGCTCGCGCTCGGCGGCGTCGTCCACGAGCGACACGAGCTCGGCCGCCTCCGCACGGCGTTCGAGCACGTCGGCCATGCGCGGGCCGTACGCGCGCACAAGCCCCTGCAGCGAAGCCATGCGCTCCTGCTGCCGGGCAAGCGCCTCCGGGTCGAACTCCACGCCCTCGCGATAGTCACGCGTCTCGCGCGCCATGTCCTCCAGCACGTAGCCCGCCTCGCGCAGCGATTCGGCGAACTCGCCGAGCTTCGCATCGTAGCGCGCCGCGCCGTCGAGCGCCGAGATGGCGCTGCCGAGCGCGTCGAGCGCACCCTGCTCGCCCGCAAGCGCCTCGTGCGCGGCGTTCGCCGCGACCGCGAGCGCTTCGGCGTGCTCCACGCGCGCCAGCTCGGCTGCCAGCTCGTCGTACTCGCCCTCGCGCGGATCCACCGCGTCGATGCGCTGCAGCACGAAGCGCGCCTCGTCGAGCTTGGCCGAGGATGCCTCGCCCGCCTCGCGCACCCGCGCCAGCTCGGCCGCGGCCGCGCTCGCCGTTGCGAACGCGTCCTCGTAGACGGCGCGCACCCGCGCCACCGCCTCGCCCGCCCACGCGTCGAGCATGCGCACGTGCCGGGACGCCTCCATAAGCTGCTGGTGCTCGTGCTGGCCGCACAGATCGATGGTGGGCGCCACGGTGCGCACAAGCTCTCCAACGCTGGCCATGCGACCATCGAGGGACACGCGCGAGCGCCCATCGGCCGTCACGCGGCGAACGGCCACGACCTCCCGGAGGTCGCCAAGGCCGCTCTCAGCCGAAGGGGGATCGGTTTCGGGGTCTTCGGCGCAGGCGACGCCGTAGAACCTTCCCGCCACCGACAGCGCCTCCTCGCCGTCGCGGACGGCCCCCTTGTCGGCGCGCTCGCCCATGAGCAGCTTCAACGCCGAGAGCAGCGCGGTCTTGCCCGCGCCCGTCTCGCCCGTGAGCACCGTGAGGCCGCGCGCCGGCTCGAGCGCGGCCTCACGGATCAGGGCGAGGTTCTCAACTTGGATCTCGTCGATCATCGCGCACCTCTTCATGCTAGCCCAAACTTGAACTGTTCAGTATAGCATCGCGCGCAATGATCGGCAGCGTCCGCTTCGCGCCGAACTCGCGTTGGATTAGCGTCGGAAAGACATCGGGGCCCCCACGGCGTCGACGTTCGAACGGCGCTGAATCCGCACAAGAACGAGACGGCGTTTCATGACGTCGCGCCATCCGGACGTAGATCGCCTCGTTATACCGGCGAGCAGGAACCGCACAACAGCATGACCCTCTCTCCCATTATTCTAGATGAATGGAAAACGGCACTTAATGTGCCGCTTTGCGCTGAGTCCATACGCGCAAAGCGCACTCGATCGCATGACGCGCGCTCACTGGAAGTCGCCACTGTGGCCCGAGCGAAGACATCACCGTTTCGGAGCTCGTTGCGCTGGCGATCCCGCTCTTGAAGTTTGGTTCTCTCATCATCGAGCCGCACCCGGTGATAAGAGACGCGCTCCCCATCCATAGGGAAAGGAGCACGATCACTAAACCCAAACCACCGAGGCGTCTCTTAGAGCCGTGAGGGACAAGCGCTCCTTGCGGTTCGTCTAGCATGTATCCACCGTCGGCCGCTTCGCAAGGCTGTCACAGCAACCACGCCACGAGAACGACTCAGCGATCTTCAGGAAGAAGCACCCTCTGCGTAGTCCGTGCACCGCATCAGGCCGCACAGAACCGGCCGCAGGCGAAGAGAAACCTGCGGCCGGCAGAGGGGAGGGTGAGGAGCGGCAGACTAGAAGGCTTCGTCGATGAGCAAAGCCACGCCGCGGTAGAAGCCCGTGAGAGCGAACGTGCGCATGTCCGCAACATAGTTGTGAACCCACCGGCCGAGATGCTGCGCCATGAAGCACATGCGCACCTCGCGCCACTCATCGGCCTTAGCCTCGTCGCCTTGGCGAAGCGCCTCTGACTCGCGCTTCATAAGCACCGAACAAAAAGCCATCTCGACGCCGATCTGATCCACCGTATCGTGAACGCCCTCGGCAAGCGCAAATCCGGCATCGGCGTAGAAGCGGTTGAGGCTGCCAATGGACTCGTTGGCCGCGGTCGCACTGTACAGCGACTCGTAGGCCGAACGCATACCCTCGTTGTTGGCGCCACGCATGAGACGCGCTCGGTCGCGACCCAACTCCAAGAGCAATTCTTCGCGATCGGCATCACGACGCTCCTCGATGTAGGCGGCAATCTCGTTACTGCCGGCACTGTCGCTCTCGCCCCACTCCAGGGTGAGCAAACTCTCAAGCAGCGCCTCGTCTGGCAGCGTTAGAAACAGCGAGCTGAGAAGATCGACCAGCACGATTCTCTGTTCAAGCTCGATCCCGCGATTCGCATCCATTGAAAAACAACCTCCTGTCTGCGGCACTTGCCCGCCTTCCCCGCCAAACACGGGAGAAATCCCGTCTACTCACTGTCCTTCGGCTTGCTGAGCAGCCCTGTGAGCACCATGAAGCCAAGCGCGCCGAGGGCGATAACGCCAAACAGAATGAGGTACTCGGGCGGCGTAGGCGCGTAGAACGCACCGAAACCGGTCGGCGAGAAAGTACACTGCGCCATTTGGTAGTCCGGCACCATGGGAGACGGCTCGGCATAGGGGGAAATGAAAGCCGTGAACAGCAGCCAAATGCGCTTGCAGAGCACGCCGAGGACAATGAGCACGCTAGAGACGGCCACAAGCACCTTGTTCCCACGATTCCCAGAGAAAACGAGGATAAGGAACGGGATGGCAAGACCGCCAATCACCTCGAACCAGAAGAACGGGGCAGTCGCGCCGGTTGTCAGCACCGTGAAGGCCGCCGCCTCGTGCCCACCGGGATACGCCATGGTCAAAAGCTCGCATCCGATGAGATAGGCATCGATGGCGACGAATACGGCAAGTAGACCCGCCAGGCTTTTCATGAGCGCGTCGCTGAAGGAGAACATGCCGCGCGCTTTGAGCGCGATCAGGACGAGCAGCAAAAGAGCCATGCCTGAGTCGAGCGCACTCACCACGAAGATGGGAGCCATGATGGCCGAATACCACATGTGGCCGATCTGCAGACTGAATATCCAAGCAGTGACAGAGTGGACGAGAACGGCCACGGGCAACGCAACGCGGGAGAGGACGGCCACTTTGCGCTCGTCGCCCTTGACGATCCAGACGATGTCAAGGATGTTGATAACGAGGTACAACGCGATCACCGTCATGTCCCACACAAGGGGCGACACGAGGTTGGGCGTGATAATCATCTGGAAGATGCGCTCGATGCTGCCGAGGTCAACGAGGATATAGCCGGCCGCTAAGCAGATGCACACCGTCGAAGTGATGACTGCGGGCAGCGCCACTTTCTTGAAGCTTTCGATGTTGAACACGTGCGCCGAACTCGCGACGATGAGGCCGCCGGCCGACAGCCCCACGAAGAACATGAACATGGTGATGTTGATGCCCCAGTAGGTCGCGTTAGACATATCCGTCACATGGTGCCCGTTCATTAGCTGATAGACCCAAGCGCCGATGCCGACGAGAGTGATGACCGCCAGCACAGCATAGAGCCAGAGAGGGTACCTCCGCAGCCCGGAGGCCGTCTTAGCAATGGTTTTCATATGTTGCTCCTTAATCGACCAGGCCGGCGTAGTAGACACTCGGCTTCGTGCCCAGCTCAGGCTTGAGCGGCCTGGCGCCCATCTCTTCGATCTTTTTGCACAGCTCGCTCGTGGGATCGTCCAGGTCGCCGAACCAGCGCGACTTGGTGATGCAGGTCTGAACGCACGCGGGTTCCTTGCCCTCCTCCGTGCGACCGTGGCACATCACGCACTTCTCCACGACGCCGACAGGATGCTCGGCAGCGCGCATCTGCTCGTAGGGAGTCTGCTCGAATCCCTCGTAGTAGGGGTGCTCAGCGGAGTCGAACCAGTTGAAGGAGCGGGCATCGTAAGGGCAGGCGCCCATGCACATGCGGCAGCCGATGCACTTGCCGTAGTCCACCTGCACGTTGCCGTTTTCATCGTAATGGCTGGCACCTGTGGGGCAAACGCGCACGCAAGGGGCGTTCGAGCAATGCTGACAACTCATGGGCAGCACCGTCTGAACCGCGTTGGGGTACGTGCCACGCTCGCCCGAGAGGACCTTGCACCAATAGGTGCCGTGGGGCGTGGCGTTCTGATACTTGCATGCCATGGTGCAGGCATTGCATCCGGCGCAGGTGCCGACGTCAATGAGCATTCCGTAGTGAGTCATGTCTCTCCCCCTAAGCCCTGGAAACCTTCACGCGAACGGTGTCGATGACGCCGCCGTGAATCGGGTCGATGTAGCCGAAGTCGCCGCTCATGAGGTCGTTCATGTTGGTATCCTCAAGCAGCTCCTTGCCCATCCAAGATGTCTTGCGACCGCGTGCGCCGCAGATGGCGACGGTGTCGGGGCGAATGGTCTCGGTCAGATGCGCCTTGCCCTTCGTCGAACCGAACGGGGATTCGACCAACATCTGATCGCCTTCCTTCAGACCCTTCTCCGCAGCCGTAGCCGCGTTGATCAAAACGGCGTTGCTGTCGGGCTGGTAGCGCTCGGAGTAATCGCGGCGAATAGGGTCCTGATCCATGTTCGCGAGACGAAACATGTAGAACGGGGTACGGTAGTTGCAGGCGAACAAATCGAACTCCTCGGGCTGGTTGTCGATCTGGCGGTGCTCAGGCCAGTACGGCAGCGGGGTGTATCGACGGCGCAACTCGGCGATGGGGTACTTGATGCGCTCCTCCAAGTCGAAACCGGAATCCTGCACCTCCTGCATCTTCGGGATGAGGAAGTCGCCGGAACGCTTCTGCGCCTCGAGGTACACGGTAAAGCGCACGTCCTGGTTGCGATAGGACGGGTACACGTCGGCGCCGTAGAAACCGTGATAGGGCATCATCTTGACCTCGTCGAGATGATCGAGGCCCTTGTCTTCGCCAAAGGCCGACTTGAGGCAGGTGTCGAACATCTCCTCGGCCGTGTACTTGCGCCCCATCTCCAGCTTGATATCGGGATTCTCGAACTGCACTGCCGCCGGGGGAACCTGGCCGAAGCCGGTGAGCGCCGCGTAGCCGATGCAGCCGTTCTCGTTGGCGGTGGTATTCCACAAGTCGATGAGGCCCATACGGTCGAATATCTCGATGAGCTGATCGTTGCCGTCCATGGTGTTGTAGAGCGGCTTCATGCCCTTGCGCACCACGACGCCGCGGTTGGAGGCCGGAAAATTGGGGTCGGAGTTGGTGGCAGACCCCTCGTTGCCAGGGAACAGATGGCAGGTGTGCGTCTCGAGCGAGGCATGCTCGGGCAGCAGCAGATCGGACAACATTGCCATCTCGTCCATGTGGTAACACCCTTGGTAGATGACGTAGTCGACGCTCTTCATAGCCTGCTCGGCCACTTCAGGATCGGCAGTCACCGTGATGGGGTTGGAACCGCAGGACACCACCACGGAGGGCTTGTAATCAAAGCCGTAGTACTCGGGATCGCACATGGTGCGCATCATGAGCGTATTGGTGGAATGGCGATGCGGAAACACGTCGGCGTAGTCGAGGCCCTGCGGCGGCCAGTTGAAGCTCGTGCAGGTTTTGGCCTCGAAGTACGGCTCGGTGGTGCCGTCGACATCGTTGACCAGGTAGTTGCAGTACATGTTGGAGATGATGCCGCCCGGATAGCCGATGTTGCCAAGCAGCATGTTGAGCACGCGGCTGTAGATGTCGCAGAGCGTTCCGTCCTCCTGGTTGGTGACGCCGCGACCGATGATGACGGCGGCGGGGCGCAGCGGCAATGTCTGTCCATCAATCTCGACCGTGGCGCCGAACTGGGCGTGCTCGACAAGGCCGTTGGCGATCTCTCGGATCTTGGCTGCCGGAACGGTGCTGTACGCCTCGGCCCACTCAGGTGTGAAGTTCTTGAGGGATTCTTTGAACGCCTGGAATGCAGGCTGACAAGCCTCGCCGCTTACTTCATAATTACCGAACAGAGCCGGATCTCCCAGAGTTGCATCGTCCCAAGTCTTGGCGGAGTTGGACGTCGCATCCCAGATCATCGGCTTGCCGCCCTCTCCCCGGACGTAGTCGCCGTTCGCGTCGATGAGATACGGGGAGTTGGTGCGGTTCTTGACGAAGAGCTCGTCGAAGCCGTTCTCTATCTCGTAGAGCATACAGTGCATCCACGCGTACACAAGCGATAGGTCGCTGCCAAGGCGCGCAGACACCCACTCGCCGCGCGTGGCCTCCATCGAGGCACGGGGGCCAACGGTGATGTACTTGGCACCGCGGCGCAGGTTCTCGACAAAGGTTCGCGCATCGCCGCCGGCAAGTCCAGAGTCGTAGCCCACCGACTTTCCGAGGATGACCAGGTAGTCGTTGTACTTACCGTCATAGTTCACTGTGGGGAAGGCCGAGAGCGTATAGCAGCCACCGTAGTGGATGGCGCACATCTGGCCCTTCGTGGAGCTGGAGTTCGGCGTGCCAAGAGCGTGGGCCCACAGGCCGATGCCGAGGGTCGCATGCCCGCTCTCATACGGCGCGAAGCTGTACATCTGGACGAGCTTGCGGATGTCGGTGTCATAGCACTCGCGAATCTTCTCGGCCGCGATGTCGAGCGCCTCGTCCCAGCTGATCTCCACCCAGCCTGGGTCGATCTCCATGCCCTTCTCCGGATTGGTGCGCTTCATGGGCGCCTTGATGCGGTTGGGGTTGTACACGTTCATGATGGCGCTCTTGCCGCGCGGGCAAAGGGTGCCGGCGTTGTTCGCGCGATCGGGGTCGCCCTCGATGTTGACGACCACGCCATCCTTCATGGTCGCGACGAAGCTGCAGGAGCCGCAGAGCATGCACATGCGGCAGTGACCGTACACCTCACCCTGGGTGCCGGCGTCGGCGGCGTTGCCGACGGTTTCTGCGAAGGCCTCGACAGGCTTGCAAGCCAAAGAGCCGCTGAAAGCCGCGGCAGCGGCAACAGCGCCAGCGCCCTTGACGAACGCGCGCCTCGAAACCTTCGTGGTGTTGAACGACATTTCTACCTCCTTCGATATACCAGAAACAACATGCGCGATTAGACGAAATCGCGCCCACGCCCGATCTCCCCCGTCTCCTTCCTCGCTATACGATCAGGCGATGGAAACAAGCAGACTGTCGCCGAGGAGAAACCTCAGCTTTCCCCTAAATTCGGGTTCGTAAGGGTAGTCGTAGTTGTACATCCCCTTGTCGAGTTCTTGGAAGAAAATAGCCACGATAATCTGCGCAGCGATATCGACATCGAGGCCAGCGTCGAGTTCGCCGCGTTTCTGAGCCTCCGCAAGAATCGACGAGTAGATGCCGACCAGCCTCCTTCGCGTCTCAATTTCGAAGTCGAGATGATTCTTGCTCGAGTATATCTCGGATGAGTACGCGAGACGGACATCGCTCGCTTGGAATTGCAGACCTTCGGCGTCGGATTTGATCGATGTGAAAAAAATGCCCTTCGTACCCGCTATGTCCTCGAGAAGAACGGCCAGCACGGCATCGAATACAGGCATGTCCGAAGGAAGCTTCTGGGCGAACTGCTCGAGACGCTCGACGGAATCCCTGCCGATGTAGACGAGAAAGTCGCCCTTAGAGGGAAAATAGCGATACAGGGTACCGGTGGAGACGTCAGCCGCCTTGGCAATATCGGAGAGCGTGACCGCTTGGTAGCCGTTCTCGGTGAACAGCTTCGTCGCCGCCTCGTAGATGCGCTTCCTCGTTTTCGAGCTGCACGCATAACGCTTCTTCGGCAATTTGCTTCGCCTCCTCTAGCATCAACCGGCGACTACCGCCTCGCATTCAACGGCGAGGCAAGTGCGAACTCTATATTAAGTTCTAACTTAATTTTAAGTGCGAACTCAATATAGAGCACGAGACCTTCTTTGTCTAGGGTTTATCGGATATAAATTCCCCCGCCTGATGAGGCTCGCACACGGCCGAAGCGTCGCGCCGCCCGTCGCCGCTACAGCGCGAAGCGCTCGCGCGACGGCCGCGCCTTCCCGCCGCCTTGGCCGCGATGCCATTCCATGAGGTAGGCCACGCAATCGGTGCGGTTGCACGCGCGCAAAAGCTCGATCTGCCCATCGAAGGTGCGCTCGTCGATGAAGCCCGCCTCCACAAGCGCCCGCACCATCCCCGCATCGCCCTCGCGCGCAACGCGCTCCTGCGCCGCGCGCTCCTGATCGCGCAGCCGCGCCACGAGCGCCGCGCGCACCTCGCCGTCCAAGCGATACGGCGCGGAAAGGCGGTGCAGCAGCGCGCCCAGGCGGTCCGGCAGGCTCTTGCCCGAGAGCAGCAGCGCGTCGTAGCGCGCGAAGTCGAAGGGGACGCCGTCGGCGGGATCGTCCAGAAAGCACGTCAGCAGCTGGTCGGCCGACACGTGGACGATCGTCCCCGTGCGCGCGAGCCGGCACACGGCGTACTCGAAGCAGCCCTCGCCGACAGAGCGCACGCTGGCCGGCACGCACACGGGCCCTTCGAGGATGCGCGAGCAGAAGCAGTGCGCGTCGACGACCTCGAGACCCTCGGGCAGCACCAGGTGCTTCGTCCCGCGGCACGCGTTGTCGCGTTCGACGGTGCGCAAGGTGTCCGGCACCACCAGCGACGCAGGGGCCCACGGCAGCGCGCGCACGCCGATGCGCGCAAGCGGGCGGCCCTCCACCGAGTGCGGCAGCGCAAGCGCCTCGTCCCCCGCGCCACCCGTCGCCTGGGCGGCGTGCGCGGCCGCCTTCCCGGGC
>NZ_PPEL01000059.1 GCF_002899695.1 Rubneribacter badeniensis
CTCGGCCGCCTCGGTCAGGCTGAACCCCGCCGCGACGGCCTCCACGGCGAGCTCCCTGGTCTCCAACGGGTACATGCGGACTCCAATCCGGACACCGGAGTGTCCAACTTTTTGTCCGCACCCCCTTCAGAGGCGAAAACCGTGTTTTTCGGGCGACAATGCGCCGGGTGCGGTGCAGAGGGCCTTGCGCGCGGGTGCCTGTGGGCACCTCTTGTGCGTGTCGGGGTGTGCCCCTTATTGTGCCGCGATTCGCATCCTTTCTGGTACAATCGGGCGCATCGTTGCGCGGTGGATGAGAAGGAGGTGCGGGCCGTGGTGGAGATAGTCGATCTGCGCGAATGCGAGAAAAGCGGGCTGTTCTACGGTGGGCGCGCCGGGCAGAAGGAGGGCATCCTCATCGACGGCGAGCCGTGGATCGCGAAGTAACCGCGCACCACGCGCGATTTGCGCGGCAAGCACCTGCCGCCCTACACGTCGAGCCCGGTTTCCGAATACCTGGGCGCGCATATCTACGCGTCGCTGGGCATCCCCGCGCATGAGACGCGGCTGGGGTACCGCGCGGGCAAGATCGTGTGCGCCTGCAAGGACTTCACCCATCCTGACAAGCGCCTCTTCGAGTTCAAGGAGATCAAGAACGCGTTGTCGGACGACGATGCGGGGTTCAGCTTTGCGCCCTCGGACGGCGAGAGCGTGTATCCGGAGGACGTGCTGGCGGCCATCGAGGCGTCGGAGCTTTTGCGCTCGGTGCCCGGCGTGCGCGAGCGGTTCTGGGACATGTTCGTGGTGGACGCGTTCATCAAGAACCCCGACCGCAACAACGGCAACTAGGGGCTGCTCATGGGGCCGGGGCGCTCCTATGCGCTGGCGCCGGTGTACGATCTGGGCAGCTCGCTGTTCGGCAAGCGCAGCCCTTCGCTTGCCGAGAGCCGCTTGGAGGGCGCGGCCGAAGTGGAGCAGGGCGCGTTCGGCACGAACGTCTCCTGCTACCGGCTTCCGACGGAGGACGGCAGGGGAAGCGCCATCCATCCGTTCGAGTACATGGCTTCCACGAGCAACCCCGACCTCGACGCGGCGGTGATCCGCTTCGTCGAGGCGGTGGACATGGAGGCTGTCTGCGCGCTCGTCGACGGCGTGCCAGCGGAAGCCTACGGCATCCCCCTCATGTCCGACGCCGTACGCGCATCGCACAAGAAGCTGCTCTGCCGCCGTCTCGAGGAGGGCTTCCTGCCCCTCTACCGCCGCCTTGCGGGATGATCGCGCTCGACGGGGGCGACCGGGTCGGGTCGCCTCGCGATCTCGGTGCCGCCCGTGCGTCCGGATGCGGTGACCGTGCGGGGCGACAGGGCTCCCTCCCTGAATATGCGCTATCATGCCCTTATGGATTTCGATCATCCGACATATCGCGACTTCGCCCGGTGGGCGGCGCAGCCCCTCGATGAGCTGGCGTGCGATTGCGAAGTGCAGACCTTCCATGCGCGCGGGCCGGGCGGGCAGTGCGTGAACACCGCCGACTCGGCGGTGCGCATGACGCATCGACCCAGCGGCGTCTCGGTCACGTCGCGCGAGTCGCGCAGCCAGTTCCGCAACCGACAGCTGTGCCTTCGGAAGCTGCGAGCCGAGTTCGCGCGCAGGGCGGCGGCGCCGAAGCCCCGGCGCGCCACGAAGCCCTCCCGCGCGGCGAAAGAGCGGCGTCTGGCCGACAAGCGCCGCCGCTCCCAGACGAAAGCGTGCCGCATGCGCGTGGACGAAGAGTGAAGCGTGCGTTCCTCCGGCCTCACGGTTGCGCTACGGTTCGGCGACCTTCTGCGTTTCGGCCGTATCGTGGCGCGTGACGACGAACCGTGCGCCCAGCCTGCGGTGGGCGCGTGCGAGAGGAGGCGCCATGGCGCGATTGGAAAGCGCGAAGGACCGCATCGAGCTGCGCAACGGCACGGGCGTGCCGTGCGTGGGATTCGGCACGTGGGAGCTGCCCGAGGGCGATGCGGGCCTCGGGGCTTTGAGGCAAGCCCTTGCCGACGGCTACCGGCACATCGACACGGCCGAGGCCTACGGAACCGAGGCCGACGTGGGCAGGGCGCTGCGCGAGAGCGGCATCGCCCGCGAAGAGCTGTTCGTGACCTCGAAGGTGTGGAACGACCACCGCGGCCGCGACGCCGCGCTCAGGGCCTTCGAAGGGTCGCTCGAGAGGCTCGGCCTCGAGTACCTCGATCTGTACCTCGTCCATTGGCCGGCTGCGCAAGGCCCTGACGACGAGTGGCAGCGCACGAACCGGCAAACCTGGCGCGCCCTCGAGGAGCTGTACCGAGACGGCCGGGTGCGCGCCATCGGCGTGAGCAACTTCAAGCGCCGCCATCTCGAGCCGCTCATGGACGCGGCCGACATCCTTCCCATGGTGAACCAGATCGAGCTGCATCCCGGCTGCGCCCAAAAGGAGACGCGCGCGTTCTGCGATCGCCACGACATCGTGGTGGAGGCGTGGTCGCCGCTCGGGCGCGGACGGGTGCTCGGAAGCGAGGCGCTTGCGGACATCGCGGCCGTCTACGGCTGCACGACGGCGCAGCTGTGTCTGCGTTGGTGCTTGCAGCGCCGCGCCATCCCGCTGCCGAAGTCCACGGATCCGGCGCGCATCTCCGAGAACGCGCGCATCTTCTGGTTCGACATCTCGGAGGAGGATCTGCAGCGTATCGACGCGCTCGACCCGCTCGGGCAGTCCGGCCTCGACCCCGACACGGTGGACTTCTAAGGGTGCCTTCCGAGCCGCGCGCAGGATGGCTGTTCGGCCCTTAGCACGCGGCTCGTGCGTTTCTCGGGAGAGTCGGCTATCGTTGCGCGCTTCGCGAACGCGAGGGTGGCCGCGATCGTGCGCGGCGGGGCTGGAGGAGGGCCCGTGGAAGCCGCAAGCCGAGTTCGCGCGCCGGGTGGAAGCGCCGAAGCCCCGGTGCGCCACAGTGATCCTCTCGACCGCTGCCCCCTCCCAGTCCTTTCGCCGTAATATAGCTTGCAGCTAATGTTTTCGGGTGCGGTTTTCTCTAGCATATGCGTCGCACATAGGGGAACAGGGCTTCGGCCCTCTACAGGAAGGACGGTTATGCAGCAAAATCAGAACCCTGCGGGATGGGAGGCGCCCGTCGCCTCTCGTCCGGATGAGGGGCGGCCCGTGTCGGCCATGGCGGTGACATCGCTTGTGCTCGGCATCGTTGCGCTTCTCGTGTCGGTCGTTCCCATCGTCAACAGCTTCTCGATCCTCGCCGGGTTGCTCGGCGTCATCTTCGGCATCGTGGGCATCGCGGCCTCGTCGAAGGGGGCGAAGAAGGGGAGGGGCATGGCCGTCGTGGGACTTGCCGTGTGCGCCGTGTCCGTTCTGGTATCGCTCGCCTCCTGCGGAGCCTTTGTGAACGCGGTCGACGAAAGCACGAACGTCGTCACGACGGAGGACGGCTCCTCGGTCGAGGCAGACTCCGAGACGGATGCCGGGCAGGACGCCGCGCCGGACGCGGGAAAGTACGAGATCGCCGACGAGCAGATGGTGGACAAGGGGTTCGGGATGTACGCCGTCACGGGAACCCTGACGAACACCTCCGGGAAGGATTTCGGCTATCTGCAAGTCAATTACGTGCTCAAAGACGCCTCGGGCACGCAGGTGGGAACCGCATGGGCCAACACGAACAACCTTTCCGACGGCGTTTCGTGGAAGTTCGAGGCTTTGGCCTCCGTGAGCGGGGACGAGGCCCCCGCAAGCTTCGAGCTCGCCGATGTGACGGGATTTTAAAGTGCTGTCGCCAACGGGCGCTCGTCGATGGGAGGATGCTCGCATCGGCTCATCGACGAGCGTTTCTTTGCTATCATGAAGCCAGGTGGGAAACGAAAGAGAGGGAAGCGCCGCGTGGAGGAGCCGTTGACCGAAGAGTTGTTGCAGGAGCTGCTCGCGGCTCCCGATCCTCACGCATTCGCGGAGCGGCATCGGCTTGAGAAGCGCACGCTGTCCGAGTATTTGCGGCAGCTGCTTGAGGAGAAGGGCCTCGAGCGCGCCGAGACGGTGCGTCGGGCGGGCCTCAACGACACGTTCGGCTACCAGATATTCATGGGGCAGCGCGGCGCGTCGCGGGACAAGGTGCTGCAGCTGGCGTTCGCGATGGGGCTTTCGCTCAAGGAGGCGAACCGGCTTCTGCAGGCGGCGGGCGCGAACGAGCTGTACTGCAAGAACCGTCGCGACGCCATCATCATCTTCTGCCTCGATCGCGGCTATCCGCTGCAGAAGGCCGACGAGGAGTTGTACCGCTTCGGAGAGGACACGATCTGCTGAAGGGCCGAACGCGAGCCGCGCGCTCGGCCTACGCCAGGGCGCGAGGCTTCCGCTTGCGCCGCGTTCTGCTACCATATCCCATCATGTCCGACGAACTCGCACAACATCTGGACTCCCTTGCGCGCGACGAATGCTACCGCGTCGACGCCGTGCTGAAGCGAAGCCCCTCCGAGACGACCCAGCGCGTCTACTTCGTGGGGGCGAACGGCTCCGAGCAAGGACCCTACGTGCGCAAATACCTTGAGGGCGACGGTTTCGGAGCCGCCTACGAGCGCATCGCCGAAGCGCAGCGCTCGGGTCGCAGGTTTTTACATCTGCCCCGCATCGTGGAGTGCTACTCCGCAGGCGAGCGGCGCGTCGTGGTCATGGAGCATGTGAGTGGCGAGACGCTGGCCGAGGCGGTGTACCGCCGCGATCCCTCGGTCGCTTTGGCGCGCGAGGTGCTCCCCTCCTTGTGCGATGCCGTGGGCGAGTTGCACGAAGGGTTCGACCCGCCCCTCATCCATCGGGACCTCAAGCCCTCCAACGTCATGCTCGCGCCGGGCGGCCTCACCCTCATCGACTTCGGCATCGCTCGGTCGTTCAGCGAAGGGGCCGAGGCCGACACACGGCGCTTCGGGACGCGGGCCTACGCCCCGCCGGAGCAGTTCGGGTTCGGGCAGACCGACGAGCGCAGCGACGTGTACGCCTTGGGGCTCCTTCTGTACTTCTGCCTGACCGAGCAGACGCCCGACGCCGCTGCGCGGGCGAGGGGCTATGCGCACGAGTTCGTGCCCGAGGCGCTGCGCGCCGTGATCCAAGGCGCCACCGCGTTCGATCCCTCCGCGCGCTATGGCAGCGCCGCCGAACTGAAGGCGGCGTTCGAGGCCGCGGCGGGCGCGTCCTGCGCGCGGGAGGCCTCGGTCGCGCAGACGCGGCGGGGTCCTTTGGGCGTCGCGGGCTCGACGGCTCTCTGCGACGGTGCGTTCACGCTTCCCGCGCCCGATCCCGCTTCGCTGGTCGCCGTGTCCGCGCCCGCGAAAGCCCGCTCACCCGAAGGGCCGGAGGGAAAGCCCGCGGCCCTTGGTGCCGCGGTGCCGCTCCCGACCTCCGATGCCGCCGCGAAGGAGAGTGGCCGGGAACGGCGCTCAGGGCTGTGGGAGAGAGTGCCCGCGTCGGCGGGCATGGTGTGGAACGGGATGGTGCTCGCCGTGGCGCTCGCGCTCTTCGCGGTCTCGACGGGGGTGGCGCTGTTCCCGACTCCGGAGAGCGACATCGCCGCGATGCCCCTCGTTGGGCGCGCTATCTGCTACTACGCGATGTTCGCCCTCATGTTCTGCCCCGTGCTCTATCTGGTCTCGGATCGCCGTCCGGCCAAGCGCCGCGTCCCCGCGCTCTCCCGGCTCTCCTTCGGATGGGAGCTGGCCGCCTGCGCCGCGTGCGAGGTGGCGGGTATCGTCGTCATCGGCATCGCGTCCCTCCTCTTTCCGACGGGCTGAACGGCCCTCCACCGTGCGCTTCCGCTCGTTGCCGACACACGGCCGGGGCCGCCCTGCGGGCGCGCCGACGGGCCGTTTCGCGTGGCGGGCGCTTGACGGGGGCGGCACCGGGCGGCAACGCTCGGCGCGTCTGCGCGGCGAAGGAGGGGGTTGGCGGTAAGGTCGTGCGGAAAGCGCGCGTTTGCAAGTGCGGGATGGCTTGCAAGGACGCGCCCGCCCGGTGCCGCGCCAAGCCCCGTGCGCTCGCTCCCGCGTGAAAGGAGGCTCGCCATGAGCATCGTCGCCGCATATGTCGTTTCCCATCCGCCGCTTCGAGGTCGCAAGCCCGAGCGCAGCGACGCGGCGGGCGGCGTCGGATCGGGATGCGCCGACGCGGCGGGCGCGTTCGGGGCGGTCCGCGAGGTGGCGCGCCGCATCGGCGCGCACGCGCCCGAGACGGTGGTCGTGGCCTGCCCGCACGCGCCGCGGTTCCTCGACTGCTTCCACCTGTCCACCGGGGAGGCGGCCCTTGCGGCCGCGGGCGCTTGGCGGGTTTTTCCGAACGCGGTGCGCTACGACGGGGCGCTCGTAGCCCGCGTGGCCGCGTGCGCGCGCAAGCACGCGGTGCCCATCTGCGGCAGCGGGATGGGGGACGTTCGGCTCGACCGCGCGACCTCCTCCGTGCTGGCGCTTTTGGGCGGGGCGCTTGAGGGCGCCCGCATCGTGCGCGTGGGCGTCTCGAACCTCTCTCCCGAGACACACCGGGCCCTCGGCCGCTGCATCGCGGAGGCCGCGCGCGATCTGGGCAGGAAGTGCGTGTTCGTGGCGATCGGCAGCCTGGGCTGCGATCGCGGAGGGGCTTTCGAGGACGTGCGCGAGAAGCCGCGCGCCGACGCGCGTCCGGAAGCGCTCGTGTTCGCGCGCGAGACGGCGGCACTCCTCGATGCGGGCGACCTTGAGGGGTTCCTGTCCGTCGATCCGGCCCTCGCCGAGGCGGCCGGCGCGTGTCTGCTCAGGCCGCTGCAGATCATGGCGGGCGCGCTCGAGGGAGCCCCCTTCACGCACGAGCTCTTGGACGGCGCGGCTCCGGCTCGCGCGGAACGGATCGCGGGCGCGTTCGAGGTGCGCGGCGCGCAGGGCGACGGGGCGGTCCCGTCGCCCATCGACGCTGCGGCGGCCGCGCGCGAGGTGGCCGGCTCTCATGTCCCCAGGACGGAAAGCGATCCGTACGCTGCGCTCGCGAAAAAGAGCGTCGAGGGGCTCGCCCGCTCGGGAGGCCCCATCGACCGTCCCGAGCACCTGCCTTCGGAGCTTTTGGACGAGCGCGCGGGCGTGTTCGTGTCGCTGTGCGACCGTGCCGGGCTGCGCGGGCGCGCGGGAACGTTCGAGCCGGTCACCGGATGCGTGGCCGACGAGATCATGAGAAACGCCGCGTCGGCCGCCGCGGGCGGCGCGCGCTTCGCTCCCGTTCGCTCCTGCGAGCTTGGTGGTTTGACGTACGCGGTGGACGTGCTGCGCCCGCCGTTGCCGGTCGCGTCGGCAGCGGAGCTCGATCCTGCGCGCTGGGGCGTGGCGGTGTCGAAGGGGAGGCGGCGGGGGGTCGCGCTGCCGGGGCTCGAAGGCGTCGCCGCGGCGTGGGAGCAGGTCGCGCTCGCCAAGCGCTCGGCGGGCATCGACCCCGCCGACGACGACGTGGAGCTTGCGCGCTTCGAGACGGTGCGGCACGTGGCGCGCGCGGACGTCTCCCATGCCGCAGGCGGCGGGGGCTCCGACGGCTGAGGGCGGCCCTTCGGCCTTTCGGCCCTTTTCCTGCTTTTGCGGCGACGCGCGCGGTTCGGCGTTTGACTTCGCCGACGCATGCGCTATCATGTTCGGGCGCCGCATCCGGCGCATCGTCGACGGCGGGGAGATGGACGGGCCCTGGTGGGCCCCACGGCCTTCAAAGCCGCTGTGAGGCGCGCAGAACGTCTCGGGTGCGTTCGATTCGCACGCATCTCCGCCAACGGCTCCCGTCGATATCGCTCTCTCACCGGGGGCCTCCGTCCACGGACGGAGGCCCCCGCCGTTTCCGCTCGCTCGGCGAAAGCTGCGAGGGGCGCGCGGACGCAACGCGCGGTCGCGCGCTCAGCGGACGTTGAGGACGCGCAGGTCGCCCTCGCGGCGGGTGAGGCCCTTCCCGTCGAAGTGCTCGAGCAGCGGGATGGCGTACTTGCGGCTCGTCCCCATGGCCTCCTTGAGCTCGGCGGCCGTGGCCGGCCCCGCCGCAAGGCGCTCGCGCGCCGCGGCCTCGAGCGCCCCGAGGGCGGCGGCGTCGAAGCAGAGGTCGGCGCTCACGCGCACGACGCGCCCCTGACGCTCGAGCGCCCCGAGCGCGCGGAAGGCAGCGGCGCCGAAGCGCGTCCTTCGCGATGCCCGCTTGGTCGGGCTCTTCGGCATGGAAGCGCAGCAGCGCGTTCTCGAGGGCGGCGCGGTGCCTCTGCAGCGCTCGGGGCGCGGCGTAGCGCGGGCGCCCGTCGCGGGAGGGGAGGGCGACGGCGCCCCCTTCCTCCGCAAGCGCCGCCAGCTCGCGCCGCGCCGCGTCCTCGCCGACGCCCGCCGCTGCGGCAAGCTCCTCGGCGGTCGTCGGAAGCGCCTCGAGCGCGAACGCGGCGCGCGCCGCCGCGGCCTCGTCTTCGTCTCTGAGCGCGGCGAGCAGCGCCTCGGTGGCCGGACCGAGCGCGGTCGAGCGGCGGGGATGGGCGCGCAGCACCGCGCCGCCGCCCACGACGCGCGCCGAGGACGCGGAGCGCAGGACGAAGCGGTCGCGCCAGGACACGGGCAAAGGCTCGTCGAGACGGATCTGCGCGAAGGCGCTCTCCTTGGGCGCGAGGGCTCCGCGTCCCCCCATGAGCAGCACGCGCCCGCCCGTCTCGCGCGTGCCGTGTGCCACGCGCACGCGCGCGCCGCTCTCGAGCGGGCGCGCGGCTCCGGGGGCGCCGAGGTAGCGCACTTCGGCGTCGAAGCGGTCGGTGGCCCGAAGAGATCCCGGCGAGGCGAGGAAGCAGCCGGGGCGAACCTCGTCCACGGACAGCGCGTTGAGGTTGAGCGCGACGCGATGCCCCGCCTCCGTGCGCTCGACGGCCTCGCCGTGCACCTGCACGCCGCGGATGCGGGCGCGCGCCCCCGAAGGCAGCACCTCCACCTCGTCGCCCGCCGCGGCCGTTCCGCTCCACAGCGTGCCCGTGACCACGGTGCCCGCCCCCTTGACGCTGAAGGCGCGGTCGACGGGCAGACGCAGGAGGCTTCCGGCCTTGGCGCGCGCCGTGCGCGCGGCGGCGCGTGCGAGGGCGGCTTTAAGCTCGGCAAGCCCTTCTTCCGTGCGGCTGGAGACTGGCACGATCTCGGCGTCGGCGAAGGGCGTCCTCGCCAGGCGCGCGCGCACCTCGTCGGACACGAAGGCGACCCACTCCGCGTCTGCGAGGTCGATCTTGGTGAGCGCCACGACGCCCGTGCGCACCCCGAGGAGGTCGAGCACGGCCAGGTGCTCTTCGGTCTGGGGCATGACGCCGTCGTCGGCTGCGACGCACAGAAGCGCGAGGTCGACGCCCGTCGCGCCCGCTATCATCCTGCGCACGAAGCGCTCGTGGCCCGGCACGTCCACGATGCCGAGCGCCGTGCCGTCGGGCAGCTCGAGGCGCGCGAAGCCCAGCTCGATGGTGATGCCGCGCGCCTTCTCTTCGGCCAGGCGGTCGGGATCCACCCCGGTGAGGGCGCGCACGAGCGACGACTTCCCGTGGTCGATGTGGCCCGCCGTGCCCAGGACGAGGTCGGCTTTGGCGCGTCCGTCCATCCCGCTCATGCTCCCGCTCCTTCGCCTTCCTCGGCCGCCGCCATCTCCTCGAAGTAGGCCCGCACGGCCGATGCCGCCTCCGGCAGGTCGTCGTCTGCGAGCGTGCGCGCGTCGAAGAGCACAGCCTGCTTGCTGATGCGGGCCACAATGGGCACCTCGCGCCGCTTTACGAGGAACTCCTCGCAGTCTTGGGCGCATCCGCGCGCGAAGCCCACGCGCACGGCGTAGGTGCCGATGTCGCACAAAGGAAGCGCGCCGCCGCCCGCCCGCGCCGTCTCGGGCACGACCTCGATGCGCGCCCAGCCCTCCGGAACTCCCTCGCGCATCATCCGGGCAAGGCGCTCGGCCCGCTTTCGCACGGCTTCGGCGGGCTCGGAGAGCATCCTGAGCACGGGGACGCGCTCGAGCGCGCGGGCGGGGTCGAGGTAGAGCCGAAGCGTCGCCTCGAGGGCGGCGAGGGTCATCTTGTCGAGGCGCAGCGCGCGGGCGAGGGGGTTTCTCTTGAGCCGGTCCACCAGCTCGCGCGAGCCGGCGACGATGCCCGCCTGCGGGCCGCCGAGCAGCTTGTCGCCCGAGAACGACACGAGGTCGCAGCCCGCGCGCAGCGACTCGGCCACCGTGGGCTCCGCATAGGAGCCGAAGCAGTCGAGGCGCGCAAGCGCGCCGGAGCCCTGGTCCTCGTACACGAGGACGCCGTCGCGCCCGCCCCGCGCCGCCCCGCGCCGCGCGTTCTCCTCGTCGGCGATCCTGCGCAGCTCGGGGATGCCGACGCTCTCGGAGAACCCCACCACGCGGTAGTTCGAGGGATGCACCTTCAAAAGCATTGCCGTGCCGGGCGCGAGCGCGCGCTCGTAGTCGGCGAGGTGGGTCTTGTTCGTCGTGCCCACCTCGCGCATGAGCGCGCCGGAAAGCTCCATGATGTCGGGGATGCGAAACGACCCGCCGATCTCCACGAGCTCGCCGCGCGACACGACGGCCTCCTTCCCGCGGGCGAACTCGGAGAGCACCATCATGACCGCGGCTGCGTTGTTGTTCACGGCGATGGCGGCCTCGGCGCCGGTGAGCGCGCAGACGAGCCGCTCGACGTGGTCGTGGCGGCTGCCGCGGGCCATCGAGCCGACGTCGTACTCGAGCGTCGAGTAGCCGCGCGCCACGTCCGCGACGGCGCGTACGGCCTCCTCGGGAAGCGGGCTGCGCCCGAGGTTCGTGTGGACGACGACGCCCGTGGCGTTCACCACGCGCCGAAGCGACGGGCGCAGGCAGGCGAGCGCCCGCGCGACGGCGCCCTCGACGGCGGCGCGCGCGGCCTCGGACGCGTCGGCGCAGGGCCGCTCGCCGGCGAGGATGCGCCGCCTGAGGCCGCCTATGGCCTCGCGCACGCAGTCGGCAAGCACGGAGCGCTCCATGATCGTCTCGAGCGCGCGCAGCTCGGGGGCGCGCAGCGTCTCTTCCACCTGCGGCAGCATGCGAAGCGAATCGGTCGGGGGCGTGGTTGCCATAAGGGGGCCTTTCTCGTGCGCGGGAGGGAGTCCGCATTCGGTCGAGGGAACGGGTCACAGTATACGCAATCCCCGCGCGCCGTGGAAGGCGGCGGGCGTGCGGGCGGCTTCGACGGCTCGCGGCGCCGCTCGCTTCCCCTCGCGCGCCTTCCTCTTGTCCGCGCTTGGCGAAACGGGCGAAATCTGCGATGATGAAACGCTTCCGGGGGTTGTGCGAAGGGGCTTGCGGCCTCTTCTTCGGAAACGCGCGAGGCGGTCGGGGTGCTGCGGCGCGCACGAGGGGCGGCGCGGGCTTTTCCCGCCGATTCGGGCAGGACGAAGGGAAGGCGGGTTTCGATGACGGCGATGCAAGACGGTTCCGGGGTTTCGAAGCCCGATGCGCTCTCGCCGGCCGAGACGCTGGCGAAGGCCGAGGCGCTCGGCGTAGGCAAGGCGGGCATGGATGCGGGCCGGTGCTTCGTCTCGGCGATGCTCGCCGGCGCGTTCATCGCGTTCGGCGCCACGTACTTCGCGGTGTTCCTCGGCGATCCTGCCATGCCGTTCGCAGCGCAGCGCATGGTGGGCGGCATCTGCTTCTGCCTGGGGCTCGAGCTCGTGCTGTGCTGTGGCGCGGAGCTGTTCACGGGCAACAACCTCATGGTCGTCTCGCTTCTGTCGAGAAAGATCGGGTTTGGCGGCCTTCTGCGCAATTGGGCGATCGTGTGGACGGGCAACCTCGCAGGGTCGCTTCTGGTCGTGGCGCTCGTCTTCGCCGCGGACGTGGGCGCCATGAACGGCGGCGCCGTGGGGGATGCGATGGTGTCGGTGGCCGCGGGCAAGGTTGCGCCGGATTGGCTCACGCTGTTCGCCAAGGCCGTCATGTGCAACGTGGCGGTGTGCCTGGCCGTGTGGATCGGGTACTCGGCCCGCACGGTGGCCGACAAGGTGCTCGGCATCCTGCTCCCCATCTCGTTTTTCGTGGCGGCGGGCTTCGAGCACTGCGTGGCGAACATGTTCTTCCTTCCCATGGGCCTGATCATGAAGGCGGCGGGCCACGGCGCGGCCGTTGCGGGCGCGGACGTGATCGATGCGGGCTCCATCATCTGCAACCTGTCGGCTGCCACGCTCGGCAACATCGCGGGCGGGCTGCTCGTGGGCGCGGCCTTCTGGTTCGTGCACCGCAAGAAGGCCGGATCGAGGTAGCGCGCCGTGGGCGCGGAGGTTGCGGTCCTGCGCGAGGCGAAGGCGCTTTTGGTGGCCGAGGCGGGCTGTTCGGCCCTCGTCGAGGTGGTGGCCGTGGAGATGCGGGCCGACGTCTTCGTGGACGGCGCGCTTTGGATGTCGACGGCGCTCACGCCGGGCGATTGGGAGGATTACGCGTACGGCGCGGCGTTCTCGGGCGACCTCGTCGCTCGCGCCGACGAGATCGACCGTGTGGACGTGCGCGTCGAGGGCGGGGCGGCGGCGATCGACGTTCGTCTGCGCACGCGCCGCGCTTCGGCGCTTCGAGCGCCGCAGCCCTCGCTGCCCGGATGCTCCCTGCCCGCGTCTTTGGGCGGCGACGTGCGCAGGGAACGGCCGCGCCGCCTGTTCGCTCCACTCGCGCCCGAAGCCGTCTGGCGTATGGGTCGCGCGCTTCTGCCCGCGCAGACCATGCACCAGGCGACGGGGGCCGTTCATGCAGCCGCGTTCGCCGACCGGGCGGGCGCGCCCGTGTTCGTCCGCGAGGACGTGGGCCGGCGCAACGCGGTGGACAAGCTCGTGGGCGCCATGCTGCGCGCTGGGACGGATCCGCAGGACGGGTTCGCGTACCTGTCGAGCCGCTGTGCCCTCGAGCTTGTGGCGAAGCTCGCGCGAGCGGGCGTTCGCGTCGTTGCCGCCGTGTCTGCCCCGACCTCGGCGGTGATCGATTTCGCCGACCGGGAGGGCGTCGCCCTCGCTGCCTTCGCCCGCGACGGCCGTTTCACGGTGTACGCGCATCCCGAGCTTTTCGACCTCTCGGCGAAATGAGGCGCCCGTTCCCTTCGCTGATCCTCTCGAGGGGGCGAGGGCGTCTCGAGATCGGGATTGCGACGGGCTGTCGGCAGCGGTATCATCGCTCTGCCTTGCCGCTTCGCATCGGCGCGCTTCCCATGTGGGGCGACCGGTCTGCATGGACGAGAGAGGCGGTTTCTGAGACGCGAGCCCTCCTGTGTTTCGCCCGGGGTCTCGCGGATCTTGCGGGCATCGTGCGGCGTCCTCGCTTTCCTCGTCGCGCGGAAGCGGGCTGCGCGGACGCTGCCCGATGGCAGGGCGTGCCGCGATGGAAGAGACGACGGGAAGAGAGGACGGCTATGGAGACGATCGACGCGCGCGGGCAGGCCTGCCCGCTGCCGGTGGTGCGGGCGAAGAGGGCGCTTTCCGAGATGGGGGAGGGCGCGCTCGAAGTGCTCGTGGACAACGAGACGGCGGTGCGCAACCTCGAAGCGCTTGCCAAGACGCTCAAGTGCGCCTGCTCAAGCGAGCGGCGCGGCGAGGCGCAGTTCGCGGTGAGGATCGAGAAGGGGGCCGCTGACGGCGTGGAAGCCGCGGAGGGAACCGCCGCCGGCGCGCAGGCCGCGGACGCGGCCTGCGACTGCGAGGCGGCGCGCGGCGACCAGGTGGTCGTCGTGTCCTCCGAACGCATGGGGACGGGCGACGACGAGCTCGGGCGCACGCTCATGAAGGGCTTTCTGTTCGCGCTCACGCAGCTCGACGAGCTGCCGGGGGCGGTGCTTCTGTACAACGGCGGCGTGAAATGGGCCTGCGAGGGCTCGGAGGCGCTTGACGACCTGCGCGCGCTCGCGGACGCGGGCACGGACGTGCTCAGCTGCGGCACGTGCCTTGCGCACTACGGGCTGACGGAGCGTCTGGCCGTGGGCGAGCCCACGAACATGTACGCCATCGTCGAGCGCCAGATGGGCGCTGGCGTCGTCGTGAGGCCGTGAGGCGATGATCTATTTGGACAACGCCGCCACCACGGCGCGCAAGCCCCCCGAGGTGGCGGCTGCCGTCGCGCGCGCCATCGACGGGTTCGGCGGCGCGGGCCGGGGCGCGCACGCGGCGTCGCTCGACGCCGGGCTCGCGGTGCTTCGTGCCCGCGAGGGGCTTGCGCGCCTTCTGGGGGCGCCGTCGCCGTCGCGCGTGGCGTTCTGCTCGAACGCTACGGAGGCCCTCAACGTCGCCATTGCGGGGCTTCTGCGTCCCGGCGAGCGCGCGGTGACCACGGCGGCCTCGCACAACTCGGTGCTGCGGCCGCTGTTCCGCAAAGAGGACGAGGAGGGCTGCGAGGTGGTCGTGGTGCCGCACGACGGGCGCGGCGCGCTCGACTACGGCGCGCTCGAGCGCGAGCTCTCGCGCGGCGCGCGCCTGCTTGCGATCACGCACGCCTCGAACCTCACGGGAGACGTGTACGACGTCGCCCGCGCGGCACGCCTCGCCCACGAGCACGGGGCGCTCGTCGTGGTCGATGCGGCCCAGACGGCGGGCTGCGTGCCCATCGACATGGGTCGCGACGGATTCGACCTCGTGGCGTTCACCGGGCACAAGGGCCTCTACGGGCCGCAGGGCACGGGAGGCGTCGCCGTGGCGGCGCACGTGGAGGTGCCTCCGTTCAAGGAGGGGGGCTCGGGCGTGCGCAGCTACGACCGGCGCCATCCCGCGCGCATGCCCGAGAGCCTTGAGGCGGGCACGCTCAACGCGCACGGCCTCGCGGGCCTGGCCGCGGGCGTCGCCTTCGTGCAGGAGCGCGGCGCGGAGGCGCTTGGCGCTCAGGCGCGCTCGCTCGCGGAGCGCTTCGAGCGCGGGGTGCGCGCCGTCGCCGGCGTGCGCGTGCTCGGCGGGGGCGGCGCTGCGGGGCGCTGCGGCATCGTGGCGCTCAACGTGGGCGACGTCGATTCGGCGGCCGTGGCCGATGCGCTGGAGGCGCGCTGGGGCATCTGCACGCGGGCGGGGGCGCACTGCGCGCCGCTCATGCACGAGGCGCTCGGCACGCAGGGTCAGGGCGCGGTGCGGTTCAGCTTCAGCTGCTTCAACGCCGAGGAGGAGGTGGACGCGGCCGCGCGCGCCGTGGCCGAGATCGCCGAGGAGGCGCTTTCGTGAGCGCCGCGCGGAAGAGGGTGCCCAAGGTGGTGGTTGCGTTCGCCTCGACCGGCGACGCGATGGCCGTGGAGGCTGCGGCGCGGGCGGGCGGCGTCCCCGGGCGGATGATCCCCGTGCCGCAGACCGTCTCGGCCGGTTGCGGGCTGGCCTGGTGCGCTTCTGCCGAGGAGCGCGACGCGCTCGTGCAAGCTCTCGAGGGCGCTGGATTGGCGTACGAAGCCCTGCACGAGGTGGAGCTGTACTAACGTCGTCCGTCGCTTGAAGCGCCGCGCCCGTTCTCGGAGCTGTGCGTCGGAAGGTCTTGGCTTGTAAACGTGCGATCGACCGCAGCGCCGCCTCGGCACGGACGAACGGTCGCCTTCGCGGCTTCGGTGGCATGGCGGCTTTGCTGGGCGGGCGGGGCTTCGAATACACGGGTGGAGGGTCGAGAACCGCATCGAGCGCGCGCTTCGCCTCGGCACCCGTCGGCGCAGTTCAGCGCACCGTGATCGTCCCCGGCGCGCCTTCCGTCACGCGTCCGACGAGCGTGGGATCGCGTCCGGCCGCCTCGCGGAACGCCGCCGCGAACGCCTCGGCCGCGTCCGGGGGCACGGCCGCAAGCAGGCCGCCCGAGGTCTGCGGATCGCAGAGCACGCCCATGCGCGCGTCGAGCTCCGCATCGTCGAGCCCCGCAAGCGACGTGAACGCGCCCGCCCATTCGATGAGGCCGAACGTTTTGCCCGGTCGGCAGAAGTCGCGCGAGAGGTCCAGCACGCCGTCGAACAAAGGCAGCGCGTCCCAATCGAGCACGGCGGCGACACCCGACGCCTCGAGCATCTCGTGCAAGTGCCCGACCAGGCCGAACCCCGTCACGTCGGTGGCCGCGTGCGCGCCGGCCGCGAGCATGGCCTCGGCACCGGCGCGGTTGAGCTCCATCATGGAGTCGATGACGGGGCGCATGCCCGCGTCGTCGCGAAGCCCTGCGCGAAACGCCGCGTTCGCGATGCCGGTGCCGAGCGCTTTGGTGCAGAACAGCGCGTCGCCCGGACGCGCGCCGGAGTTGCGCACGATGCGGTCGGGGCGTGCGGTGCCGAACACCGCGAGGCCGTACTTCGGCTCGTCGTCTTCGATGGAGTGGCCGCCGGCCAGAAGCGCCCCGGCTTCGCCCACCTTGTCCGCGCCACCGCGCAGCACCTCGGCCACGACGTCTTTTCCGAGGCTGCACGGAAAGGCGAGGATGTTGAGGGCCGCGAGAGGGCGCGCGCCCATCGCGAACACGTCGGAGAGCGCGTTGGCCGCGGCGACGGCGCCGAACTCGTAGGGGTCGTCCACCACCGGCGTGAAGAAGTCGAGCGTGAGCACGGCGGCGGTGTCGTCGTCGAGGCGGTAGACGGCTGCGTCGTCGGAGGTCTCGAAGCCCAGCAGAAGCTCGGCCGCGGACGGCGGCGCGATGCGCTTCAGTATGTCGGCGAGGTCGCCCGGACCCCACTTGGCCGCTCAACCGCCCTTCTCGGTCAGGTGCGTCAGCCGAATGCGCTCGTTCTCGCTCATGGAAGCCGCCTATCGTGGTCGCGTGCGGTCGATGGAGCGAGTATAGCGCATCCGCGGGCCGCGCGCGCTTCTCACCCTCGGACGAAGGCCCGTGGATGCTCGGCTGCGGGACGGGCCTTCTCGTTGTGACGCTTTTTCTGCCGGGTTCGCCGTTTGGCGGCGCGCCCTCTTTTCTGCCATCGGTCTTGGGCCCTCCGCGTTCTGTGCGGTTCTGCTGCAGGACGCTTCCTTTTCTGTCCTGTTTGCGCCTTCGCCCAGCGCGTGTCGGCCCTCGCTGCCGGCTCCCTCTTCTTCGGCGCCCTCTGCCGCTCGCGTTCCACCCTCCGTCCGGCGACGGTCCGACAGCGAAGAGGGCAGTTTCTGGCGGGTTTTGACGGAAATCCGCTTTCTCCCAGGCCCTGCTTGGGAAATTCTGCGAGGTGGAGAGGGGCCGGCCAGGGGATACCCCGGGCTTGCATCGATGAAGCGGCCTGCGCCCCCGTCGCTGATCGCGGATTTCCGTCAAAACCCGCCAGAAAATCCGTATCGAATGCCGCTGAGGAGCTTGGAGAGCCGGTGCCGAACCATGGAGGCAGGTCGGCGGCGCGCCCTCCCTTTCCCTGCTGCCTGATTCCAGCCCCTTCGCGTCCGCATGGTTCTGACGCAGGAAGGGCTGCTTTCCCCGCCGCCGGGCTGACGGCGCGCTGCGGTTCTGCCTTGCCGAGGGAGAGGGACGCTCAAGGGGAGGGCATGGGATGTTGCGGCTTCGCCCATTCGCCCGTCGGTTCGGCCCGCGCCCCGTGCTCCCGAGTACCCGCACCCATGCTCCTTCGTATCCCCAGTGCGATTTTTCGCGATTTTCCGCATAAAGGGGCTTTCCCAAACGCGCAAAACCGCATATACTGCTTTCCGTCCTTTAAAAGCGGTACAGAGAGACCGACAAGGCACCACCCCGAGCGCCCGCCTGAACAAGGGCGCGAACGAGTAGAAGCCTTTGTCTGCCGCGGAGGCTTTTTTCATGCCCTCGCGCAGACGCCGCCAACTCGGGGGCGGCGCGACCGGACGGCGAGGAGCCGAACGGCGCGCGGCTCGGCGGCTCGCAGGTCCGTCTGTACGCACTCGACGAGAAGAAAGGGTGTGTATGAACGACGCAGGAACCGTCAAGACCGTCTGCATGGACGCAGACGAGATCGAGCGATCGCTGACGCGCATAGCGCATCAGATCCTCGAGGCCAACAAAGGGGCCGAGGGCATCGCGCTCGTCGGCATCGTGACGCGGGGCGACGTGCTCGCCAAGCGCCTGGCCGAGAAGATCGAGGCCATCGAGGGCGCGAAAGTGCCGCTCGGCAAGCTCGACATCAGCTTCTACCGCGACGACTTCGCGACGCACCTCGCGCCCGAGGTCCACTCCACCGACATCCTCTTCGACCTCGACGGCAAGACCGTCGTGCTCGTGGACGATGTGCTGTACACGGGCCGCACCATCCGCGCCGCCCTCGACGCGCTCATGGACATCGGTCGCCCGGCCACCGTGCAGCTCGCCGTGCTCGTCGACCGCGGGCATCGCCAGCTTCCCATCCGCGCCGACTTCGTGGGCAAGAACGTGCCGTCCTCGGCAGACGAGAACGTGCGTTTGTTCCTGGAGGAGACGGACGGCAAGTCCGAGGTCGAGATTTTGGAGATGGCGCCGGGCACCCGCGCGGGGTCTGCGCCTTTGGGAGGTGAGTAGGGATGGGTTTCAACCACAAGCATCTGATCGACATCACGGAGTACTCCGCTGACGACATCATGACCGTCCTTGAAACGGCCGTCCGCTTCAAGGAGGTCAACGAGCGCCGCATCAAGCAGGTGCCCACGCTCAAGGGCGTGACCATCGTGAACATGTTCAACGAGCCGTCCACGCGCACGCGCTCGTCGTTCGAGATCGCCGAGAAGCGCCTCTCTGCCAACAGCCTGAACTTCGGCGGCAGCTCCACCTCCACGGTGAAGGGCGAGAGCCTCGTCGACACGGTGCAGACGCTGTGCTCCTACAAGGTCGACATGATCATCGTGCGCGACAAGCACGCCGGCGTGCCGCGCAAGATCGCCGACGTGTCCGGCGTCCACGTCATCGACGCGGGCGACGGCAAGCACCAGCACCCCACGCAGGCCCTGCTCGACCTGTACTCCATCTGGCAGGCGAAGGGGGATCTCGACAAGCTGCACGTGGGCATCGTGGGCGACATCGGGCACTCCCGCGTGTGCGGCAGCCTCATCCCCGCGCTCAAGATCATGGGCTGCGAGGTGACGGTCATCGCGCCGCCGACGCTCATGCCCGCGCGCCCCGACGTCCTCGGCGCCGACCACGTGACCACGAAGCTCGACGAGGCGCTGCCCGAGCTCGACGTGGTGTACATGTTGCGCATCCAGCGCGAACGCCTCGAGGGCGCGCCGTATCCCAGCCTGCGCGAGTACAACATGCTCTACGGCCTCACGAAGGACCGCGAGCCCCTTATGAAGCCCGACGCCCTCGTCTGCCATCCCGGCCCCATCAACCGCGGCGTCGAGCTGGACAGCTACATGGCCGACCATCCGAAGCGCTCGGTCATTCTCGATCAGGTCTACGCGGGCATCCTGACCCGCATGGCCGAAATGTACCTTTTGCTTGGAGGGAGCGAAGATGGCCTTGTTGCTTAAGAACGCCCAGGTGATCGACCCGCAGGTCGGTCTGAACGAAACGGCCGACATCCTCGTGCGCGACGGGAAGATCGTCGAGATCGGCGCGAACCTGACCATGGAGAAGGGCATCGAGCGCGACCTTTCCGGCAAGATCGTCGTGCCCGGCCTCGTGGACATGCACGTGCATCTGCGCGAGCCCGGCTACGAGCTCAAAGAGGACATCGCGTCCGGCACGCGCGCCGCGGCCCACGGCGGCTTCACGGCGGTGTGCTGCATGCCCAACACGAAGCCCGTCGTCGACAACGCGCTCGGCGTGGAGTACGTCCAGGCGCGCGCCGCGGCCGTCGGCAAGTGCCGCGTGCACGTGGCCGGCGCCTGCTCGCAGGGCCTGGGGGGCGAGACGCTCTCCGAAATGGGCGACATGGTGGCCCACGGCGCCGTCGCCTTCACCGACGACGGCCGCGGGGTGCAGGGCGCGGGCATGATGCGCCGCGTTATGGACTACGCCGCCCAGTTCGACCGCGTGGTGATGAGCCATTGCCAGGACGAGGACCTTGTCGGCGAGGGGCAGGTGAACGAGGGCGTGGCCTCCACGCGCCTCGGGATCCTCGGCTGGCCGGCCGAAGGCGAGGAGATCCAGATCGCCCGCGACATCGCGCTCTGCCGCCTCACCGGCTGCCCGCTGCACATCCAGCACCTCACCACCGCCCGCGGGTTGGAGCTCGTGCGCGCCGCGAAGGCCGAGGGCCTGCCCGTCACCTGCGAGGTCACGCCGCACCACCTGTTCCTCACCGAGGACGCCATCGGCGACGAGTACAACACGTTCCTCAAGGTGAACCCGCCTTTGCGCACGGCCGAGGACGCCGCCGCCTTGATCGAGGGCGTGAAGGACGGCACGGTGGACGCCATCGCGACCGACCACGCCCCGCACAGCGACTTCGAGAAGGACCGCGAGTTCGAGCTGGCTCCCTTCGGCATGATCGGCCTCGAGACGTCGCTTTCGCTCGTCATCACGAACCTCGTTGCGCCGGGCATCATCAGCTGGGAGCGCGCCGTGGAGCTCATGAGCGCGAACCCGCGCGCCATCCTGCGCGTCGAGCGCGTGGCGCTCGAGCCGGGCTCTGTGGCCGACCTCACGGTCATCGACCCGGAGGCCGCCTGGACGGTGGACGCCGCCGACTTCCTCTCGAAGGCCGCGAACTCGGGCTTCATCGGCGCCGAGCTCACGGGCCGCGCCACCGACGTCTACGTGGGCGGCTACGCCACCATGGAGAACGGCGTCGTCGTCGAATAGCGCTTCGCCTCAAGCATAGCAGTCTGCGTCGAAGCTGATCGGCGTAGACTGCTATGACGCTGCGGATCGTTCTCCTTCCGCTCCCTTTCTCCAACGAGAATACCTCTCTCAGCACATGCGCGCGCCGTGCGGCTATTTTGGGGGCGTTGGGGCGCGTGGCATGGCGCGTGCCTGCTCGAATTCCCGAGCCTTCTATATGCTTTTCGGGCGCGACTGCCCGATCCTCCAAGTTGCCTGATGCTCCGACGCTGCGTTGTTGCCGACGGCGACGACAGCGAAAGCAACGCTTTGCAGCGCTCCTGGGCGACGGCGAATCCGCCGCCGAACTCCTCGGCGAGCTTCAGGATGACATCCCAGTCCAGGTCGATCCAGCGGATGAGACGATCTGATGACCCCCAGCCGACTGCATGTTGCATGCTGGTGAAGCTGTTGTGTTGACACTGGGGCGGGGGGGGGG
>NZ_PPEL01000060.1 GCF_002899695.1 Rubneribacter badeniensis
CAGCGCAAATCTGGTTGTCGGAGAATCGTCGATATGGTGTGGGTAGATAGGAGGAAGACCCGTTCTGTCAGCTTGACGCCGTCGATCTTGAGCGCGTACAACGGTCTGTTTGCGGTATCGGTTATAATGCCGGTCAGAAAACTCGATGGGGTGGGGAGGGCGTGCGTGCCAAAGGGTCGCCGTCGCATACGAACAGCAGTGCGAAACACCGTTCGGGCTGTTGTGTCCGAGGATCCGTCGTTGATGATGGCGACTGCGTTCGGCTTGGCGTGCTGCCTGGTGTTCTGGGGCGCGGGATCGTCTTTGGAAACGGTGGCCATGAGGTCATCCGAGTTGGCCTCCTTGGGCGCGCAGGCCGACGCGCTGCCGACGTTCGTCTCGACGGGAGGGACGCTGGCGGCATTGGTTTTGGTCGGATGCATACCGAAGCGCTTCGCGGGGCGTTTATGCGGCTCTGGATTGTACGCCATTGCATGCGCTGCGCTTGCGGTTGTATATGCGCTCACGCTTGCCCCTTTGTCCGTCTCGGTTTTCGCTGTTCGGATGGGGCTGCTTGTTGCGCGCGGGTTCTTGGGCGCTTCGACGCTGTTTCTCTGGTTCGTGCTGATCGGACGGTGCAAACGCTCGTTCCACGTGGTCGTGTTGGCGCTGGCGTTTGCGTGCGCGGCGTTGCTCGATCTTGCGTTTTTGGCGCTGCAGCCCATCGTCGGCATTGCGGCGCTTGTGTCGTTGCCGGCGCTTTCGGTTGCAATGCACCGCATCGTTGCGCGCCGTCTTGGTCTTTGCGCGCATCCTGTCGAAGATGAGTCCGTTTCCGAAGCCGTTCCCAAGGCGAAGCCTCCGTTTGCCGTCGCCTTTGCGTCGGCATCGCGCTTGGCGCGTCTTGCCGCATCGCCGTTTGCGTTTTGCCTGCTATCGGGGGCGGTGATGGGCTGCATCCAAGCAGTTGGGGCCGATCCCGTGCTCGACCACGATCGTCTTGCCGAAGGCTATGTCGCCAACAACGTGCTGGTCGCCTGCGCTCTCGGGGTTGCGGGTGCGCTCGTCGTAGCGGGGGCGGCTTTTGCGCGCGGCGAGGGAGACGAACCTCTTTTGTCCTATCAGCGCCTCGTGGTGATCATCGCACTCGTTTTATCGCTTTGCCTGGTCAACGTCACGCTTCAAGCGGGAACCTTTGTGTCGCTTACAGCGGCGAAATTCATTGGCGCGCTGCTTCTCTCCTACTCGTGGCTCGCAGCGTTGTCTACGCGAAAGGCAGGGGCCGTTCGGTCGTTTGCGTGGATGCTCGTTTCGTGGCAGACCGCTGCGGTGGTGTTGCAGGGCACTGTTATGGCGTTGGCTGGGCTCGGTCCTGTGCAGGTGGTGAACGTGGCCGTGGTCGTTTTGCTGGGCGTGTTGTTGATAGTGCAGCTATTTCCGTTGCTCCTGTCGACGCGCGGGGCTTGCGCAGAGAACGCCGCAGAGGGCGCTTTGTCGGCGACCGAGCATCCGATCGGGCTTTCGGATGAGGTGCAGGACGGCTTCTGTGCAACCGCTGCAGCTGATCGAGAACGGTTCGAGCGCTTCTGCTCCGAATACAGCCTCACTCCTCGCGAGCAGGAATTGCTGGCCATTTTCGCCGAAGGGTACTCGGTAGCCTATGCGTCGGAGCTTCTGGTGCTTTCTCCCTACACGGTGCGCACGCACCAGCGAAACATCTACCTGAAAACGGACACCCATTCACGCGACGAGTTGTTGGCGCTCCTGAAAGCGTTCTAGGCGTCTTCTTCCGACAGCATGTTGACCACTTTCTCGTAGTGAAAGCCTCCTTCGTCGGTGAGGGTCCATCGGCGTCTGCCGGAGTCGTAGACTGCCCATGCGCGCTCCTCCAAGTTGCAAAGTCGCTCGATCACCTCTCGCGGAAGGGGCGTGCCGAAGCGGCGTTCGTGATCGGCTGCGGAAATTCCCTCGCATGAGAACAGGCGCGCAGCGGCGAATCGGCGCGAAGCGCTTTCGCTCGAGAGGTGCGCGACGGCGTCGACGGTAGCCGAAGGGTCGTCGGCGTGTTCTATGTAGCGTGCAAGTTTGGTGGTGGTGCGATAGAGGCCGTCTCCCAGGCGCGACCAGGCTCCTACGCCCACGCCGAGCCGATCGATGTCATCGCAGCGGGCTCTTTGGCTTGCGCGCAGGGTGCTGTTGCGGCTGAGCAGGTGCTGCGTGAGGCGTGCGTAACCTCGTTTTTCCAACTGGGCGATGGCGGCTGTCCGAAGCACGCGACGATCGTCGTCGGTGGGCCACGCTTTGCGCGGGGATGCGGCGAATCGACTGGGGTCGGATCCGTATTTGTCTTTGAGCGCGCTGCCAGGGCGTAGGCGCAGCGGTGCGAGCGATATCTCCTGACAGCCGAAATCGACGGCGTTTGTCACCGAGGTTGCCAGGTTCACTGCGTTTTGTCCGGGCAACCCGTACAAAAGGCTCATGCCGTAGGCATCCCACTTGCAAAACCCCAACAGCTTGCGCGCGTCGATGAAGCTGTTCATCGGGTAGCACAGGCCGAGCGCGTCGTGCTGGGGGCCGTCGAACGTTTCTTGCCCCAGTTCCAAAAAGCGTATGCCGGCCTCGCGATAGCGGCCGAGCGCGTCGAAGCTCAGGCCGGCGCAGGTTGCTTCGAGCGCTATGTCCGCATCGGGGGCTACGTCGTAAGCGCTTCGCAGCGTTTCCAAGATGCGCGCCGTCGAGCGGCTTGGCAGCAGCACGGGCGATCCTCCGGAAAATCGCACCGAGGTTACCGTTCGGCCTTGCGTGTCTGCGGCGACGGCGCGCAGCTCCCGCTCAAGCGCGTTCGCATAGCGCTCGAAGTCGGAAACGCGGCCCGTGTGCGTAAGCGCATCGCAATAATCGCAGTGACGCGGGCAAAAGGGAAAGACGATGTCGATGTGCAGTTCGTTCATGGTGGCTCCATCGGGTTCGTTGGCGCTTCGTGGCTTTGATGATACTCGTACGACGCGCCGATCGCCTACTGCAAAGTGCGGTAAGTAGGCTTATTCACGCAGGTTGGGGGATTTCCAGATGGGTTTTAGACCCTAGCATGAAGCCAAGGTTCGCAGTCGTGCGGCTTGGGGGAAGGATCCCGAGGGCGGCTGCGGGTAAGGAGGATGCAATGCGCGAAGAGAACGATTGGGCATGCGCGGCAGAGGGGCTTGAGAGCGGCACGCTGTCTCGACGCAGCTTTCTGGTGGGTGCTGGAGCTACCGGCGCCTTGACCATGCTGGGACTGGCGGGCTGCGCTCCTGCAACGTCGGGCTCGACGGACGCGACCGCGTCGTCTGGGGCTGCGGATGAAGCGGCGGGCGGCTCCGAAGCCGCTGGCGGTGGAGGAGGCGGGGCGGCCGGTCCTGCGATGGGCGGAGGCACCGCCGATCCCGAGTGGCGCACCGATCCGGGTATCGATAGCTTCGAGCCCAAGGAAACACGGGACTTTGATGTCGTGGTGCTGGGTGCCGGACATGCCGGCGTGGCGTGCGCGCACAAGGCGGCTGAGATGGGCAAGAAGGTCGTGCTCGTAGAAAAGCAGAAAGAGGAAAACTATCAGAACCTCGGAAACGAGAATGGCCATATCAACTCCGAATGGCAAAAAAGCCATGGCGTGCCTGAAGTCGATCCGATGGTGTTCTTCAACAACTGGCAGCTCAATTCCGGCAATCGTGCCGAGCCCGACATCCTGTCGTACTTCTGCCATCACTCGGGCGAGGTGTTCGACTGGCACTTGTCGTTCACTCCCGGCTACGATCCCATCTGCGAAACGTGGGACGATATTCCCGACGAGTGGACGCCTCAGCTGGGAAGCTTTTACAGCTGGCCTGGAGCTGCGAATCATCAAGCCGAGCTTGAAGGGGCAACTTATGCCGGCATCACCCAGGTGAACTACAACGCCATACAGGCCGCCGTCGAAAACGATGGCATGGAGATGCTCTGGGGACACGAGGCTGTGTATCTGGTGAAGGATGGTGAGCGGGTTTCCGGAGCCATCGTCGAGGGCGATGACGGGCAGATTCAGCTCAATGCCAGCATCGGCGTGGTGGTGTGCACGGGCGACATGTCAACGAACACTACGATGTGCGGCGAGCTGCTCACCGAGATCAGCGACCTGAATCCCGAGTCGGACGGCTTTTCGGGCATGGGTCAAGACGGCATGGGCCAGAAAATGATGTATTGGGCTGGCGGCGAATTCGAGATCGGTCCGCGAGCGGCCATGGGCGGCGCGAACGTGAGCCCTATGGGGCCATGGCAGGGCACCCACGTGCTTTTGCTCGACAAAGACGGCTACCGCTATTCCAACGAGGCGTTCTCCACATCGTTCATCGCGGGCATTCCAGGTGCGCGTCACGAGGCGGGGTTCGTGAGCGTGTTCGATTCCAACTGGCGTGCCACGGTGAACCGCATGCCCATCGGGCATCTCAACGTGAAGTGGTGGGACGATCAGGAAGGCCACTTCGGAGCAGCGCATTGGGATAACGACTTCACGGCCGATCACGCCGATTCGGGCCCCGAAGGCTTTCAGACCTCCGAGGCCGAGCATGGGGCGTTCACCTGTTACTGCTCGAACGACCTGGCGACGCTCGCCGGATATTGCGGCTACGAGGGCGAGGCGGCCGAGCAGTTTGTGGCCAGTGTCGAGCGTTACAACGAGATGTGCGAGCAGGGCGTTGACACCGACTACGGCAAACCAGTCGAGGTTTTGAACAAACTCGAGCCGCCTTACTTCGCCATCCCGTTCCCCACGGATGGCAATATGGCCGGGGGCTTGGTTACGCTTACGGGCATGTTCTGCGACCGTCATGGGCAAGTGCGCGCGCAAAAGACGTTCACGCCCATCGAGGGTCTGTTTGCGGCCGGCAACTGCATGGGTGGGCGCTTCCCGCTTCAGTACACATCTCCCATCAACGGAGTGTCTATCGGCTTCGCTCAGACATCCGGCTACATGGTGGGCGAGTATCTGGGCGGAAAGTAGGGCTCATCTCGCTTCACGCCTTCTCCCATTTCCCGCGTTTCCCTTTTCAAGCCGCCGTCCTTCCCCTCCGGACGGCGGCTCCCTTGCGCGAAGCGCATTCTTTCAGCTGCCGGTGGAATGGCTTGCAGGCAGCTTTCCGTCCCTCTGTCTCCTCCATCTCCGCGGTTCGCTTGCTTCCGCTTTCGTCACCTTGCGTACTTGTCGAGGCGAGGGGGTGTCCTCGGATTTCGACGTTTCTGCCGAGTCAGGCCGACGCGATCTCCTCGCTTCTCCGCGAGGGAAGCTGCTTATTTCCGTGCCTCGATCCGGCGAAGGTCGTCGGAAGGCCCGCCCGCTGGACGGGGGGAGGGGCTTCCGCAGCGCCCGATCAGGGGAAGTCCGGCTCGAGGATTGGCGAACATAGTTCGCGTCAATCCTGGTTTGGCAGAAACAGGCCGGTTTCGTGGCAGGTTTTGACGGAAATCCATGGTCGCAAGGACGTCACTTGCGGGAGAAAGCGCGAGGGTTTGCCTGCGAACAGGGGAAACGGATCGGATCGATGCGGATGGCGAGGCACCGGCCCTCGGAGATCGCGGTTTTCCGTCAAAACCCGCCACGAACGTTGCCGATCTCTGTCGGATCGGGATCAATGCGGCTCGATGCTCTGCGGATCGTCCTCGGGTTCGGATTGGGAAACCTGTTCGGACGAATGAGCTTGGGCTTCCCGAACAATCTCTGACAGGTGCGGCCCGACGGGGCGTTCTTTGCCCCAAACCCTCTTGGGATGCCGGAATGTGAAACTCTCTCAGCGAAGCGAAGGATGGGCCGACAGGGTACCGCTGCGGGGTTCTCGATCCATCGGCATCGAGGTCGGGCTGCCGAGTTGGAGCCGCACCGCCCGCGCCGGAGTCGCGCCCCCGACGTCGGCGGCGGTCGAGGGCTCGCGAAGCGGCTCTTCTCTGTGTCTCGCGTTTCGCGGAGTGTCCAGGGGTCTGAGCCGTTTTCGGCGTCAGGCCCCTCGTGTCGCGCTTCCTCGAGAGCGGCGGGCCCTTACGCCTCGCCGACGATCGCGGTCAGGAAGTCGCTTGGGGCGATGGAGCACGTGCGCACGCCGTCGCGTAGCCTGATGCGGTCGATCTTGAGCTTCAGCGCGCCGGCCGTCTCGAGGTCGGTGGAGGCGAAGTGCGAAAGCGCGAGCACACGTTCGGCCTTTCCGACGAGCGCGTAAATGCGCCGCGCATCGGCGGCGTGCATCTTCTCCTGCTTGTCGAGCGTCGTCACCGTGGTGTCGAAGTAATCGCGGCAGGGAATGAACCCGTTCACGAACCCGGCGATTACGAGCGTATCGGGCGAGAGCCCGACCGCCAAATCGTACGGGACGACGGCCACGGCATCGCCGTCTGAGAGCGTGGGCATCGTCAGGCGCTCACGGGCGCGCCTCGCCATCGAGGCGGCGTCGTCGGCCTCGCCGTCGGCCAGGCAGAGCCGCGCCACCACGCTCGGTGCCGAGGTTTCGGCCCCGTCGGACACCAGCCGCGTGATCTCGTCGAGGAGCGAACGGCCCGAGAGCCCGTCTGCCCGCGCCGCCAGCTCAAGCCCCTCGCGCCGCGCATCCGCCACGCGCTGCATGCCCACGGCGTGCGGCGCGGCCCCGCTGTCCACAGCTGCGAGCGCTTCCGCGAGCGAGAGTCCTTGCTTGCGCAGGCTGGCGAACGCGGCGCTGTTCAGCAGATGGTCGCCGAAGCCGCACCAGCAGCGCCAGGCCGTGGCATCGTTCGGGTCTGCCACCAGGTTGAGCGCCGTCAGCACGCGCGCGGGGAGGCAGCGCTCGAGGATGCGCGCGTCGCCCCCGAGCGGTTGGCGGGCCGGCAGCGCTTCGGCACGCAGCCCGCGCGCTTCGAGCGCGGCAACCATGTTGCGCGCCCATACGTCGTTCGGCACGGCGACCGCCATGTGGGACGCCGGCACGCCCGCGCGCGCCGCGTCGGCGAGGTGGGCGGCTGCGCGCTCGAACTCGTCGGCAGGGTCGTCGCTGGCCAGCACGGCAAGAGCGCCTTCCTCGGCCCCGTCTGAGGCGGCGAGCGCGTGCCCTTCGAACGCGGGATCGGCCAGCACGTTCTCCGCAGCTCGCGCCGTCACCTTGCTGCGAAGGTATGCGTCCAGCTGCACGAGACGCGCCTTCGGATGGCGCTCGGCGAACTCGTCGAGGCCGGCTGCGTAGGGGTAGGAATCGAACGCCCGCACGCACGCGTCGGCGTCGCCCGCCATGGCGATGGACGTGCTCGCTGCCAGCTCGGCCAGCAGCTGCGAGGCGCGGCTCAGGCAGTGCGCATCGTCCACGACCACGTGCGCGAAGCGATGCGCCGAGCGCGCGGCCTCGCTCTCGCGCAGGTGGTTGACTGCGAGGTTCGCCGCTTCGGGCTCTATGACAGCGCGCATGAACCCCAGGCTCTCCTTGAGCAGCGCATGGAGCTCGGCTTCCTCGCCGGGAAGGAGCCAGTCGGGATCGTCGTCTGCGAGCTCGGTCCAGGAACGGTAGAAGAACTTGAGCATCTCGCGCAGCCGCTTCGGCCTGATGCCGCTCACCTTCAAATCCTCGAGCAGGAATTTCTCCTCGACTGCGGTCAGAAGGCGCGGATCGCGGCCTGTGGAGGCGCGGGCCTCGTTGTCGTCCAGCACTTCGAGTGCGAACGCGCGCGGGGTGGTGACGAGCACGTCGTCGGCCGCATCTCCGAGGCGCTCGCGCAGCCGCGCGGCGAACGCGCGAGCCGCGAGCGGCGTGGCGCAGAACGCGGCGACGCTGCGCGGACCGTCGGCCAAGGCGAGGTCGGCGGCCCGCTCGACGAGGCGTTCGGTCTTTCCGGTGCCGACGCCGCCGACGATGCGGACGGCTTCAAGCGCGGTGGGTTCGTATGTCATAAGGCGATCCTTCCCGGTCGGATGCTCGGAATCGGGTGCGCGACGATGCGGAAGACGGTGCCTTTCGTTTTTGGGAGGGAGGGGAGAAGGCGCCGTCTCCCGGCAGAAAGCGGCTTGCCCCCAAGCCCTTGCCAAGCCGCCTTCTGCCGGGAGCCGCTCGGTCGCGCGAGCGGTTGGAAGCCTGCGGCCGCTGCAGCTGCGGCCGCAGGCGGGAGGGGCTTTACGGTTTCACGGCCTCGATCTCGGCTTCAGCGGCTTTGGCGTTGATGCCGTCCTCGATGCCCGACGCGGCAACGGGGGAGCCAGGCGTCCCGAGGCGCTTCTTCGGCAGAAGCGGCATGGTGATGGCGCTGGTCGGGCACGCGTCCACGCACGCGCGGCATTTCGTGCACTCGCTCCACGACGCCTTGGACAGCTGCGGGTGGCGCGGGTCGATGCCCTCGTCGCACGCGCGCCCGCACAGGCCGCACGTCGCGCCCTTCGCCGTTTCAAGGCACTTCGCGTCGTCGATGGTGGGCACGAACGTCTTGTTGGCCTTCGCGATGAGGCTCATGAACGCCGAGAGCGGGCACAGCTTGTGGCACCACTTCCTGAACACGAGCACTTCCACGGCGAGCAGCGCCGGCACTGCGATGAGCGACCAGGTGACGTCTCCGTGAGCGAACAGATTGATGACCAGAAGGATGGTCGCGAAGGTCAGCCCGATGGGGCACACGAGGCAGAACACCGGGAAGCCGAACGCGAACGTCGAGACGAGCGCGCCGCCCAGCACGAAGTGCCGCGCGTCGAGGGCGGCCCCCCGTTTCGCGGCGCACGAGGCGCATCCGGCGCCGCTTGCGCCGCAGGATGCGGCAAGCGCCGAACGCTCGGCGTCGGTCAGGGGCTTCGCCTCGGCTTTGACCTGCGCGTCGCCAGCGCCCGCTGCGGCAGCGTCGGCGTCGCCCGCGCTCGCTGCAACGGTGCCAGCGTCCGCTGCGGAGGCCCGTGCTCCTTCGGACGGCTTCTTCGCGAACAGCCCGCGCAGCCTCTGCACGAGCGGCACGGGGCACATCCAGCCGCAGAACGCCCGTGCGAACAAAACGATGAGCAGCGCCATGATCACGAGCGAGACGACGGCGCGCGGCACCATCATCTTCGAGGCCAGCATGGTGCCGAGCGCGCCGAGCGGGCAGAGGATCGAGATGTCCCAGATGCCCGGCGCCGAGATGGTGCCGATGCCGAGGTTCGTGACGAACCCGACAGCGATGACGACGATGACGGCCGCAGCGGTGAGGGTGCGCAGCGTTTTCGAGTTCTTCTTCATGCGTATCCCTTACCCTTCCACCTCGTCGAGCGGATGCACGACGATCGCGCGCGCGGTCGCGCCTTCGGAGATCGAGCCGTTCTGCAGCGACACGCACACACTCTCGCACGCGCCGCATCCGTTGCATGTGTCCGTGAGGACCACGGGCCGGTTGTTCTCGTCAAGCTCCATGGCCTCGTACGGGCAGGCGTCGTAGCAGAACCGGCAGCCGATGAGCTTGTACGCCAAGCACCAGTCCGTGTTGATGACGGCCTTGCCGATGATGGTGCTTTCGGCCGTGGCCCCGTCGGGCAGCTTGAGCGCCTCGGTGGGGCAGGCCTTCACGCACAAAGGCTCCCCGCCGTTCTCCTCGACGCACCAGTCGCACCAGTTCGCGGAGAAGTCGAACGTGGGCGTGCGCATGTTCAGCACGCCGTCCTCGATGTGCGCGGGGGCGATGACGTCGCGCGGGCAGATCTCGTAGCACTTCTCGCAGCGGATGCACGCCGAAATGAGCCGTGTTTCGTCTTGGCCTCCCGGCGGGCGGATGATCGACTGCGATCCGGCGTATTTGAGGCCGCCGAGCCCCAGCATCACGGCTGCGCCGCCCGCGCCCAAGCACAGGGTGCGCCTCGTCATGCCAGCGTAGGTTTTCTCGCCTTTCTGCGCGTTGTCGGCCATGGGTATCACCGCTTTTCGTCGTTGTCGGCCAAAACGTCAGCGAGAAACGCGCGATCCGTGCTCAAAAAGCCGTCGGTGAGGTGCGCGAGGCCGCGGTACAGGTCGGTTTTCGCAAAGCGCCTCATGTCCGACGTCATCATGGGCGCCCAGGCGGCCAGATGGTCGTCAAGGAAGTTCTTCTGGGTGGTGAGCAGCGAGAACGCCTCGTCTTCGTCGCCTCGCTCAAGCGCTTCGACCGTGCGGTTCGCAAGGATCTGCTCGAACTCCAGCTCGAGCGCGATGTGGTCCTCGCCCTCCTTCCAGCTGTCCTGCTTGTCGAGGCCCGCCGCGCGGTAGATGGCCAGCACCTCGTCGCGCGCCTCCTGCATGAGCAGGCGCTTCTCGGAGGTGTAGACGCTTTCGAACGGGTAGGCGGCCGAGAACGCGTCCACGCCGTGCCCGATGAAGGTGCGCACGTAATCGACGGCGAGGTCGGTGACGCTGTTGTCCCAGGCGTTGCTCAGGTACTGGGCGATGAGGCGGTAGCCGGCGTCCACCTCGTCGCTGCCCGTTTTGGCGGGGAAGCGCATGCCGCGCAGCTCTTCGAGCAGCTCCTCGTCGATCTCGACGCGGTACAGGCGCGAGAGCAGACCGTACGTGGCCGCGCGCTGCTTGTTGAGCTGGATGAAGTCTTCCATCGTCGCCTCGTCGGCGGCGTCTGCGGCCTTGTCGGCGGCACCGGTGGCCTCGACGGTTTCGGGGGTGCGTGCTTCGGCCATGTCTACTCCTTCTCGTCTGCGGTTGCGGGGGTTTTCGTGCCGTTTGCGGGCTTGTCGACGACGTCGGCCAGCATCTCAAGCCCCGCTCGTCCCACTTCGGTCACCACCCAGGCTTTCTGCCAAGCGAGTGCGTCGCACTTCTCGAGCTTGTCGACGAAATGGGGGGCGTAAAAGCGCGGCTTCTGCACGAGGAGGTCGTTGTCGACGGCGGCGTTGATGTCGGGGGTCTTCGCTCCGCCCTCGGCCGCGCACAGCGCGAGGATGCGCTTGTAGATGGGCAGGTAGGCGGCATCGTGATCGAGCAGGTCGCGCAGGCGTTCGAGGGGCTTGTCGGCCTCGACTGCGGCGCGTCCGGCATCGGTGGCGAGCCAGCACACCTCGACGGGGTCGCCGGCTTCGAGGTATTCCACGCCGTCGACCACCACCACGCGGGGCTCCGATTCGACGTCGTCTGCGGGCTGGCCGTCGGCGGTGACGCGCTCGAGCGCCCCCGCCTTCTCCAGCAAAGCGCAGAGGTTGGCGGCGCTGTACACCGAGAAGTTGTTCTGCTGCAGCTCGTCGACGAGCGCGTTCACCTGCGCGACGGGGCGCGGCTCGAAGCAGTGCGCCAAGATGGAGAGCAGCACCTTGCGCCGCGGCGCCATGGACGCGAGCAGGTCGGCGGTGCGCTCCTCGGCCGGTCGCTCGTCCGCGGGGGCGGGGCGACCGTTGTCGCTTGCGTGCGCGAGCGCCCCTTCTGCGGAGCCGGGCGCGGCGGCAAGCCCGTCGGCGGCGTCCGCGTCCTCGTCGTCGGCACCGTCTGCCAACGGGTCGAACTCGTCGAGCTCGTCGCTGGGTGAGAGATTGAATTTCGTGGAATCGTGAGTCATGCTCCGCCCCCTCGTCAGACATCGTTTGCATTGTCGCGATGCGCACGGCATCGTGAACCTCACCCCTGAGGCTCTCGCTTTTGCAAACAATGTCCGCGTCCCGCGCCTCTCGCACGGTGGCAGACTCCCCGACACCGCATGATAGGCGCGGGACGCGAACCTGTCAAGCGTCCGCGTTTCGGTTCGCGTTACGTCGGTTGTCGGCGATTGCCGCTGCGATCGCCGCCCGCGAGGAGGCGGGGGTGAAGTTCGGGGGCCGCAAAGGGGGTCGCAAGGCGCAAGGCCGCGAGGATGGGCCATGGGTCCGCTTCTCGGTTCGCGGGGTTCGTGGGCACGGGCGGGAAGCAGGGCTGTGGCAGCCGGGGGGTTGCTGAAGTGTCGCCGAGCCCTTCGGCGGCGGCACGGCGCGAAGTTTTGTTGACAAGGGGCGGCGCTTGGACGATACTGCGCAGTGGGGTTTGGGGAGAACGAGTGGAGGAAGGTAACTTCTATGGCCGCTTTGGTTCGACCCTCATTGATTTTGCAGATGGACTTAGACGAGAGAACGTGTTCCGACGAGGTGATCGCTGGAATCAAACGTTCGTATTCCTACGTTGCGCCTACGACGGTGGCGACGCATGAGCCGGGCGAGGGGCCGGCTCGAAACGTCATGCGCTTCCGCATCCGGCTGCACCGGCCGTACTGGGACAAGAGCTACCCGGACGCTGAAAAGCTGTGGTCGGGGATGATGCCCACCTGGCTGCGCAACATGTTCTACAAGGTGTCCTCCACCATCGTGGCCGCCGCCAAGGTGAGCCGTAGGCAGGGCGAGCCCGCGCTCGAGTACGCGTGGGTCGAGCTGGAGTTCGGCGACAACGCCCTCGTCGCGGTGAAGACGGCCGACGATTCGTCCATTCCCGAAGAGGCGGTGGGCTGGGTGGAGCGCGTGCGCGACCTCATGGGCGAGGGCGCGTTCGGCGACGAGCCGCCTGTCTGCGTGCGCATCCCCTCCCTCGCGTCGTTGGAGCGCCAGCGCGCCCTGGCTCTGGCCGAGCTCGAGGCTGCGGCCGCGACGAAGGCCGACGCCGCATCGGGCGACGACGCGGCAGACGGCGACGTCGAGATCGTCGAGGCCGTCGAAGCCGCTGAGACAGCCGAAGCCGCCGAGGTCCCGTCCATCGAGGAGCCGAAGTTCGCTGTCGACTACACGGTGTGGGGCATCGAGGCCGCTGACGGCGGCGTGCGCGAGTTCGATTCCGGCGCGGCGGCGTTCCTCTCGTAGCGTTCGCTTGCACAAGGCGCCTGGGAAGGGGTGTGAACATGTCTGGGATGACGAGCATCTTCGGGCTTCTTGAAAAACTGCAGAGCGCGGACATCTCCGTGCATCAGAACCGCTGCGCCGTCGTGCGCAACCGCAACGTCACGTGCACGCGGTGCGCGGACGCGTGCACGTCGGGGTGCCTGTCCTACGAGGACAACGAGCTTGTCATCGAGCCGGACGCGTGCATCGGGTGCGGCACCTGCGCCACCGTGTGCCCCACCTGCGCGCTCGAGGCGCTCAGGCCCAACGATGCCGAGCTTCTCCAGTCGTGCTTGAGCGCGTGCGCCAAGGCCGACGGCGAGGTGATCGTCTCATGCGAGCAGATCCTTGCCGCTGCGCAGGGCCGCTACGACCCCGGGAAGGTGGTGGGCGTGACGTGCTTGGGCCGCGTGGAGGAAAGCCTGCTCGTCGCGTTGGCCGCCGCGGATGCGCGGCATGTGAGCCTCGTGCGCGCGAAGTGCGAGCAGTGCGCGCATGCCGTGGGCGTGGAGACGGCGCGGCTTGTATGCGACACGGCGAACACGCTGCTGGAAACCTGGCACGCGCCGATGCGCGCCGACGTGGTGGAGAAGTTCCCGTCCGTCGCGCGCTTGGCGGGCGACGAGGGCTACGATGCGAGCCGGCGCGGGTTCTTCTCCAGCGTGCGCGACGAGGCGAAAAGCGCCGCCGCCGTGACGACGGACTTCGCGGTGAAGGAGGCGCTCGGCGTGGAGGAGCAGCCCGAGCCCAAGTACGTGAAGGTGATGAAGGACGGCACGCTGCCGCACTTCGTCCCCGATCGGCGCGAAAGGCTGCTCGAATCGCTGCGCGCGCTCGGCGAGCCCGAGGACGTGATGATCGACACGCGCCTGTGGGGGCATGTGGTCATCGAGCGGGAGGAATGCACGTCGTGCCAGATGTGCGCGACGTTCTGCCCGACGGGAGCGATTGCCAAGTTCAAAGAGGCTGACGGCTCGTTCGGGGTGGAGCACAGCCCGAGCCTCTGCGTGAAGTGCCGCTGCTGCACCGACATCTGCCCGTCGGACGCGCTGTGGCTGTCGGACGAGGTGTTCGCGGTCGATCTGCTGAGCGGCGCGAAGGAGCGCTACGAGATGAAGCCCATGAAGAACCCGCCGGGCAACCCTCACCAGATATGGCACTCCATGCGCGACCTGTTGGGCTGCGACCAGGTGTACGAGCGGTAAGGACCGCGCGCGGGCATCGCGGCACGCGATGCCCGCGCCGCACTGTTTCCCCCTCGTGGCATCCCCGGATTGCGCGGTGTCCGCTTCCTGTCAGTTTTGCATTTCGTAAAAGTCAAAACAGGTGTTTACTGATACAAATGCATTTTACGAAATTCATTTTCGGCGGCAGGGGGCCATCTTGGACGACGCGTTTTCCCGCCTGGTGGTCACGCTCGACCCGTACAGCGAAGAGCTGACGGCAGACGGCATCGAGGCGGTTTCGGCGCCTGCGTGGCTTGCCGGGTAGGGCGTCGTCCGCATCGTTCCTATCGTCTCTGTCATCCCTGTCGTCCCTGTGCGCTCCCGCGGCACCTCGCTCCTCCGTGCCGCTCTGCGCAGCACGCCCTTGCGTTCGTGCCCCTCACTCCTCGGCGCGTTCGACCAGGTTCATGAGCTCTTGCTGGGAGTGTATCTCGAGTTTTTGGTAGATGTGCTGGCGGTGGGTGGAGACGGTGCTTCTCGAGAGGTACAGGTGCTCCTGCACGTACGGCAGATTGCGGCCCTTCGCGAGCATGATCATGATCTCGCCTTCGCGCTCCGAGAGGCCGTAGCGCTCTATGACCCGCATGCACTTCGCGCGAAAGCGCCGCTTGCGGGCGAGCGGAATGATATCCATGGCTTTGACCAGGTCGGATTCGGTGAACACCGCATTGCTTGCCAGAAGCAGAACCGCGGCCGCCAACAGCATGACGGGAAACGCCGTCTCGACCGACAGTCCCGCGCGATGCAGTACGAAACGCCCGAGCAGCAAGCCGAGCAGCGGCCCCAAGGCCCAGGCGGCACGCACGATGCCGAACGTGCGCACCTTCGCGTGCCGATAGCGTCCGCACACACCGGCGACGATGATCCACATGAACATGCCGAAGCACGTGTAGCTGGCGGCGTTCACCGCGTAGGGGATGTGAACGCTGACGTGCGGGTAGACGAGGGGGAGGGGGAGCAGCAGCGTGCCCGCCATGAGCAGCACGACAAGGGCGTGGTAGGCGTTTTTCGCCATGTGCTCGGTTTTCGAGCCGAGGAGGGCCAGCGCGATGGCCACGATGCCGGAGGTTGCCACGAACGCCGCGATGGCCTGGATGAACGCGTACGAGGCTCCGCTGCTGTTCGCGACGCCCATCTGCACGTACAGCGTGCGCGTGGCCTCGTTGGCGAAGCCCACCAAAAACGAAGCCAGCGAGAGCTTCGTCACGAGGCGGCGCCACTCGTCATGCTCCTGGGGGTCTTGCGAGGGCTCTTGGACGCATCGGGGGGGGGGCTCTTGGTCGACCAGCTGGACGCCCTTCATCCCGCTGGCGAGCAGCATCCCCGCGATAAGCGGCATGCTGGCGGCGAACACGCAGGCCTCGAACGGCTGGAACAGCAAAAACAGAGCGAACAAGAGCGTCGACAGGATACTGCCCGTAGCCGCTCCGACGACGATGCTGCGCGTGGTCATGAGGCTGAACGCCATGCCGAACTCGAAGAGGAACAGGCCGGAGAACATTCCCGACAGCGCGCCGGCCGCGTATCCGCAGGACGCGCCCGCGATGCCGGGGATTCCGGCGAGGGGCATGAGAAGCGTGGAGGCGGCCACGCCGAGGGGCAGGACGAAGCGCGTGGCGCGATGCTCGAGGAGGGCCTCCGTCCTCCGGTCGAACGCGCTTGCCGCAAGCAGCGTGAGCGACACGGCGATGATGGAGACGAGATACGTGGTGTCGAGCAGCGATTCTCCGTGCCCATAGCGTGCGAAGAGGCCCATGCTTTTGAAGCTCATGGAGACCCATGCCATGGTGCAGGCGAGCGCCGCTCCGACAGTGAGCTCGGCGACCGAGGGCCGAGCGGGCGATGTGGATGCGTGATGGTCGTGCGTGCTGCGCATAAGCGTTCCCCCTGCGCTTCTGCCGGGCGAGCGAACGTGCTCGCGTTTCCCCTGCCTATTGTAACGCCGAAAGAGCCGTTCCGATCCCTCCGATTACGATCTTCGTAAGGGTTTTTCTCGCAGGGCTGACCGTTGTGCCTGATCAGACGGCATCGTGCTCATCGCATGATGGGGAAAAGGGAGGAAATGCGCTCTGAAACCGATTCGCGCTCTGCGCCCGCCGCCTATGGTTGACCCATCTTGGCACGACGACGAGAGGAGGAGGAATGGGCAGATTGTCCATGACGCGCCGCACGTTCGCGAAAGTCGCGGCGGTGACGGCCGCCGCGCTGGGCGCGACGGCGACGGCGGGGCAGGCTCTGGCCGAGCAGAGCGACGCCGCGTCGGCGAGCGCGGGAGAGGTCAAGCGCATTCGCTCGTGCTGCCGCGGATGCGGCAAGATGGAGTGCGGCGTGTGGGTGACCGTGCAAGACGGAAAGGTCGTGAAGACGGAGGGCGACGAGAGCGCGTTCCAGTCGGCTGGCAACCACTGCGCGAAAGGGCAGGCGTCGCTTCAGGCGGCCTACCATCCCGACCGGCTGCGCTATCCCCTGAAGCGCACGAGGCCGAAGGGCGAGGATCCCGCGTGGGAGCGCATCACCTGGGACGAGGCGTACCAGCTGACGGCCGACGGCATCCACGCCAACCAGGAGAAGTACGGCAAGGAGACGTGCATCTTCATGGGCGGCACGTCGCGCATCTGGTCGATGGCGCCCTACGGGGCTTTCAAACAGTGCTTCGGCTCTCCGAACGGCATCCAGGCGAACGAGATCTGCAAAGGCCCGCGCTTCTACGCGACCACGCTCAACGCGTCGAACGCGTACAGCTGGATGGAGGTCGTGGGCCGTCCGCGGGTGTTCGTGCAGTGGGGCGGCGCGTCCGAGCTGTCGAACTACGACGACTCGTGCCGCATGACCGTCGAGGTGGCGACGCGCGCCGACAAGCACATCATCGTCGACCCGCGCCAGACGAACCTGGGCAAGGAGGCCGACATCTGGGTGAACCTGCGTCCCGGCACCGACGGCGCCGTGGCGAACTGCTGGGCCCAGGTGATCATCGAGAACGACCTCATCGACGATCTGTACGTGCGCAAGTGGATGAACGCGCCGATGCTCGTGGTTGAGGAGGAGAGCTTCCAGCCCACGCCGTGCTCATCTGCTGAGCAGTCGGCGAGCATCGTGACGCGTCTGCTGAAGGAGTCGGACATCAAGGAGGGCGGCTCGGACGGGCGCTTCATGGTGATCAACGAGCTGACCGGGAACTTGAGCTACTACGACACCACCGCCGACAACCCCGGCTGGGAGGGCGAGGATTGGACGCCCGCCACCGAAGGGTTCGTGCCCCAGCAGGCCGGCTTGGACGAGGCGGGCCAGGAACAGGGGTTCGTGCTGGACTACGTGCCCTTCCCCGACGGCCTGTACCCAGCGCTGTTCACCGAGGAGGGCGGCCGCGAGATCACGCTTAAAGACGGCACTGTAGTGCACGTGCGTACGGTGTGGGAGCGCTACATCGACTTTTTGCAGGACTACACGCCTGAGAAGGTGGAGGAGATCAGCGGCGTTGCTGCAGACACCCTGCGCGAGGCGGCCATCATCTACGCGACGCGCATCGACCCCTCGACGGGCTACGGCAACGGCGGCATCCAGTACATGCTGGCGCCGGAGCACGCGTGCAACTCCGTGCAGAACCAGCGTGCGTGCGATTTGGTGTGCGGCATCACGGGCAACATGGACGTTCCGGGCGGCATGCGCGGGTCCACTCCGGGCTGGCCGTACTTCGACCTGGCCATGTGCAACCCCGACTCCAAGGAGATACCCGCCTACGATTCGAGCAAGATCCTCGGCAGCGAGAACTTCCCGATGATCGGCTCGGACTGCGGTCCTGGCTGGGCCGACGCGACGAGCATCTACGACGCCATCGAAAGCGGGCAGCCCTACAACGTGACGTGCGGCATCGGGCAGACGGGCGACTTCATGAACCAGTCGAACTCGCTGTTCGCCGTCGAGCAGCTGATGAAGCTGGACTTCTGGTGCTCCATCGACCTGTGGCACACGCCGTGCGTGGACATGGTGGCCGACGTGGTCATGCCGGCCGCGCACTGGCTGGAGCTCGACTGCATTCGCAAGAGCCAGGGGTCGTCGGGCGCGTTCGGCGCCACGGTCAAGGCGGTCGACCCGCCGGGAGAGGCGAAGAACGACCTGGAGATCGTCGTGGGCATCTTCAAGGCGGCGGGCGTGCCGTACTTCGACGAGGCGACGCACGGCGCGAAGTGGCTCGAGGGCGACGAGGCGGTGAAGCACTGCAACGAGATCGGTCTGGCGAACTTCCGCATCCTCGATTGGGAGGACTACAAGGCCGAGTTCCAAGAGAAGGGCTGGTTCGACTCCAAGGTGGAGAAGCCCGAGGATTGGGGCACGTACCGGCGCTACCAGATTGGCAACGGCCACATCAGCGGCGGGTTCCCTCCCACGCCGGTGCAGCGCCAAGGGTGGAACACCACCACGCACAAGCAGGAGATCTGGTCGACGGTTCTGGAGTCGTGGCTGGTGAATGGCGTGGCCAACGACGGCAAGCCCGAGAAGGTGTGTTACACGGACGAGGAGTTCACGCCCGACGAGGTGTTCCCGAAGTACTGGGAGGCGCCCCACGGGCCGGTGAAGGATCCCGATCTGTTCGCCGACGACAACTCGTTCCTCATGACGACGGGTCGTCGCCAGGGCACCTACTTCCACTCCGAGCACCGTCAGCTGCCGTGGTGCCGAGAGCTTTGGCCGGTGCCGCGTTTGGAGATGAACCCGGTCGATGCCGAGCGTTTGGGCCTCGAGCAGGGCGACTGGGTGTGGATCGAGACTGACCAGCACAAGATCCGCGAAGTGGTGGATCTGTACTACGGCATCGCCCCCGGCGTGGTGAACGCCGAGCATCAGTGGTGGTATCCGGAGCTGTCGCAAGTCGATCACGGCTTCAAGCTGTCTGGCGTGAACTGCCTGATCGACCGCCATGCGCAGGATCGTATCTGCGGGTCGTCGAACCTGCGCGCCTACGGCGTGAAGGTGTACAAGGCCACGCCGGAGAACTCGCCGTTCGGCAATCCCGTTCCCTGCGGCGACGACGGCACCGAGATCATCCACACGTGCGACGATCCGCGCCTGAAGGACTGGATGCCCGACTACGAGTCTGCGAGGGGTGAGGCGTAAATGACCCGATATGCGATTCTGACCGACCTCAACAAGTGCGTCGGATGCCTGGCCTGCTCGATCAGCTGCAAGGTGATCAACAACGTGCCGGTCGGTTCGTATTGGAACAAGGTGCTGCGCGTGGGGCCGAACCCCCGCACCGAAGGCGGCCAATGGCCCGACGTGTACACGTACTTCCTGACGGTGCAGTGCCAGCACTGCGAGAACCCCGAGTGCGTGCACGTGTGCCCCACCGAGGCGAGCCACATCGCCGCCGACGGCACCGTGCAGATCGACAAGTCCAAGTGCATCGGCTGCCAGTTCTGCGCCATGGCGTGCCCCTACGGCGTGCGCTACCTCAACGAGGAGGAGGGCGTGGTGGAGAAGTGCACCCTCTGCGAGCAGAAGATCGCCCAGGGGGAGTTGCCCCAGTGCGTGGCCCAGTGCGGCGGCCGCGCGCGGTTCTTCGGCGATTTGGAGCAGGGAATAGAAAGCTTCGAGGCTCCTGCGTGCGACACGTCCGATCGGTCGTACGACGCGCAGGCGAAGGCCCGCGTGAAGCTGGGCGATTGCACGGGCGAAGGCTGGGAGTATCCGGTGAAGCCGTACTCCGAGGACGAGGTGTATCACCTGCCCGACGTGGGCAACAAGCCGTCGTTCGTGTACATCCTGCGAAACGAGAAATGGCAAGGAGGGGATGAGTGATGGAGCTGCAATGGCCTTTGATCCTGTTCACCACGTTCGTGGCGTGGAGCGCGGGCCTGTTCGGGACGCAGGCGCTCCTGGCTACCGGCGGGCACGCGAAGAGGTCCCAGCTGCCGGCGTGGGTCGCCTCGGCCGCGCTTCTGGCCGTCGGCGGCGTGGCGGTGTTCTTCCACCTCGAGCACTGGGAGAGGATCTTCAACGGGTTCGGGCACCTCACGTCCGGCATCACCCAGGAGTTCGTCGCGATCGTGGTTCTGGCGGTCGTGGCCGTCGCCTACCTGGCGGCGATGCGCAGGAGCGACGACGGGGCCACCGCTCCCAAGTGGCTCTGCTGGGCGGCGGTCGCGGTGTGCGCCGTCCTGGTGGCCGCCATGGCCCACTTCTACACGATAGCCGCCCGCCCCGCGTGGGACTCGGCGCTCTGGATCCTCTACGTGCTCGGCAACGCGTGCGCGCTCGGGCCCTGCACCATGGCGCTCGTCATGGCCGCGGTGGGCGACGACCTCGCGCCGATCGGCCCGCCGGCCCTCGCCGGCGCCGCGGTCGGCCTCGCGGCGGCCGTGGCCTTCGCCGCCTTCCTGCAGGCCTCCGGCGGCTCCTTCGCCGAGGTCGGCTACTACTTCGACCCGACGCGCCCCACCGCCGGCATGGCCGACGCGGCCTCGGCCGTGGCCGCCCAGGCGCCGCTCCTGTGGGCCGGCGCGGTGGCCGTCGGCGGGATCCTGCCGCTTGCCGCCGCCCTCATGGGCAAAAGGTCCGGCAACTGGAAGGTGTGGGGCCCGGTCGCGATAG
>NZ_PPEL01000061.1 GCF_002899695.1 Rubneribacter badeniensis
GGGTGGAAGGGACGCTCGAGAAGGGTGCCGACGCACCCGTCTGGAACGGGGGCTGCCCGGAAGAAGAGGGCGTTTTGAAGGGGCCGTTCGGCAGGGTTTGCTCAAGGTGGGGAGTGTGGTATATTTGCTGGTCGGAAAAGAGGAAGGTGGCGGGTTGGGCGGGTATCCGACGAACGATATGGAGAGGCAGGCGGCAGACGGCGCGCCGCGATCGCGGGGCTGCCGGCGCGCGGCCGAGCCGCCTCGCGCGCTCGTGCGCGCGGTCGTTCCGGACAGCCCCGCTGACGACGCGGGCTTCGAGCCGGGTTGCTACGTGACCAGCGTGGACGGCCGCCTGGTGCGCGACCTCATCGATTGGCGGTGGCTCGCGGCCGACGACGTGATCGAGCTGGGCTACGTCGACCTCGACGGCGACGCGGGCACGGTGGAGCTTGCACGCGAGCCGGGAGAGGAGTGGGGCTTCGAGTTCGAGGGCGTCGTGTTCGACGGGGTCAAGCAGTGCCGCAACGCCTGCACGTTCTGCTTCATGCGCCAGCTGCCCGACGACGCGCGCTCCTCCCTCACCCTGCGCGACGACGACTTCCGCCTGAGCTTCCTCGCGGGCACCTTCGTCACGTTCACGAACCTCGACGCCGCCGACGAGGCGCGCATCGTGGAGCAGCGCATCTCGCCTTTGCGCTGCTCTTTGCATGCGTCCGATCCCGCCGTGCGCCGCCGTATGATCGGACGCCACGCGCAGCACGGCATCGACGCGCTCGAGCGGCTTCTCGCGGCGGGCATCGAGTTCCATGCGCAGATCGTGCTCGTGCCCGGCCAGAACGACGGCGACGTGCTCGCCGGCACCCTCGAATGGGCCTACGCGCGCCCCGGCATCCTCGACGTGTGCATCGTGCCGCTCGGGTTCACGAAGCACCAAAGCTCCTTCGAGCGCAGCTTCGACAGCCCGGAGGCGGCGCGCGGCGTCATCGACCTCGTCGCGCCGTTCCAGCGCCGCGCGCTCGCCGAGCGCGGGAGCATGTGGGCCTTCCCGGCCGACGAGTTCTACGCGCGCGCCTTCGGCCCCGCGCTGCTGGACAACCTGCCGCCCGCCGAGAGCTACGGGGACTTCGGCATGTTCGAGGACGGCGTGGGCATCATCCGCTCGTTCGCGGACGACTGGCGCGCGGCCGAGGAGGCGGGCGTCGTGGAGCGCGCGGCCCGCGTCCTGCGCGAGACCGGGGCGCGCGTGCGCTACGTGGCCGGCGAGGCCACGCGCCACTTCCTCGGGCCGCTCGTGGCGCAAAGCCCGCTTTCGGGCCTGTTCGAACCGCTGTTCGTGAAAAACGAGTTCTTCGGCGGCAACGTGAACGTGACGGGGCTTCTCTGCGGCTGCGACGTCGCCGATGCCGTGCGCGCCGCCCGCTTCGGCGAGGGCCCTTTCGGCGCACGCGCGCTCTTCGTCCTTCCGCGCGTCATGTTCAACGACGGCATGGCGACGCTCGACGATATGAGTTTGGAGGATATGGAAAAGCGCGCAGGCGTCCCGCTCGCCGTGGTATCCTGTAACGCGTCGGAATATCTCCTCGAGATCATCGACCTGGCCGGGCGGCGCTCCGGCCTCTGACCGGACCAACAACCTACTCTGCGAGGTAGCACATGCCCTTACCACTCGTCGCGGTGGTGGGACGGCCGAACGTCGGCAAGTCCACCTTCGTGAACCGCATAGCCCAGGCCAACGAGGCCATCGTCCACGAGATGCGCGGCGTCACGCGCGACCGCTCCTACCACGAGGCCGATTGGAACGGCGTGGAGTTCAAGCTCGTCGACACCGGCGGCATCGAAATGGGAGACGACGACGCCTTCCAGGGCTCCATCCGTGCCCAGGCCATCGCCGGCGCGAACGAGGCCGACGTCGTCGTGTTCGTCGTGGACGGCAAGACCGGCATCAACGCCGACGACGAGGAGGTGGCCCGCATCCTGCGCAAGACGCGCAAGCCGGTGTTTCTCGCGGTGAACAAGATGGACACGCCGAACCGGACCGATGAGCTGTGGGAGTTCTACCAGCTGGGCCTCGGCGACCCCTGGCCGGTGTCGGCCACGCACGGGCACGGCACGGGCGACTTGCTCGACGCGGTGGTCGACGAGCTTCGCAAGGCGGACCTCGCCGGGGGCGTCGAGGAGGACGGCGGCATCAACGTGGCCATCATCGGCCGCCCGAACGCGGGCAAGAGCTCGCTTACGAACCGGCTCACCGCGAACGAGCGCTCCATCGTCTCGGACGTGGCCGGCACCACGCGCGACGCCATCGACACGCGCGTCGAGCGCGACGGGCGGCGCTACACCATCGTGGACACCGCGGGACTTCGCCGCAAGAGCCAGATCGACCAGGACGTGGAGTACTACGGCTTCGTGCGCGCCATGCGCGCCATCGACCGCGCCGACGTGGCGCTGCTCGTCATCGACTCCACGCTCGGCCTCACCGACCAAGACCAGCGCGTCGCCGGGTTCGCGGCCGAGCGCGGCTGCGCCATGGTCGTCGTGCTCAACAAGTGGGACCTCGTCGACGGCCCCGAGGCGAAGGCCGAGATCCGCGAGCGCATCGCCGACCGCCTCACGTTCGTGGGCTACGCGCCCGTCATCGCCATATCGGCGCTCACCGGCAAGAAGGTCGAGCGCGTCTGGGACGCCATCGACGCCGCGTACGCGAACTTCTCCCAGACCATCCCCACGAACAAGCTGAACACCTGGCTGGGCGAGATCAGGGAGACGGGGCACACGGTGTCGAGCGGCAAGGCCGTCCTGCGCATGAAGTACGTCACGCAGACCTCCACGTGCCCGCCGCGCTTCACGTTCTTCGCGAACCGCCCCGACCTCGTCACCGACAACTTCGAGCGATTCCTCGAGAACCGTTTGCGCGCGCGCTTCGACTTGACGGGCACGCCCATCCAGATGAAGTTCAAGAAGAAGGATTAGTCCATGCAGACGGTTCTGGCGGCGGCAGCCGTGTTCGTCGCGTCGTTTCTGCTGGGGTCGATCCCCTGGGGCGTGATCATCTCGAAGGCGTTCTACCACACCGACATCCGCGAGCACGGCAGCGGCAACATCGGCACCACGAACGCCCTGCGCACGATGGGCAAGGCCGGAGGCGCGGCGGTGTTTCTGCTCGACTTCGGCAAGGGGCTCGCTTCGGGCGGCCTGGCGCTCGCGGCGTGCTGGCTGCTCGTGCCGGGAGGAGGGCTCTCGTCCGAACCCTTCGTCTCCTACGATCTCATGGTGACGCTTGCGTTTCTCGGTTGCATCTGGGGCCATATCTTCAGCCCGTGGCTCGGCTTCAAGGGGGGCAAGGGCATCGCGGTGGCGGTGGGGTGCCTGTTCGCGACGTTCGGCTGGCTCGGGGCGCTGCTCGAGCTCGCGCTGTTCGCCGCAGTGGTGGCGGCGACGCGCTACGTGTCGCTCGGGTCGCTTGCGGCGGCGGTGGCCTGCCCGTTCTTCGCGCTCGCGATCTTCTGGGGCGAGGTTTCGCCCATCATGCTGTGCACGCTCGCGGCCGCGACGGTGATCTGGGCGCATCGGAGCAATATCGCGCGTCTGCGGGCGGGCTCGGAGAGCAGGATCGGCAAAAAGAAGGCATGAGCCTGCCCGAAAGGGCTCGGATCGGGCGGCGCGCCCCTGCGGGCGGCGTAGCGGAAAGGACAACCATGAAGATCGCGGTCATCGGGGCGGGGTCGTGGGGAACCGCGCTTTCGCAGGTTCTGGCGGGCAACGGGCACAACGTGGGGCTCTGGGCGCGCAAGACGGAGGTGGCCCGTTCCATCAACAAAGAGCGCCGCAACCCGCGCTACCTTTCCGATGTCGAGCTGCACGAGGGGATCGTGGCGACGCCGTCGTACAAAGACGCGCTTCTGCGCGCGCGGGCGGCCGCGATCGTGACGCCCTCGAACCTCATGCGCGGCGTGGCGCGGGCTCTCGCCGACGTGGTGGACGCCGAATTTCCCATCGTCATCTGCTCGAAGGGCGTGGAGGAGGGAAGCGGCCTTCTTCCGGTGGAGGTGTTCGAGGCCGAGATGGGAGGCGCGCACCGCTTGGCCGTGCTGTCGGGGCCGAACCACGCCGAGGAGGTCGTCAAGGGCGTTCCGTCCGGCACGGTGATCGCCAGCTCGTCGGAGGAGACCGCAGCGCTGTTCCAGGAGCTGTTCGCGTCGGAGGCGTTTCGCACCTACACGAGCGACGACGTGCGCGGCGTGGAGCTGTGCGCGGCGTTCAAGAACGTCATCGCCATCGCGGTGGGCGTGAGCTACGGGCTGGGGTACGGAGACAACACGGCGGCCATGCTGATGACGCGCGGCCTGGCCGAGATGAGCCGTCTCGTCGCGCGCGCGGGCGGGCAGGCGCTCACGTGCATGGGCTTGGCCGGTGCGGGAGACCTCGTCGCGACGTGCACCTCCGAGCACTCCCGCAACCGCCGTTTCGGCAGGCTGCTCGCCGAGGGCGGCACGCTCGCGGACTTCACCGCGCAGACCCACATGGTGGCCGAGGGGGCGCTTGCCTGCAAGACCCTCGCCGTGCTCTCGGAGCGCTACGGCGTGGAGCTGCCCATCACCGACGTCGTGCGCAGCGTGGTGTGGGAGGGCGCCGATCCGCGCGAGCTGGCGGGCGCGCTTGCCAGCCGCCCTCTGACGACCGAGTTCCACGGACTGTCGGTCTAGGGCGCATCGCGCGAAGCTCATAGAGGGCTGCGGCGCTGCGCGTGCGGGATGTGCGGCCTTGAGCGCTTCGACGCAGACGAAGGCTCTGGTCAACGCGACGGCAACGGAGGGTTGACCGGGCGTCCACCGTCTATCGGATCGGGTTGTGCGGGCGCGGTCGGACGGGTAGAGTAGTCCTTGCGCCGCCGGTCGGCGCCCTGACAACCTATCCGAGTGCCCGTCGTCTCGTCTCTCGTGTGAACCCCTCTCTCACCCTCTCTCGAAAACCTCCGACGGGCCGTGAGCATGCGCACGTTTCCCCTTCTCCTCGGTGCGCACTGCCGAAGCGCCTCCGGGACCCCCCATCCCGGAGGCGCTTCCTTTTGCTCCTGTGCCGCGTTCGCGTTCATTCGGCGCTTCGCGTCTGGCCGTCCTGCTCGCCTCGAAGCCGCTTCAGGTGGGGGCCGATGTCGACGAGGGAGGCGAGCCTGATCGTGCCGCATGCGCGTGCGGCGGGGGAGGACAGTCCCGGCTTGAAGGCGAGCATCGTCACGGTGAGGTCGGCGAAGAAGCAGGGCCTGGCCGCGCGTCCCGATTGCGCCGACAGCCCGCTCGGCACGTCGACGGCCACGGCGAAGGGGGCGCCGTGCGCTTTCGGTAGAAGCGACCGATCGCCTCGCCGTTCATGGTCGCCGCGCTCGCAAGCGCGCTTGCGGTGTCTGCCGCGACCCGCTCTGCGCGCGCCTTCGAAGCGGCGGCGGTTGGCGGCTCTGATCCACGAGGCAGAGGGCTCGCGCACCTCCTCTCCCGAAAACCCCGTGCCCAGGATGGCGTCCACCACGGCTCTCGCCCCTTCGAGCGCACCCTCGAGGACGTCGGCGTCGGGCGCGACGAGCACGCGCAGCGGCAGGGCGTTCCGCGCGGCGTCGGCGAACACGGCGAGGGCGGTCGAGCGCGCGGGCTCGACCTTCATCCGCTCGGCGATGTCGGGCGCGACGAGGGTGACGGGATAGCCCTCCTCGGCGAGCGCGCGGGCGCACACCCAGCCGTCGCCGCCGTTGTTGCCCGCGCCCGCAAGCACGACGACGGGCGCGGGATCGGGCACCCAGGCGCGCACCTCTTCGGCCACGGCCCGTCCCGCGCGCTCCATGAGCTCGGAGAGCGGCGTGCCGTCCTGGGCGATGAGCCCTTCAAGGGCGCGCACCTCGTCCACGTCGAGCACCGTCCTTTGCTTGCGCATGAGCGCCACCCCGGCCTCCGTCATGACGCGCGTGTTCGACAGCACCCCGTTGAGCATGACGAAGGGGGCGCCTCTCAGCTTCGCCCGCACTGCGCGCACGACGAGCGTCGCGATCCACAGAGCCATGAAAGCAAGCCACACCCAGGTCGTCGAGGCACCTTCCATGGATGGAAGCGGGGCGCTCCAACCGAAACGCCCTTCGGCGAAGACGTCGAGCATGCCCACACCGAAAGCGATCTCGAAAGGCGCCCAGGCGAACAGGAACAGAAGGCCGTAGCGGGCGAGGATCTGGTACCAGCGCACCGGGTCGGCGTTCGGCCGCACGATGCGCAGCTTCAAGAGCATCTGCCCGAACGTCCGACCCCGAAAGGCGATGGGGACGATTCCGAAGAAGAATGCGAACGACGCGCGCGCGAGCCATCCCGAGCCGAACCATTTCCCGCCCGGGAAGGAGCCGGTGGAGATGGCGATGTTCAGCGCGCCGAGAAGCACCGCGGCCGCGCAGGCCAGCGAAAGGTCGATGGCGAACGACAGCGCGCGCCGTGTCGCGCTCGCGCGCACGCCGGCCTCGCGGGCCTCCAGGGCGACGAGCCGGATGTCGGGCAGCACGCGCAGGGCGGGCCCCACGGCCCAGAAACCCACCATGGCTCCCAGGGTGTTCAGGATGAGGTCGTCCACGTCGAACAGGCGGTAGGGGTGCTCGTAAAGGCCCCAAAGCCCGGTGAGCTGCGTCGTCTCGAACGACAGCGTGACCAGAAAGCCGATGAGCAGCGTCTGTCGCCAGGTGCGCCGGAAGTAGTAGCGCAAATACATCCCCAGGGGCACGAGCAGAAGCACGTTGAAGACCGCCTCGTACACGTACGGGTCGCGCAGCGTCGGCAGCCATGTGGCGGGATCGCCCAAGGAAAACGTCGTCTCGGCCAAAAACTCGCGGACGAAGCTGAACGGGACGAGCTGGGGCGTCTGCGCATAGGGCACGACGACCGAGCGGTCGGCGGGCAGGGGCAGGAGCACAAGGAAGTAGGCGCACAGGAGGTAGAATGCGAACGAGTACACGGCGAAGGTGCGCAGCCAGGGCACGGAGCCCGCCTTGCGGTACTGGTAGACGAGGTAGGGCAGCGTGATGGCGAGCGCGATGAGCGGGAAGGACGCGACGGCTAAGGTTATGTCGGACACGTAGACGTTCATGGGTCGATGGGCCTTTCGGGTCGGGGCGCGCGGCAGGATGCGGGATTTGCGGCGCGGTCGGGCGGGCGCTCAGGCGTTCGCGTCTCGGTGCCTTCGCTCGAGCTCGAGCAGCGCGCCGTGCAGCCGGGAGGCCGCGTCCGCGCCGGGAGGGCGGCCGTGGGCGTCCACGACGCGGTGGTCGGGCACGAGCACCGCGAGCGGGTTTCTGCGCACGGCCGCCCCTGTCGCGCGGTGCGATCCGGGCCTGCCGATGGCGCGGGCGAGCTGCGAGGCGGTGAGCGTCTCCCCGTAGGGGATGCGGAGCACGCCGTCCCAGACGGCTCGTTGGAAATCGCTTCCCTCGGGGGCGAGAGGCAGGTCGAAGCCGCGCCGTTTGCCGGCGAAGTACTCCAAAAGCTCCGTGGCCGCGCGGTTGGTTAGCTCGCTCGGACGCCGCTCGCCCTCCATCTCCGCGTCGCCGAACGCGACGTTGGCGATGCCGTTTTCGCGCGCGCGGATCGTGACGGGCCCGTGCGGCGTGCGGTAGGCGTAGTACGTGGCGAAGCGCGTGGTCATGAGGGCCTTCTTCCGTTCGGGTACTCCCATTATAATGCAAGGCCGCGCCCGGCGCGCGCTCGCGTCTCGATGCGGCGGCGCCCTGGCGCATCCCGTTCGGGGCGCGGAGCGGGATCGCGAGCCGAGGCGCTTCTCCCGCAGGGGCATGTGTTTTTCCCTTCCCGGCAGCGACGGGGGAGCAGGTGCGCATTCGTTGCGCTAGAATGAAGGGGCATATGCGACGAAAGGGGTCAGAGCATGTTCGAACCGGTCAAGATCGCGCCCTCCATCCTGTCGGCGGATTTCGCGAACCTCGCGCGCGACGTCGCCCTTGTCGAGGAAGCGGGCGCGGGCTTTCTGCACGTCGACGTCATGGACGGCCACTTCGTGCCGAACCTCACGATGGGCGTTCCGGTGGTGCGCTCGCTCAAGCGCGCCACGTCGCTGCCGCTCGACGTCCACTTGATGGTGGACAACCCCCTCGATCAGCTGCCGTGGTACCTTGACGCCGGAGCCGACTCGGTGACCGTCCACGTCGAGCCGCTCGATGCCGAAGGACTCGCGCGCGCCGTGGATGAGATCCGCGCCGCCGGCGCGAAGGCGGCTGCGAGCGTGAAGCCGGGCACGCCGGTCGAGGTGCTCGCCCCGGTTTTGGCCGATCTGGACATGGTGCTCGTCATGAGCGTGGAGCCGGGCTTCTCGGGGCAGGGCTTTATCGAGGGCAGCGAGGAGAAGGTGGCCCGCGTCGCGCAGCTGGCGCGCGCGGCGGGGAGCAGCCCTCTCATCGAGGTGGACGGCGGCATCGGGGCCGCCACGGCGGGGCGCGTGGCGGCGGCCGGTGCCGACGTGCTCGTGTGCGGCAACGCCGTGTTCGCCGCCGACGATCCCGCCGCCGCGCTCGCGGCCGTGCGCGACGCGGCGCAGAAGGCCCGCCTCGCGGCGCTTGGCGGCTCGGCTGGGGAGGCGTGATCGGCCATGGCCTTCGACCCCGCCTCCTACGTCTACCTCGACTACGCGGCCACCTCCCCCCTCTGCGAGGAGGCCGCCGCCGCGATGGCACCCTACCAGGCTTCCGGCCGCGCGAACCTCGCCGTGGGGGCGAACGCGAACTCGCTGCACGGCCCCGGTCGCGCCGCGTTCGAGGCGCTCGAGGCCGCGCGCCGCTCGCTCGCCCGCGACCTGGGGGCCCGGCGTCCCTCGGAAATCGTGCTCACCTCTGGGGCCACCGAGGCCGACGACGCGGCCGTGCTCGGCATCGCTCGCGCGGCGGCGGACGAGCGGCGCCGCCGAGGCGCGGGCGCGGGGTTCGTCCCGCACGTGGTCACGACGGCCGTCGAGCACGACGCGGTGCTCGCGCCCGCGCGCCGTCTCGAGAAAGAGGGCTTCCGCGTTACGCGCCTCTCTCCGAACCGCCAGGGCTTCGTCGACTCTGCCGCGCTCGCCGAGGCGCTGTGCGCCGACACGGTGCTCGTGTCGGTGCAGGCCGCGAACTCGGAAGTGGGCAGCGTTCAGCCCGTGGCCGCGCTCGCGCGCGCGGCGCACGAGGCGGGGGCGCTCTTCCACACCGACGCCGTCCAGGCGCTCGGCAAGGTTCCGCTCGACCTCGCGGCGGCGGGCGTGGACGCGGCGTCGCTGTCGGCGCACAAGGTGGGAGGCCCGAAGGGCGTAGGCGCGCTCTACCTGCGCTCGCGCACGCCCTTCGAGGCGCACCTGATCGGGGGCGGCCAAGAGGGCGGGATGCGCAGCGGCACGCAGAACGTGGCGGGCGCCGCCGGGTTCGCCGCCGCCGTCCATGCAGCCGTGGGGATGCTCGAGGGGGAGTCCGCCCGCTTGCGCGGGCTGCGCGACCGCCTGTACGCGCGGCTTGCGAAGATCCCCGGCGTCGAGGCCACCGTGGCCGTCGAGGCGGGAAGCGAGGACTTCCTGCCCAACATCGTGCACGTGCTCGTCGACGGGTTCGAGAGCGAGACGCTCATCCTGCGCCTCGACATGCAGGGCTTTGGCGTGTCGGGCGGCTCGGCGTGCTCGTCGCACTCGCTCGAGCCGAGCCATGTGCTGCGCGCGCTCGGCGTGGACGCGGATCGGGCGCTCGGCGCCTTGCGCGTCTCGATGGGGCGCTGGACCTCCGAGCGCGACGTCGACGCCTTCGTCTGCGCGCTCGAGGCGAGCTTGGACTGGGACATGTGAGGAACGGAAGGAAGCCGTCATGGAGCTTGTCACCACGCACACGCACACCTGCTTCACGAACCACGGCGAGGGCACCGTGGAGGAGCTTGTCTCCGCGGCCTGCGCCGCAGGCGTCTCCACCATCGCGGTGACCGAGCATTACCCGCTCTCGGAAGCCTTCGACCCGACCCACTACGTGTCGATGGACGCCGGAAGGGTGGACGAGTACCTTGCCGCCATAGAGGCCGCGCGAAAGGCGCATCCCGAGATCGAGGTGATCGCCGGCTGCGAGCTCGACTGGCTCGGAGGCGACGAGGACCGCGACCTTTCGCCCGAGGACTTCGCGCCGTTCGGCGTCGTGCTCGGATCGGTCCACTTCGTGGATCGCTGGCCCTTCGACGATCCCGCCCAGCGCGGGCGATGGGACGAGGTGGGCGCCGACGCCATCTGGCGGCGCTACTTCGAGGTGTGGTGCGAGGCGGTCTTATCCGACGCCCCGTTCACCGTCATGGCGCATCCCGACCTGGCCAAGAAGTTCGGCATCCTGCCGAGCTTCGATCCGCAGCTGCTCTACGAGCAGGCGGCCGAGGCCTGCGCGGCGGCGGGCCGCATGGTGGAGGTGAACACCTCGGGGCTGCACTACGCCTGCAAGGAGATGTTTCCCGCGCCGGCGCTCTTGGCGGCGTTTCGCCGCGCGGGCGTGCCGTGCACGGTGGGCACCGACGCGCACAAGCCCGCGCATGTGGCGCGCGGCATCGAGCAGGCGTATAGGCTCATGGCGCAAGCCGGTTATCGAACGGTAACGGTGCCGACAGCCGATGGCGACCGCCGCGAGGTTACCATCGAATAGCCCCGTCCGGCGCTCCTCGCCGCGGGGCCGATGCCGCGCGCCCGTGCCGCTTTGGAGCCTCTCCGTCCTCGCGCTCGGGGGGCAGGGGCGGCGCGCTCGCGCGGCGCAGTCTGCGCAAGCACCGCACGCTGCAAACGCTTATGCGGGGGCGGCACATCCGCGCGCGGCGCAGCGAGTCCCGCCGGCCCGAAGCGGTCCGAAGGGAAGACGACGTTGAAAGGACTGGTCGCCATGGTTGGAGCGAAGAAGAGCCAAAAGAAGGTTGCCGCATCCGAAAAGGGGCTCGCCACGCGGTCGTCGGGCACCTTGTCGAAGCCGATGCCCTCCCTCACCGTGGGCGCGCTCGAGCGGGCGCTGCTCGCCGAGTTCCCCGCCGCCGACGCGGAGGCGTGGGATCGCACGGGCCTGACCGTGGGGGATCCGGCGCGCCTCGTCACGGGCGTGGCCGTGGCGCTCGACCCCACGGTGGAGGCCATCGAGGCCGCGGCAGAGGCGGGTGCGAACGTGCTTGTGACCCATCACCCCGCGTTCCTCGCGCCGCCCGATTCGTTCGCGCCCGCCACCTCGCCGGCTGTCAGCGCGGGGGCGGGCGTGTGGAAGGCGGTCGAGCGCGGCGTGGCGCTCATGGCGTTCCACACGGCGCTCGACGTGAGCGCCCGCGCCCAGCGCGTGCTGCCCGGCATGCTGGGCCTTTCGTTCGAGCGGGTGCTCGAGCCCTTGCCGGGAGCGCCGGACAAGGGGTACGGGCAGCTGTGCGCGGTCGTCGACGACGGCTGGCTTTCGCTCGGACAGCTGGCCGCGCGCTGCACGTCGGTGTTCGCCCGCCCGCCGCGCGTCTGGGGCGACTTCGACCGCGCCCTCGACCGCGTGGTCACCTGCACGGGGTCGGCGGGCGGCCTCGGGCGCGCGTGCCTCGGGGCGCGGGCCGACTGCCTCGTGTGCGGCGAGGTGAAGTACCACGACGCCCTCGACCTCTCGCAGGCGGGCCTCGCCATCGTGGACCTGGGCCACGACACGAGCGAGCTTCCCCTTGCGGGCGTGCTCGCGAGCGCCGTCGAGGCCGTCGGCGTGCCCGGCGAGCGCGTGAGCGTGATCGCCCAGCAGGATAACTGGTCCCACCCCGAGACGGTGCGGATATAATGGGGCGAGCGCCGCAGACGGCGCCCCGACGCGAACGAAGGAATCCCATGCATGTAGACACCGGCGACCTCGCCACACTGCTCAAGCTGCAGCACATCGACCTGGAGATCCTGCGGGCCAACAAGCGGCTCGAAGAGCTTCCCCAGCGCAAGGCCATCCTCGAGGCGCGCACGAAGAGGAAGGCCGTCGAGCAGAAGCGCGCCCAGCTCGACGCGCTGCGCGCCGATGTCGAGCGAAGGCTGTCGAACGTGGGGGAGGAAGACGCCGCGCTCGCCGAGAAGCAGCGCCGCGCGCAGGCCGAGATCGACGAAGCGCGCGGCGACTACCGCAGCGTGGAGGCGCGTTCGAAGGAGCTTGACGGCTTCGCGCGCCGTCGCGACGAGCTCGAGGCGAGGCTTTCGGCCATCGGCGAGGAGCTGGAGAAGGTCGAGGGCGTGCAAGCGCAGGTGGCGCGGATGCTGTCTGACCTCGACGCCGAGGAGCGCGCGGCCACGGAGTCGTTCGTGAGGGAGGGCGGCGCGCTCAAAGACGCCCTCTTCCGCAACGAGGCCGAGCGGGCGTCTTTGGCCTCCTTTTTGCCGAAGGAGCTGCTCGCCTCCTATGAGAAGATCGCGGCCCGCACGGGCGGCGTGGCGGTGGGCCGCTTGCAGGGCGAAAGCTGCGGGGCGTGCCGCATGGCCATCGAAGGGGGCCGCCTCATCGACATGAAGGGTCAGGGCAACGTGGGGGTCTGCCCCCAGTGCGGCCGTCTGCTCGTCTTGGAGTGAGCGCGTCGAGGGGGATGCACGCCCTTCTCAGCGCCTCTTGCAGCGCGATGCGCGGATGACGAGAAGCGCCGCATCGCCGTCCGAAACGGTCGTTCTTCGCATCGGAGGCGATCGCCTCGGACGGCGATGCGGACAAGGGCGTCATCGGGGGGGGGGGCGTCCGTCTTTCTCTCGTTCTCCTCTGAAAACGATGAAAAGCCCGCGTACGCGGGCTTTTCATGTCATGCGGATTTTCTTCCAAGGCACGGTAAAAGCTCCGGTTCCGAAAACGTCTCGCTCGCCGTCGAATGCGTTCGGACGCGCAGACGGCGAAAAGGAGAACGGGATTCGGCACCGGAGCTCGTTGCGACGCCGGGCGCGCCTCGGCGCGTCTCGCCGTTTGCGAGGACGGCGGGCCTTTACGCGCGCTCGACCTTGCCGGCCTTCATGCACTTCGTGCAGATGTTGGCCTTGCGGACGCGGCCCTTGCTGTCCTTGATCGTCACCTTCTGGATGTTGGGACGGAACCAGCGGTTCGTCACGCGGTGCGAGTGGCTGATGCTGCGCCCTGCGACCGGCGCCTTACCGCAAATTTCACAAACCTTCGACATCGTTCTCTCACTCCAATTACGTCGGTTGCTCGTCGGCTTAAGCCGTTGTTGGCAAAAAAGCCCTCATACTATAGCACATAAACTGAGCCGGTCACAAGAATTTTTCGTGTAGTATGCGCTTTGTTCCGATTCGAAGCGCCGCACAGCGCGCCGCCCATGCGCTATACTGCTTGAACAGGTTTTCGTCGTGCGCGGGCGGGTCCGCGCCGTGAAAGGAATGCCATGAGCGATACGATACCGGGCAACCTCCATGTTGCCAACGACGTTCTGGCCGACATGGTCGGCAACGCGGCGCTCGAGTGCTACGGCGTGGTGGGCATGGCCGCTCCCAGCGCCGCCGACGGCATCGCGAAGATCCTCCCCGCCTCCCGTCTGCGCCGCGGCGTGGTGGTCTCCACCACCGAAGCCGGGGTCCACGTGGAGCTCTACGTGGTCATCGAGTACGGCACGAACATCAACACGGTGTCCCAGAACCTCATCGACCAAGTCTCGTTCGCGTTGACCGAGTACGCGCGCGTCCCCCTCGACGGGGTCGAGGTGCACGTGCAGGGCGTGAAGGTGCGCAAGTAGCGCCGAGGCGGCTTCGACGAGCCGCAGGGCCGCCGAGAAGAGAGGGGCGGCAGGTTGCGGCGTGTACGCACACAAAGGAGAATCGAAAGCAATGTCAGAATCCTACACCTCAAACGACCTTCTCAATGCCATAGCTGCGGCGAGCAAGACCTTGAGCGAGCGAAAAGACGAGATCAACCGCCTCAACGTCTTCCCGGTTCCCGATGGCGACACGGGCACGAACATGTCGCTGACGTTGGAGACGGTCGTCGAGAACCTGGCCAAGCTGCCCATCGGGGCCGAGGGGGCTGAAATTCGCAAGGCGATCACGACCGGGGCGCTCATGGGCGCGCGCGGCAACTCCGGTGTCATCACCTCGCAAATTTTGCGCGGCCTGTGCGAGGGCAGCGTCGGCCAGAAGCTTGACGCCGCCGGCATCGACGCGGCGTTCTCCTCGGCCGTCGAGGTGGCGTTCCAGGCCGTGCGCAAGCCGGTGGAGGGCACCATCCTCACCGTGTTGCGCGACAGCGCCGCGGCGGCCAAGCGCGCGCGCAAGAAGAAGCTCTCGCCTGAAGAGGCGCTTTCCTCCGTGGTGGAGGAGGCCTACGCCTCGGTCCAGCGCACGCCCGACCTGCTGCCCGTGCTGAAGGAGAACGGCGTGGTGGATGCGGGAGGCTTCGGCCTGGCCATCTTCTTCGACGCGTTCGCTTCGGCGCTCACGGGCAGGGAGGGGCCGCTCGGCGACGAACTCGCGTTCGCCCGCAGCGCCGCTCCCAAGGTCGAGATCGAGCAGATCAACGACTGGGAGGGATCGGCGTACCGCTACTGCACCGAGTTCCTCGTCCATTCCGACGACGTGGACGCGGACGCGGCGAAGGAGTTTCTGCCCACGATGGGCGACTGCGACCTCATGGTGGGCATGCATCCCAACTTCAAGGTGCACGTGCACACCAACCGCCCCGACGAGGTCCTCGGCTGGTTTTTGGATCACGGCGCGCAGATCTCCGAGGTTCACATCCACAACATGCAGCTGCAAAGCGCCGCACGCACCGACGCGCTCGCGGCCGAGGAGGCCGCCGAGCGCAAGCCGCTCGGCTTCGTGGCAGTGGCCGCAGGCGAGGGCAACGCGAGGATCCTCGAGAGCCTGGGCGTGGACGTGGTGGTGTCCGGAGGCCAGACCATGAACCCCTCCACGAAGGACCTGCTCGACGCGGTCGGCGCGGTCAACGCCGATGCCGTCATCATCCTGCCGAACAACAAGAACATCATCATGGCGGCCCAGAGCGCGTGCGACCTGTCGGACACTCCGTGCGCCGTCGTGCCCACGAGAAGCGTGCCCGAGGCGTTCGCGGCGTTGTTCGGCTTCGACGAGGGCGCGGGTTTGGAAGAGAACGTCGAGTCGATGACCGAGGCGTACGCGGAGGTGAGAACCGGCGAGGTGACCCGCGCCATCAAGGATTCGAAGGACGCCCACGACAACCCCATCAAAGAGGGCGACGTCATCGGCATCGCCGACGGGTCCATCGAGGCCGTGGGCTCCTCGGTCGACGACGTCGTGCTGTCGCTTCTGGCCGCGATGGGGGCCGAGGAAGCGGACACGCTGACCATCCTCGCGGGCGAGGACCTTTCGGACGAGGCCTTCGACGGGCTCGTCGAGCGCATCGAAGGCGCCTTCGGCGAGCTGGAGGTGGACGCCCACCGCGGCGACCAGCCCCTGTACCCCGTCGTCATGTCGGTGGAGTAGCCCCGCCGGCCTGTCGGCCGACGGAAGGGCCGGCGTCGCGAGGCGCTCCGGCGTCGAATCGTGTCCCTTGCGCGCTCTCCCTTGCGTGCTGCGCGCGCTTGGTTGCGCAACGGGACGGTCTTCGACGTCGGAGCGCCTCGCGCCGACGTTGCAAGCGACCAGGTAGGTTATCAGTGCCGAACGAAGCGAACATGAGCGCTCCCGACCGTCTGGCGGCCACGCTCGCGCTCGACGAGCCCGTCGATCGCGTGCGCCTGGTGAGCCCGGCGCGCGCCCGCGCGCTCGCAGGGCTCGGCATCGAGACGGTGCGCGACCTCGTCACGCACTTCCCGCGCCGTTACGTCGACCTGTCCGCGAAGGAGACGGTGGCGTCGGCCGTCATCGGCGGGTCGTGCACCATCGAGGGCTCCGTGCACGAGGTGAAGCTCAAGCGTCCGAAGCCGCGCCTTTCGCTTGTGGAGATCGCGCTCGTGGACGGCACGGGCGTGCTCATGGTCACGTGCTTTCGCCAGCCGTGGCTCGCCGACCAGCTGAAGCCCGGCATGCGCATCGCCGTGGCGGGAAAGCTCGAGTTCGGCTACGGCTTCAAGCGCATGACGAACCCCTATCTCGAGGCGCTCGACGGCGAGGGCGCGGCGGAGGGCATGGTCGTCCCCGTGCATCCCGCATGCGAGAAGGTGTCGGCGGCGTGGATGCGCCGGCTCGTGGGCAACGCGCTCGCGGCGTGCGCGGGCCTGCGCGACCCTTTGCCGCTCGAGCTGCGGGCGAGGTACCGCCTCATGAGCCGCGGGACGGCGCTGTCGTGCATCCATTTCCCGCAGACGATGGCCGAAGCGTCCGAGGCGCGCCGCCGCCTCGTGTACGAGGAACTGCTTTTGCTCGAGCTCATGCTCATGCGGCAGGCGCGCGAGCGCGAGCGGGGGCGCGAGCCGGTGCGCCACGTCGTGGACGGCCCGCGCACGGCGGCCTTGGCCCGGGCGCTGCCCTTCGAGCTGACCGACGAGCAGAAGCACGCCAAAGACGACATCCTCTCCGCGCTGGCCGCCCCGCGCGCCGCGAACCACCTGCTTTTGGGAGACGTGGGCACGGGCAAGACCGCCGTGGCGGCCTTCGCGCTGGCCGCGGCGGTGGACACCGGGACGCAGGCGCTTTTCATGGCCCCCACCGAGGTGCTCGCCCGCCAGCACGGGGGGAGCCTCGGGCCGCTGTTCGACGCGGCGGGCGTGCGCTGGGCCGTGCTCGCCGGCTCCACGTCCGATGCCGAGAGAAAAGACGTCCTCGCGCGCCTCTCGGCGGGGGAGATCGACGTGCTCGTCGGCACGCATGCGCTTTTGGAGGACGACGTCGCGCCGCGTTGCCTCGGCCTCGTCGTGATCGACGAGCAGCAGCGCTTCGGCGTGGACCAGCGCGCCCGGCTCTTGGCGAAGGGGGAGGCGCCCGATGCGCTCTACCTCACGGCCACGCCCATCCCGCGCACGCTCGCGCTCGCGCTCTACGGCAGCCTCACGCTGTCCTACCTCACGCGCCGCCCGCACGACGCGGCGCGCCGCACGACGAAGGTGCACCGCAAGGACGACCGCGGACGCGCCTACGACGCCGCCCGCGCCGCGCTCGCGCGCGGCGAGCAGGCGTACGTGGTGTGCCCGCTCGTCGGAAAGGACGGGGGAGAGCGCGATGCGAAGGCGGCGGGGACGCGCCGGCGCGAGGCGGACGAGGAAGCCTACGAGTACGCGGCCATCAGCATCGAAGGCGACGCCGATCTTGCGGACGACGACGTGGCCGCCGCCACGAAGGAGGCCGCCTACCTGCAGTCCCACGTGTTCGCCGACCACCGCGTGGAGCTTTTGCACGGGCGCATGGCCTCCTCGGAGAAGCAGGCCGTCATGGATCGGTTCCGCCGCGGCGAGACGCAGGTGCTCGTGGCCACCACCGTCATCGAGGTGGGCGTGGACGTGCCCAACGCCACGGTCATGATCGTGGAGGACGCCGACCGCTTCGGCCTCGCGCAGCTCCATCAGCTGCGCGGGCGCGTGGGCCGCGGCGAGAAGCCTGCCGAAGTGCACCTCGTGTCCGCGTCGAAGTCCGAGGCCGCGCTTGCGCGCCTCGCCGCCATGGAGCGCACCGACGACGGCTTCGAGCTGGCCTCCTTCGACCTGTCGCTGCGCCGCGAGGGCGACATCCTGGGGAACCGCCAGCACGGCGCCTCGGCGCTCAAGCTCGTGAACGTCGTGCGCGACGGAAAGATCGTCGAGGCCGCCCATGCCGATGCGCTCGCCCTCCTTGAGGAGGATCCCGAGCTCGATCTTCCCGAGCATCGCGCGCTCGCTCGCGAGGTGCGTCGGGCGTTTCCCGAAGACAACGCCGCCCAAGGAGGCTGATATGAGGATCGTCGCAGGCCAGTTCAGAGGTAGGCCCCTCAAAGCGCCGAAGGGCGAGAACACCCGACCCACCACCGACCGCGTGCGCGAGTCGATGATGAGCGCGGTGGAGAGTGCGCGGGGTGGCCTCGAGGGCGCCGTCGTGCTCGACGCGTTCGCCGGCTCGGGGGCGCTTGGGCTCGAGGCGCTTTCGCGCGGGGCGCGCTGCGCGCACTTCTTCGAGCGCTCCGGCGAGGCGCTGCGCGCGCTCGGCGCCAACGTGCGCGCGCTCGGCCTCGATGCGCGCCGCGCGCGCCTTCATCGCGCCGACGTGCTCAAAGATCCGCCCGTCTGGGCGTCCGAGCCGTTCGACCTGGTGTTTCTCGACCCGCCCTACGCGCTTCCCGCGTCCTGCGCGCTCGGCGTGCCCCGCGCGCTCGCTGAGCGCGGGGCGCTCGCGGCAGATGCGATCGTGGTGTACGAGCATGCGGCCTCGACGTGCGCGGACGCGGACGAGGCGGTCGATGCGAGCGGTTTGGCCCTTGCGCGGCGCAAGAAGTACGGGGATACTGTCGTGGACGTCCTGCGCCCAGCCGCGCCGGACGACGCCGATTGACGAGAGAAGGAACGGAAGCCTCCCATGAAACGAGCACTCACGCCCGGAACGTTCGATCCCATCACGAGCGGGCATCTCGATGTGATCACCCGCGCCGCCCAGCTGGTCGACGAGGTGGTGGTGGCGGTTGCCGCCTCGCCGAAGAAAAGGCCCCTGTTCAGCCTCGAGGAGCGCGCCGAGTTGGTGCGAAAGGCCACGAGCCATCTGCCCAACGTGCGCGTGGAGCCCTTCGACGAGCTGCTCGTGGACTTCGCCGCCCGCATGGAGGCCACCGTGGTGGTGAAGGGGCTGCGCGCCATCACCGACTTCGAGTACGAGTTCCAGATGACGGCGCTCAACTACCAGTTGAGCCAGGAGCTCGAGACGCTGTTCATCATGTCGCCCCCTCAGTACATGTACCTCTCGTCGTCCATCGTGCGCGAGATCGCGAGCCTCGGAGGCGACGTGGCCCGGTTCGTGCCCCCGTGCGTGGCCGAGGCGCTTGCGGCGAAATTCGCCTCCGTCCGCTGACGGCGAGGGAACGGTCTGGCGACATCCGACGCTCCGACCGGGAGAAATGTGCATGCTTTGTGCATTGGAGGGCGGCGCGGGCGGCTTTAATGCTAGAATGACGAGACGCATGCGCGCTCGATACCTGCGCGCGCTCACGCAGATGAAACGCAGCACGCCAGGGTGGAAGGACGATCATGGACGAAACAGGAGTCTTGGGGCTTTTGGAAGAGCTCTCGATTCTGCTTGAGGACTCGAAGCCGGTGTTCGGCAAAAGCAACATGCGCCAGGTTGACATCGCCGCGGCGTTCGAGATCATGGACGAGGTCCGCGACACGTTCCCGAGCGAGTTCGCCCAGGCCCGCCAGATCGTGCGCGAGCGCCAGAGCCTCCTCGACGACGCCGAGGCCGAGGCCAACCGCATGATCGAAGACGCGCGCAGCCAGGCGATGACCATCGCGAGCGAGCAGGAGATCGTGCGCATCTCGCAGCAGCAAGCCGACCAGGTGCTCGCCGACGCGCGCGAGCTCGAGCGCCAGACGCGCGCCGGCGCCGAGGACTACGCCGACGAAGTGTTCGGCCACGTGGAGCAGAGCCTCGACACGCTGCTTGGCAACGTGCGCCGCTGCCGCGACCGCCTCAACGCAAACTCGATGGCCGCGGGCCGCTGATGACCGACACGCGCATATTCATCCCTTCCGAGCTCTTCGCACCGGCGGAGAGCTCTCGTTTCGAAGGCGTCCTCGCGCTGCCTTTCCTCGAGGCGGGCTGCGACCGCTACCGGTTCGAAGAGCCGCTTTCCTGGCAGGTGGACGTGACCAACACGGGCGACGCCCTGCTCGTGTCCGGCACGGTTGCCGGCGAGGCCGAGACGGAATGCGCGCGCTGCCTCGACGGGTTCGCGCTTCCTCTTGCGGGCGAGGTGGAGGGCTACTTTTTGCTCGACGCTCGCGACGAGTCGCCCGAGGGCATGGACGACGACGAGTTCGACGTGCTTTCCGAGGACCACGTGATCGACCTCGAGCCGCTTCTGAAGGCCGCCCTTCTGCTCGAGCTTCCCCTCGTCCCTTTGTGCGACGAGGAGTGCCGGGGGCTGTGCCCTTCGTGCGGGGCGAACCTCAACGAGGGTCCGTGCGGCTGCTCGTCCGTGGAGGAGAAGGGCGACGGAATGCCCCCAAACCCGTTCTCGGTGCTAAAGGGTTTCCCCTTCGACGAAAAGTGAAGCGGAGCGCAAGCGGGTCGGAAACGGCCCGCTTTTTCGCTCATGGCTTTTGATCTGCCCTCTGCGCCGCAGGCGTGAGGGCTGCCATCCGCCCGCCATGCGGGTGGGTGGCAGACGGCTTTGCAGAACCACTCTTCCGACGGGCGTCGGCTATTGTTCGGGCCGTCGAGGAATCCGGGCAGGAAGGGCGACGGTCGGCTACGGCCCAGAAGGCCCACGGCCCGTCGTACGCGAAGCGGCCTTGCGGGCAACGCATCGCGCGCGCCGAAGTGCAGGCGCAAAAGCCATCTGTGGCCGAATCAGAAAGGACGCGGGGGAGATCCCGCGTCCTTTCTGATTCGGCCACAGATGGCTTTTG
>NZ_PPEL01000062.1 GCF_002899695.1 Rubneribacter badeniensis
GGTACCGGGAGGGGAGGCTGAAGGCGTTCGACGAGGGAGGGCGCAAGGTGTACGATACGATAGCCGGCCGCAGGAGGCGGCTGGGGCTGGCCGCCTAGGCCGTCCGGAAAAACGTCCGCACCCCCAATCAACCCGTATTTGCGCAAAATGCGACGAGTTGAAGGGCGAATCGTTCAAAATGCGTCTCGTACGGTAAAATACGGAAAAAGTATTTCGGCTTCTTTACCATATCCGGTTCGACACCCATCGTTATGCTGAAAAAGGGGTGTCATGCGCGTGGCGTGCGGCCAGGGGAGCGGCGAATGCCGGGTGAACCCGCTTCACCAGGGTGGCGACAACTCCAAAGCGGCGACAACTTGCCCACCGTACGGAGGGGGCTACTCGCGTTCGAAGGCCCCTTCCGCGAGATCGATGAGCTCTTGCTGGGAGTGGATGCCGAGCTTCTCGTAAATGTGGCGTATGTGGGTGGCCACGGTGTTCTTCGACAAAACGAGCGCGTCGCGGATGTACGGGCGGCTGCGGCCTTGCGCTAAAAGCAGGAATATCTCCGTCTCGCGTTTCGACAGGCCGTGAGAGCGGGCGATGCGCACGCGGTGTTCGACGAGCGCTTCGGCGACGGCGACGGCACCCTGTGCCGACGCGCTCTCCGGATGCGGTGCGCTGCGTTTCCCAACGGCGCTTTTGGCGACGATACCTTCGACCCCGGCGCATTCGGTTTCGGATGCGGTGTCGGCGTCGAGGGTGGCGTCGTGACGAGGAACGAGCAGCGTGACCGCGATGAAGGCTCCCACGAGCAGCAGACAAAGCGTCTTGGCGTCGAGCGCGCTTGCGGCCAAAAGCTGCGCGATGGGCGGCTGCGCCATGTATCCTGCGAACACGCCCGTGTAGGCGGCGCATTCGCCGATGCCCACGAAGAAGGTCGAGGTGCGTCCTGTCTTCTGCGCGAGTCGGACGAAGTACAGCACCATGATGATCTCGATGCCGGTGAACACGACGTTTGCCAGCACGCGCGACAACCCGATCGCTTGTTGGGAGTCGAAAGGGGTGCAGATGATGGCGAGCGCGAACGGCATGGTGATCCAACGGAACAGCGCCTCGAGGTTGATGCGCCGCGAGAACAGCACGATGGCGGCCGCAAGCGCAATGGCGAACGTCATGCCGACGATGGTGGCGTTCGCTTCGACAGGGGCCGGCACCGTGGCGCTCGATGCAGCGGGAAGCATGCAGCCGATTCCGTACACGGCGAAAATGACGAAGAACATGCGGGCGATGTTGGCGTGCCGCACCCTCAGATGCCCGTTTTCGTCCGGCGTCTCGCATGCGACGGCTCCCGTGTCAAGCGCATGCTTCGACAAGAGCAGCAGCGCGCCCGAGGCCAGCGGCAAAGCCGCCACGGTCGCGACGGACACGGCGGCAGGGAGGCTCGGCACGACGAGCGCGCAGACGAGCGTCGCTGCGAAGGAGGCGGGGACGACGGTTTCCACGATGCCGGTCTCGGTGCGTGCGAACAGGCAGGTCCACAACAAGATGAGCGCGACCGGGCCGATGCCGGTTCCGATGCCCGCGCATGCGACAAGGAGGGTTCGCAGCGGCTCGGGCGCGTGCGGGCATGCGACGACGCAGAGGGTTCCGAGGGAGGTCAGCGCGGGTGCGAGCACGTACATCGAACGGAATTCGGCCAGTTCTCGCGTGCGTCCCGCAAGGCTGCCGGCGATGCATGCGAGCGGCGTGAGCGCGGCTGACAGCATCCAGGAGGCGTCGTTTTGCGGTGGCCCGCCGAATCCGACCGATTCGAGGATGGGGAGATCCCAGATGCAGGTGCTCCATGCATAGACGAGTCCGAACCCCAGCATGCGCACGGGGAATGCGGGCTCCAGCAGCGCCGCGATGCGGTCGATGCCTTTCGGCTGCGGTCGGCGGTCGTTCATCGTGCTCCTTCCGAACGTCCGAACGTGGGACGACGATACCTCAAGCGACGTCGCGCCCCATCACCTCGTTGCGGTGATTTTACCGCCATCGGCCCAGGAGATCGCGCATCGCCTCCTTTTGCGGCGATGCGCGTCGCGCTTCCGTTTCCCTAGAATGCTGGGCGTCGCTTTGCGAGAAGGACGTGCGAGCGCGACGTCGTCTCGCGCAGCAGGCGAACGAAGGAGAGGCGGGCTTCGGGACGGCTGGACTGCCGGATAGCCGGAGAGCCGGATGGCCCGGGTCTGCGAAAGGCTATCTGATCGAGGAGGAGATCGAATGAAGACGGTTATGGATCGCCGAGCGTTTTTGGGATTGAGCGCAACGGGTGCGCTTGTCGCGGGGGCGGGGCTTGCAGGGTGCGCGCCTCGGCAGGGTCGGCAGCAGGATGCCGCCGCGTCGGATGAGGAGGATGCCGCAGGGGCCTCTGACGGGGGTGCGCAGGAAGCCATCCCGCGCGTGGAGGGAAGCTCCACGAAGGAGTGCGACGTGTGCGTCGTCGGCGCGGGAGCGGCGGGCCTCATGGCCGCGCTCAAGCTGGCTGAAGCGGGCAAGAGCGTGATCGTTGTGGAGAAGGCCCCATCGGCATCCATGTCGAACTTCGCGATGTGCGGGGGTCCGGCCGCTTGCGAGACGAAGCTGCAGGAACAGGAGGGCGAGACGGTGACGCTCGACACCCTGTTCGGCTACATGTACGATTTCTCTCGCGCAAGCGTGAACGGCGCGCTGCTGCGCAACTGCCTGGCGGGCACGAGCGAGGCGCTCAACGCGATGATCGACCTCGGCATGCCTATGTCGCTGTGGCCCGATGTGTACGGCAACGGGTTCCGCGCCCGCCATTATCTTGAGAGCGAGGGCGAAGAGCGCGTGGCGCCCCTCGTGGAGGCCATTGAGGCCGCAGGCGGCGAGTTTTTGTACAGCACGGGTGGCGAGAAGGTGCTTGTCGAGGACGGCGCGGTGCGCGGCGTGCAGACTGACGCGGGCATCGATGTGCTGGCGCCGAACGTGGTGGTGTGCACGGGCGGCTTCCTGGGCGGGGAGGACTTGCAGAGGCAGGTGTTCAACACGCCGGTGTTCTCGCTGGGCAACTCGCTTTCCGACGGCACGGGCATCAAGATGGTACTCGATGCGGGTGGAGCGCTCGATCGCAACTTCGCGGTGCTCGGCAACGAGTGCGGCGCGGTTGCGGCGGCCACGACCGGCAGCCCCTTCACTGAGGACTGGCACAACGTCAACGAGCACTACGGCTACTGGCTGTTCGGCGGCCTGTACACCGACACGGCGGGCGAGCGCTTCATCAACGAGGAGGAGATCGCCCAGTTCCCGCTCGCCATCGGAGGCGAGGCGCTTCTGCGTGCGGGGAAGGCGTACGTGGTGATGGACTCCGAGTATTACGAGGCCGTGAAAGGCGAGGGCATCTACGCGTATCTGGGCCAGCCCGAAAGCTGGGTGTCCGGTTCGGAGGCCGACTACTACAAGACCACGCCGGAGAACGCCGAAACGCATCTGCAGCAGGCCGTCGATGAGGGCTGGGCGTTCAAGGCAGACACCGTGGCCGAACTGGCTGAGAAGTTCTCGCTCGACGCCCTCGAGGCCACGGTCGAGCGTTACAACGGATTCTGCGATGCGGGCGAGGACGGGGACTTCGGCAAGAGCGCGCCGTTCCTCAAGCCGGTGAAGAGCGCTCCGTTCTATATCTTCGAGTACGTGCCGAGCGCCTGGGGCACGAACGGCGGCGTGAAGGTGGACAGCCACCTGCGCGCCATGGACGCGGACAACAATCCCATCCCCGGCCTGTACGTGGCTGGCGTCGATCAGGGCAGCGCTTACTGCGTGCCGTACTACACGAATCCAGGCGCGTCTGTGGGGCTGGCCTTGGGTTCCGGCGTGTACGTGGCGCAGGAGATTCTCGGGGCGTAACCCCCATTGTCGGCCTCTCCGGCTTCTGCAGCAGGCGCCTTGTGGAGATCGACGCGTCCCGCACTGGGTCTGTGCGGGACGCTCACCGCTCTTCGAACAAGTCCAGCAGCTCTTGGCGGGAGTGGACGTTAAGTTTTTGGTACAGATGCTTTACGTGCGTGGCCACCGTGTTCTTCGACAGCATGAGCTCCTCACGGATATAGGGTTGCGAGCGGCCTCTCGCTAGGTAGCCGAGGATCTCGGTCTCGCGGGCCGACAGTCCGTTCTCCTGCGATAGCTGGTTGCATAAAAGCTCGATGCGCGACGCCTTGGGGCAGGACGACGCCTCTCGGGCGGCGCTTGAAGGACGCGAGCTTCGCTGGGGAACGAGTAGCACGGCGAACGAGAGTAGACATATGAGCGCAAGCGTCAGCGTGAGCATGCTGAGGCTTCCCGTCGCCACCCACTCGCTCATCTTGTTGCCCGAGAGGTTGCCCGTCAGCACTCCCAGCTGAACTGCCCCCTGTGTAACGCCGACACCGAGGGAGACGGGCAGACGTCGACGCTTCGCAAGACCGATCACGTACAAGTAGGTGATGACTTGCATTGAGGTATCGGCGACGGACGCGATGGCGCTGGACACGAAGTTGGGCGCCGCCGCTTTCCACGGGAAGAGCGCTAGTGCCAACACCAAGAGGGGTGTGAGCCAGCGAAACAGGGAGGCGAAGTCGATGCGTACCGTGAACAAGATGAAGCAGAGCGCCATCGCAATACCTGACGCAGATCCGATGAAAGTGGGCACGTCGAAGCCCCATTGAGCTTGCAACGGATTTTCGGCGTCGCTCATTGCTCCGAGGGAACCGATGGCGAAGTACGCAACGCACAGCACTGCTGAGGCGCGTATGATGACGGTCAGACAGTCGCGGTCGATGCTGTCCGTCTGGTCTGTTGTTGGCAGCGTGTGCTTCTTGTGCTTTGTTTGCCGAAACGACATCGAAAGGAGGATGCCGGAGGCCAAGGGAAGCGATGCGACGGCAATCACGCCCGGAATTCCCTCGATATGGGGGAAAACGAGCGAGCATAGCAACGTGACGAACGAGGCAGCTGGCACGACCACCTCGATTTGTTCTATGTCGAGCCGCGAAAGCGCGCTTGCCCACAGGATGCATAGCCAGCCCGATCCGAGGCCGCTCATGGCACCGCTCGCGCATTGCAGGGCGGTGAGTGGAGACTCGGCGAGGGTTGCGACCGCCGAGGACACGGTACCGAGCGCGACGAGCGCGGGCGCGGCGAAATGCGCCCAGTGCATACGCGCAAGGTCGCGGTTGCGCCACACGATGCCCGTTGCGAAGAGCGCGGTCGCAACAGTCGCGGCCGAAGCGAGCCACGAAGGATCGGCGTTGATGCCAATACCCTGACGCTCGGGATAGAGTGCCGACGTTTCGAACGAGCAGTAAATCCATGCCCAGACGAATCCGATTCCCAGGAAGCGCATTTGTAGCGTGCCGTCAAGCGAGGCGAGCGCCGACTGCAAGCGCGTTGCCATCGTGGTTTTCGACGAACTCATCGAGCCTCCTCCAACAGCTTGCGAACCACCTTCCCCAAGAGCATTTCGCTCCTCATGATAGGGCTTCCATGTTCGTTCTACCCTCACCTATTGTAGGTGAAAAAGCGCGCGCCCCGCTTTCAGGCGATGTTTTCCCCCGTGGATGAGGGCATACTCGGGATCGTCTTAGGACGCAAAGGAAGTCACCGATGAAGGAGGGAACTCGTGACGAGAGGCAAGAAGGCGAACCTCAGTAGGCGCTCGTTTTTGACGGGAACGGCGGCGATGGGGGCGCTCGCGACTGCGGGGGTGCTTGCAGGATGCGCTCCCCATGCTAAGGGAGAGGTCGCCGGAGCCGATGCGGCCACCGGTGCGACAAGCGATGGCGCTTTGCAGACGGTCGATTGGCTAGGCGAGGCTCCAGAGATCAGCGATGACGATTGCATCGAGACTTTGGAATGCGAGGTGCTCGTGATCGGCGCAGGCACGTCGGGGTATTTTGCTGCGGCTTCGGCAGCGGAGAGCGGGGCGAAGACGCTGCTCATCGAGAAGTCGTCAGTGGGAAGCTCGGTACGCTCCTCGGCATTGGGTGCGGTGAATTCGCGTTTGCAGAGAGAGCAAGGCGCAAAGGCCGCTATCGTTCCCATGGAGATTGCAAACGACATGGATCGCTATGCGATTGGGCAAATCAATGCCAGCTTGGTGCGTGCTTGGGCGCTGAATTCCGGAGAGACGTTGGACTGGTACACTGACCTTATGGCCAGAAATGGTATTGAGGTGCAGTTGGAGTGGAACATGCCCGATGGGACGTTCTACAAAGATTGGCCAACTGGACATGGCACGAACGGGGAGTATCCCAGTCGCGAGCAGGACGTGGCGAAGGTGATCGATGCGTACATCTCTTCGTTTGATGGCTGCGAGGTGCGCTTTAACTGTGCGATGAAAAGATTGATTGAGGAGGATGGCCGCGTACTGGGTGCTTATGCCGAAGTTGAGGAAGGCATGGTTCGCATCAATGCATCCAAGGGCGTGGTAGTCGCTACGGGTGGTTATGCGTACAATCAAGATATGTATCTGGCGCTACAGCCTGTGCGCTACAGTTGCCTCGGCACCTTCGATGCGTTTCCTGCTTGCACGGGTGACGGCATCAAGGCGCTCATGTGGCTTGGTGCGCGAATGGATGAGGTGCCCACTTCTCTCACGTTCAATCGTTGCCTGCTCACTGCCGAACAAGAACATGGCCATCCCTATGAAGTGGGAAGTGATCAGTACGGATACCACTTCTTTGCATCACAGCCGTTTTTGCGCGTGGATGCGCACGGAAAGCGGTTCCATAATGAAAGTGCTCCTTACGATTTCGTGATGAATGCGATAGCCCAACGTCCCTCGAACGAACGCTATTGGCATCAGGTGTGGGACGGCAACTGGAAGAACGATGTCCCCCGTTTTCATACTGTGGGTTGTTCCACTATCTATATGCAACCAGAAGGAGGGTCGGATCACGATGCGTTTCCTGGGCAGTTGGACGAGTGGATCGAGCCGGAAATGGAGCAGTTTGTTGAAGCCGGTTATTTGGTGAAGGCCGACACTTTGGAAGAGTTGGCGAACAAGTTGGGTTTCAGTGCCGAAGAGAAGGAGGCGTTTCTGGCCACCTGCGAGCGCCAGAATGAGAATTTTGACGCGCAAGAAGATCCCGATTTCGGCAAAGAGGCTTTTCGTCTGAGCGAGTTGCGCACGCCGCCCTTCTATGCGAGTGTGAAGTCGTGCGGATTAACGCTGTGCACGCTCGATGGCATTCAAGTGAACGATAGCTTGCAGCCGATTGGCGAAGATGGAGCGCCTATCGAAGGCGTGTATGTGATAGGTAACGATCAAGGCAGCTTTTACGCTGGTACGTATCCGAACCTTGCAGCTGGCATCAATGCGGGTCGTTGTGCAACGTTTGGCCGCATGGTGGGAAAGAGGCTGGCTGAGAAGTAACCGCGCTTTGAGGAGGATGCTGGGAGCGTCCCGTTCGGCACCGCTTCGCCTGTCTGCCTTGCTGCGGCGCTGCAACGGTTGCGCAACGGGTGCGGCGGGTTGCGAGGTGTCGCGGCGTCGAGGGTCGACAATGATGCAAACGGAACATCCCGCCGAGGCCCCGCGTCCGATATGGACGCGTTTCGCCCTCGGCCGCGTCGAAAGGAACCGCCATGCCCGCCTCCATCCACCCTCCCGTGCGTTTGAATATCGTTCTCGACGAGGAAAGCTACCGCGAAGGCGGCGACCAGCTGGCGCGCCGCTTCGGAGCCGTCGCCCCCACCGAGGTGGTTCGTGCGGACAAGGGGTCGCAGCGGGCGAACGTCCTGCGGTTCGACGTGGGAGACGACGCGGTGACGGCCGGGGCCGACGTCGACGCCCTGTGGCGCGACGCGCTCGCGTCGTGGCTCGACGAGGAGTTCGCCGAGACGAGCGCGCTCGCGGCGCGCGAGAACGACGCCCGCCGCGTCAACGGCGCGAGGCCGGTGTCGTTCACCTGGGCGGAGGTGAGGTTCGGGACGGGGCCGGTCATCGCCGTCCGCATGAAGGGATCCGCCATCCCCGAAGAGGCGGCCGGATTCGTCGCCCGCGCCCGCGCGCTGCTGGCCGCAGGGGCGTTCGGCTCCGATACCGTCGCCGCCATCCGCATCCCCGCGTGCGCGAGCATCGCTGCCCAGCGCGCGGACGCGGGTCTGGCCGCCGAGCCGTCCGCGCCCGCATCCGGCTCGGACGAGCCGTTGCGTGCGCTCGGGCGCGAGGAGCGCGGCTCCTCGTCGGCGCGCGACATCGTCGAGGCTATCGAAGCCGCGACGGGCGCCGACGGCATGCCCTCGGGTGGAAACGCGGCGGCCGACCCCGACGGCCAGAACGCCTGGGCCGCCGACGAGGTCGAACGCGACGAGCCGTCGCGCGCGGAGATCGACGCGGCGCTTGCCGAGGCCGAGGAGGCGCTGCGCCGCGGCGCCGACCCCGTCTCCGTCGCCCTTGAGGGACGCGGTGCCAACGTGCAACGTGGCGCGTCTCGTGCGAGCGACGGGGCGTTCGCGGCCACCGGCCGCCAGCGGGCCGCCGCAGAGGAACCCGCTCCTTCCCTCGTGGCCGCCGATCCGAACGCCGAGGCGTGCGCGCTCGTGGACGAGGACGTTCCCGATAACCTCGATTACCGCGTCTGGAACGTGGCTTACGCCGACGGCACCTCGGTGCGCTACGACTCCGTCCTCGGAGAGGCGCTTTTGGACTGAGGCGCGTCTGCGCGGCTGAGCGCGAAGGCGCGTGCAGCGCGAAAATACGACGCTCGATCGGATGCGCTCGCGGCCAGGCCCGCTATGATGAATGACCCGAACGAACTGAGGAGGAGCGATGGGTCGAATCATCTTGCCGTTGTACACGCCGCGCTATGTGCCGAACGGAGGTGAGGTCGCCGTCATCCAGACGTCGCGGGGTGCGATCCGCGCGCGGCTGGCCGGCAAGGACGCGCCGGTGACTGTGGGGAACTTCATCGAGCTGGCCGCGCGCGGGTTCTACGACGGCCTCAAGTTCCACGCCTGCAAACCGGGGTCCATCGTGGTGGGAGGCTGCCCGACCACGCGCACGCTCGGGCCCGCGCAGGTAGAAGCGGCGGCGCGCGGCATCATCCGCGGTATCCATCCGGGAACCGGCGATGCGCGCTACACCATCGTCGACGAGTGGGAGACGAATCCTCACAACCGCCACCTGCGGGGAAGCTTGTGCTTGGCCCACAAGTCCGCGCCGAACTCCGGCAGCTGCCAGTTCTATTTCTCGCTGGCCGAGCAGCCCCAGTTCGACGACAAGTTCACCGTGTTCGGCCACGTGGTGGAAGGGCTCGATGCGATGGACGCGCTTTCGGTGGGGGATGCGATCGAGAGCATTCGCATCGAGGGTGCGGACGAGGAGGCCCTTGCACAGGCGGTGTCGCATGAGACGCCGCGCCCGAAGTCCGCGAAGGAGGCGCTTGAGGAGATCGAGCGCACCCGTGCCGAGCACGCCGCTTCTGTCGCGGCGAAGGACGAGGTTTGCGAAACCGCGGTTCGCGCGCCCCTCGGAGAATGATCGCGGGCGCATGCCGCAGACTGAAGAACGCTCGGCGTCACGGCCTGCGGCATGCGTGCAGCCGTGGCGGTCGGCGGTTGCACGCGCGTTTCTTCGACGACGGCTGCCAATGCGACGAGGAGCGCGAAAGGGGCCATGGGCGCGAGAGGTCGCCCTTTCGCTAGCCTTGGCCGGATGCCTTGGTGCTCGCAGAGGCGTGTCGGTGCTCTTGCGAGCGCCCCCTCGCGCCTACTCGTACGTTTCCACGAGGTCGATAAGCTCCTGCTGCTTGTGCACGTCGAGCTTGCGGTAGATGTTCTCGATGTGCGTGCGCGCCGTGCCTTTCGCAATCTGCAGGTCGCGGGCGATGATGGACAGCGTGCGCCCGTAAGCGAGAAGCACGATCACCTCGCTCTCGCGCGGTGTCAACCCGAAATCGTGCGCGACAGTTGCGCAGTGCTGTTCAAGACGACCGCCGCCAGCATCCGCGACGGGGGGGGGGGTGTCTCGTCGCCTTGCGTTTCGCTCTCCTCGCCGCCTCGCTCCCTGCGGCTTGTCCGCATCGTTTCCGAAAGCTGCGAGACCACGCCTTCGGGCAGCACCATGAACGCCGTCGTCACCAGGCTGAGTGTCGCCATCATGGAGACGACGGTGATCTGCACGTCTCCGCTTGCCACCATCGTGTCGAGCACGTCGCCCGTCATCGTTCCGAGCGCCATGCCCGCGAACATGAACGCCACGCCCAAGCCGAAGATGCGCAGCGCGTTCTCGCCGCGGCGGCGGGATGCGTCGGCGAACAGCACCCAGGTGAGGATATCGAACAATTCGTATCCCACGTTGATGAGCAGGATCGACAGGGCAGCATGCGTGTCGAAGAACAGCGCGATGGCCACGAACCCCGCCACCATGATGGGCAGTGACAGCCGATAGGTGAGCGTGGCGTTGAACCGGTCGCGGAACTTCGCCGCGATGACGAGGAACGCCGAGCCCGCCGCGATGAGCGCGAAGATGGCGCTCCCTCCGAGGAAGGCGAAGGGGTCGTCGCGCACGGGCGTCGCGTCGAAAAGGCGGCAGAGGAGCGAAAACGTCATGATGGACAGCATGAGCTTCCCCACGCCGAAGCCGTTCGGGCCGCGCTGCCCGTCCTCGTTTGCGTCCGAGTCGGATTCGCCCGCTCGCCTGCGGCCTGCGCTGAGTGCGCTTTCTCCGTCGCCGACGTCTGATCCGTCTGCGCTGCTTTTGCTGGGCGTTGCGTTTTCGCGGTTCTCCTCGAGCGCGAGCAGCCCGAACGAGAGCAGGGGGATGATCGCGAATCCGATGAAGCTTGTATGGTCGCTCGACATGCCGGCCACGAGCGCCGTCACGATGGCGGCTGCCGCGGAAGCCAATGTGACGAAGGGGGAAGGGTGTCGCGCGAAGCGCTCCCCCCACAACACCTGCAGAAGCCCTGCTCCCGCACCTCCTGCGACCAGTCCGAGCACGATGAGCGGCGCGCTTTCCATCCAAAGTCCCGCCGGGATGACGACGCCGCTTGCGATGAGGGCTGCGGGCGTGAGGCGTACCAGGACCGAACGCACGCTTTCATCGCGCTTTGCGTTTCTCCGACGTGCGACGAGCGACACCGCGAGCGCGCTCACGGCACCGGATGCGAGGTACAGCCATGAGAACGACGATCGCGCCCCAGCCACGAGCGGCACGCCGAGGCAGAACACGATCCAGGCGCGGCACAGTCCGAATCCGATGATGGTGACGAGGTAGTCGAGCGTGAGCGTGTCGCGCTCGGCCGAACCGACGGACGCTGCGGTTTCGTCCTCCGCGTCGGCTGTCTTGGTGCAGTGCGCCATGTGCATCCCTCCCCGCTGCTCGCGCCACGGTCGCTGTTCGTGCAAGGCGATCCCCTCCCGTATGGCGACCGCTTGCAGCATCATACGCAATTTTCAATGATGAGCGTATCGGATGGATAATCCGATACGTCTGTGACCTGGAAAATCCTATTGAACGTCAGATGCCACATCCAAAATCCGACCGCCCGTCAGATGTGCAACCACCGCACGGCGGCTAGGGTTGAGGTCAAGCGGACGGATGCCTCCGAAGGGTGCTTCTGCGCAAGGGCAGGGGTTGCCGCCTTCGGGCGGTCATTCGTCCATCCGAAGAGGAGGAAGGAACATTATGAGCACAGGTAGGGAAGGCGGAGTCTCTCGTCGTTCGTTCTTGAAGGGCGCGGGCGTTGCCGCGGCCGCCGTGGCGGGCGCAGGCGCGCTGGCCGGCTGCGCGTCGGGTGAGTCGGGCGCCGCATCGGGCGATTGGATGCCTGCGAACTGGGACTACGAGTGCGACCTCTTGGTCATCGGCTACGGCGGCGCGGGCATGTGGGCGTCGCTCATCGGCGCCGACGAGTGCGGCCAGGAAGTTCTCGTGCTTGAGAAGGCCCCCGTCGAGGGCGGTGGCAACAGCCGCATCAACAACGGCGAGTGGACCATCGTCGAAGAGGACGAGAAGGAGCGCTTCAAGGAGTACATCAAGGCGTTCACGCACGGCAAGACGCCTGAGCCGATGATCGAGGCGTGGGTCAACGAGTGCGCGCGCAACACCGAGTACGCCGACAAGTACGGCATGACCTACGAAGTGTCCGAGGTGGCGCTGGCCGGCGCCATCCCCGAGTACTACTTCCTCGACGACAACGCCTACGAGGGCTCGTGCAAGCTGTCGAGCGTGGACGGCTTCGGCATGCTGTCCTTCCACGAACTGGACGCCAAGCGCGAGGAGTTGGGCGTGCAGGTTCTGTTCGACTGCCACGACGAACGCCTCATCCAGAACCCGGACACGAAGGAGATCGTCGGCGCGTACGCCACTATCGGCAGCGAGGAGAAGGCCGTGAAGGCCCGCAAGGGCGTCATCATGACGTGCGGCGGCTTCGAGTTCAACGAAGAGCTGAAAAACGAGTACCTGAAGTGCTATCCCTTCAAGTTCGAAGGCTGGCGCTTCAACACGGGCGACGGCATCAAGATGGTGGAGGACGTGGGGGCGAAGCTGTGGCATATGGACATGGTCATCTCCATGTACTCCATGTGGACGCGCGATCCCGAGTACGATTTCTCCATCCTGTACTCCATGCCCGGTTTCAGCTACTTCAACGTGAACCGTCTGGGCAAGCGCTACGTGAACGAGAACTCCATGGGATCGCCGCACAACGGCTGGCACACGCTGCTGCATTTCGACGACTCCATCGACGACTACGACCGCATCCCGTCGTGGTGCATCTTCGACCAGAGCTGCTTCGACGCCGGCAAGATGTCCACGAGTCAGGGCGATTCCTTCGAATGCGGCAACTTCGCTTCCGACCTGCCGGACGAGCTGCGCGATTGGGACGGTTGGAGCCAGGACAACCTGGCCGAGCTCGAGCGCGGCTGGATCCTCAAGGGCGACACGCTCGAAGAGCTGGGCCAGAAGATCAAGGAGTTCGACCACTGGATGGACGTGGACACGCTGCGCGCCACCTTCGACGAGTACCAGGGCTTCTGCGAGGCGGGCAAAGACACGCGTTTCGATCGCTCCGAGAAGACGCTCGTGGCGCTTGACGGCGGCCCGTACTACGCCATCTCCATCTATCCCGGCTCCTGCTCGACGTTGGGCGGCCCGATGAAGAACGAGAACGCCCAGGTGCTCGACACGCAGCGCAACCCCATCCCGCGTCTGTACGCGGCTGGCTGCTTCGGCAACTTCCAAAGCCACAGCTACGGCATCACCGGCGGTAACAACGCCGAGAACCAGGTGTGGGGCCGCATCGCCGCGCGCCACGCCGCCGGGCTCGAGGCGTGGGACGCCAAGAAGTAACGCACCCATTCGCTTTGGTCGCCCGGCGCCTTCCTCCCCTCCCTTGGGCGCCGGAGCGGCCTCCCCTCCGAGGCCCGCCGCCTCCCCGCGGCGGGCCTCATTCGACGGCTCGTCCGTCAACTGCCAAGATGAGAAGATAGGAGAAGCGCATGACCCCTCAAGCACGCATCGCCGACCGGCGTTTTGCCGTGCTCGCCGTCCTCGGCGCCGTCCTTGTGCTCACGGCTGCGCTGTGGTCGCTCGTCGGCTGCGCGCCCAAGGAGGCTCCGGCCCCGTCCGAACGGGACGAGGCGTCGGAAGCCTCGCCTTTGGACGGGCAGCCTGCGAACTGGTCGATGGACTCCGACTGCGCGATATGCCACAAGACGGAGGCCGCCTCCGAGCTTGACGACGCTTGCCCACAGGGCGTGGCCCACAAGGCCGAGGGCGTGACGTGCATCGAGTGCCATACCGAGGCCGACACGCTTGCGACCGCGCATGCCGACGTGAAGCTCGGCGACGAGCCGGCTTCGAAAGTGACCGTGGAGACGGTGGACCCCGCCACCTGCGAGTCGTGCCATGGCACCCTCGAGGAAGTCGCGGCGCTGACGACGGGATCCACGGCGCTTACCGACGACAACGGCACGACGGTGAACCCCCACGCGCGTCCTTCGAACGAGAAGCACGACGCGAACCCTTTGACGTGCACCGACTGCCACAACAACCATTCGACGGATCTTGCCAAGGATGCTCAGAAGTACTGCGCCCAGTGCCATCACCGCGGCGTGTATGAATGCGGCACCTGTCACGAGTTGCGCGAGCGATAGGGCGCATGCGCGTCAGCGCGCGCGGCGATTGCGGTCGGCGGCGGGGCCGCATCCGACCGACATCGTGTTTGCCCGGACGGCGCGTCCCTCCCTCTCGCCCGTCCTGCGGCGCTTCGAAGGCCCGGCCTCCCTTGGCCGGGCCTTCGCGTATACTGGGGCATGCGGGCGAAACGCCGACGACAGGGAGGTGCCCATGGCGGGAGAGGTACGCTATTTCGAATACGGGGACGAGGAGACGTCCCATCTGTCCGCGCGCGATCCGCGGATGGCCGAGGTCATCCGCGCGGTGGGGCATGTGCGGCGCGAGGTGCACCCCGACCTGTTCGCCGCGCTTGCGAACTGCATTGTGGGGCAGCAGATATCGACGAAGGCGCAAACGACCATCTGGAACCGCATGGTCGAGACGTTCGGCGAGGTGACGCCCGAGACGATGGCGGCCTGTTCCGACGAGGAGCTGCAGCGGGTGGGCATCTCGTTTCGCAAGGTGGGCTACATCAAAGGCGCGGCCGAGCGCGTGCTGTCGGGCGATGTGGATTTGGAGGGGTTGCGCGACCTTTCCGACGACGAGGTGCGCCGCGCGCTGTCGAGCCTGCCGGGCGTCGGGGTGTGGACGGCCGAGATGCTCATGACGTTCTCGATGCAGCGCCCCAATATCCTGAGCTGGGGAGACTTGGCCATCCAGCGCGGCTTGCGCATGGTGTACCATCATCGGCGCATCACGCCGGCGCTGTTCGCGAAATACTACCGCCGCTACACCCCCTATGCGACCGTGGCCAGCCTGTATCTTTGGGAAGTGGCGGGCGGTGCCGTCCCCGGTCTGCGCGATTGGGCCCCGAAGAGCGGCAGGAGGTAGGGTCGCGGGGGCTCGGGTAGCGGCGGCGCGTGAGCGAGGGGCTGTGGGCGCGGATTGCGCCGAGAAAGACGTCTAGGCGTCCTCTTCGGAAATGATCTCGATGAGCTCGGCGCGCGAGTGGATGTCAAGCTTAAGGTACACGCTTTTGATGTGGGACTTCACCGTGTTTTCCGAGACGAAGAGTTTTTCTGATATGGCGTGCACCGTCCTGCCTTGTGCGAGGTGGAGCACGATCTCTCGCTCGCGCGGGGTGAAGCGCGTCCGGTCGGCGAGAGCGTTGCACTTGATCGCCAACATGTCGAGAGGCTCGGTGGCTGCGGGGCCGTCTGCCGGCGGGGGAGTGCGTTTTCGTTCTTTGACGAGGAACAAGGAGATCATAGCGACAAGGTACACGGCAACGAGCGCAACCATGGTGAGGGCGATGTCGCCTCGCGCGAGCGTGTCGGCGTTCGCATGGGCCACAAGCGTGCCCGCAAGGCGCGAGGCATTCACGATGAGCAGGGCGAGCGAGAACACGAGCGGAACGGGGAGCTTGGTGTCGCGTACGACGTCCGACAGCATGCACCATAGGATGATGTTTGCGACGAGCGTGCCGAGTTGGGCGCACGCGTTTGCCAGCCCGCCGGCATCGTTCCAGATGAGAGGCAGCAGCAGGAATCCTGCAGCGGAAAGCGGCAGAGCCACTTTGTAAACCGATCCCAATTCGGGCTGCCGCTTGATGAGGAGCGCAGGCACGAGAAGCGCGACGATGACAACGGGTTGCGTTACAAGCGATGTCGTCTGGAACGTGGCGAGCGGCATCTCGCGCTGTGCGGGCATCTGCAGCATGAGGGCGCTGAGAAACGAGAGGATGGCGGTTCCGAGGACCGGATGCCACAGCGAGGAGATCGCGCTTTTGAACACGGGACTTGAGTATTCGGCTGCCTGTTCGGGCCTCTGTTCGATGCAGGGCTTCGCGAAGACCGTCGAGCAGACGAACAATGCGGCGGTGGCGGGGACGACAAACGCGGGCGGGAACAGCACGAGCAGCAGGTACGCGGCGAGGCTTGCGAGGTTCGAAAGCAGAACGAACAGGTAAGCCGATCGCAGCGAGAGCGTGCTGGAAAAGCGGGCCCACAAAAGGTTCGCCATCGCGTCTCCGAATCCGAAGAAGGCGCCGGCCAGCATCATCCAGGGGGTCAAAACGCCGCCGGGAGCGAAGCCGGCAAACTCAAGCAGCATGCAAACGACGAGGAACCCGACGGAGCCCGACACGCACGCGGCGGTCATCGAGACCGCAAGCCGAGCGCTTTTTCGGAGAGCTGCGAAGGCCGCCGTTGCGACATAGGTTGCAATGCGGGCGAAGACGATGGCGATGAGGAAGCAGAATTCCATTTGCTCGCCGACGTTGCCATCGGCGGCCGAGAACAGGGTTGTCGGGTGGAACAGGGTGTAGCCGAACGCAAGATAGAGCGCATATCCCAGTGAAAACGGCAGCGCTGCGGCGTCGCGTGCCCACTCCTTGGCTCGTATGGTTCGCATACCCCTCATGACACCTCCCTGACGCCTCAGCATACCACACGAGAAAAGGTCGTAGTATCCACCTCTTTCGGGTGAGGTGCCGATAATCGCCCAGTTGAGAAATTCACCTCCTGGTAGGTGAAGCGATGGGCGTCGAAACCTCGTAGGTTATGCGTCGAGGGCGGGCGGCATCCGAGGCAGCATCTGGTGATCTGCGGGGAAGGCCGACGATCTGCCTAACGCGAAGGTAAGCGAAGAGAAGGAGGAGAGATGTTCAAGGGCAATCGCATGACTCGAAGGGCGTTTCTGGGGTTTGGAGCCGCTGCGGCGGCTGTGGCGGGCGCGGCGGCGGCAGGGTGCGCGCCGGCGCAGAGGCAGGGGCAGGCAGGTGCCTCTTCCGAAGGGGTCGTCTCGTCGGGCTCCGGCGAAACGCCAGCGTTTCTCGTTCCTCCTGATATCCCGACCGACATTGTCGAGGAAAAAGACTGCGATGTGCTGATTCTGGGGCTTGGCTTGGCGGGAACCGCTGCTGCGAAGGCGGCGACCGAGGAGGGTGCACGCGTAATAGCCGTCGAGAAACAGCCGCAAGATTCGTACAGCGTGGTGTCGATGGCCGGAGACTGGGGTATCGTCGGATCGCAAATACAGAAAGATCTCGGTATCGAATTCGCGCCGAAAGAGGATATCGTCAACGAGATAGAGAAGGAATGCGGATGGCGGGCCGATGCGACGTTCTGGAGTTATTGGTACGATCACTCGGGAGAGGATTTCGACTGGTTCATTGAGGGAGCCGACTACGAAGTGCTTGACGCGACGGCTGCGGATCTTTCAAGCGGCGACCATAAGCCCAACTACATTCGCCCCAAGGCGTTTCCCCCGCTCGAAGGCTATGATTACAAGAAAGAGTACTATCCGTATTTCCATGGGTCGATCACCACGAATCCGAATATGGGGTGGGCGTGCGAGGCGGCGCGCACCGTTGCCTTGGATAACGGCATGGAGGTTTTGTACGGCACGACGGCCGAGCAGCTTATCAAAGAGGGCGACGCGGTCGTAGGGGCCTACGCCAAAGGAGCTGACGGTTATGTGAGAATCAATGCCAAATCGGTGGTCATCGCTTGCGGCGATTATGGCGCGAATCCTGAAATGCGCCAATACTACGCTCCCGAGACGATGATCTTCGAAGGCGGCGTCAACACCGGGGACGGCCAGCGCATGGGGATTTGGGCCGGCGGTCGCATGGAGCGCGGGCCGCATGCGCCGACGACGCATCACATGGGGGGCGTGCTTGGCGTGGACAGCTTCCTGCAGCTCAACACGCGCGGAAAGCGGTTCATGAACGAGGACATTCCCGGACAGAACATCACCGACGTGCTCGTCCGTCAGCCTGTCGCACTTGACGACGAGACGAAGGAGGCGGGAATCAAATCGTGGCAGATATTCGACAGCAAGTGGCCCGAGCAGATCGGCTCGATGAACGACGGGCACGGCTACATCAACCACTACGTGCCCGCTGACCAGATCGATCAATACGAGACGGTGCTGAGCGGCTTCAAGCTGGGTTATGTGACCGACCAGATGGTCGAGGAGCAAGCGACGGTGAAGGCCGACACCATCGAGGAGCTTGCCGAGAAGATGAAGCTCGATGCGGAAACCGTGAAAGCCGAGATCGACCGATACAACGAGCTGTGCCACAAGGGCCACGACGACGATTTTGGAAAGATGCCTGAACGTATGTTCCCTGTGGAGAATCCTCCCTATTACGCGTGCTCGTTCACCGTGGGGGGCATGCTCTATATTTTCGGTGGGTTGGAGTGCGATCTGGATATGCACGTGCTTGATGACGACGATGTGCCGATCAAGGGCCTGTATGTGGCGGGCAACAGCATGGGGCGTCGCTTCCTTGTCGAGAAGCCTGTCGTGGTTGCCGGACTGAGCTTGGCCACGGCTGCTTCGTTCGGACGTCTTGCCGGGAAGAACGCCGCTGTCGGAGTCTAGACGGAGGCGCGGGCGCCGTTGCGCGCTGTCGCTCGAACTTTCAGACGTTGAATCATCGCAAGCGGGGCCGGACAACGCGTCCGGCCCCGCTTCGCTTCTCTGGTGGGCGATACCGGATTTGAACCAGTGACCTTGTCCTTGTAAGGGACCTGCGCTCCCGCTGCGCCAATCGCCCGTGTCGCGCCGCTGCGCGGCGGCTTTCCATTCTCGCATAGAACCCTTTTCCGTGCAACGAATCCTTCGGAACGCCGTAGAACGTTGCAGAAAGCCCTGCGTTCGACGTGCCTTGCCTGCGACGCTGCAGATGCGTTGGAGGCGCGTGAGGTGCGCGCTGGGAGCGCGTCGCAGACGCGCGAGGTTCGGCTGGCAGCGCGCGGCATACGCGTAAGAGGCGCGTTGGAACCGCGGCAGATTCGGACGACGATTCATGGTGTCGTGCGTGATCGATCTGCTGGATGGGCTGGTCATACTGGTGCCAAGGAGAAAACGGCGAAAGGGTGCGCCATGAAGCGAAGGACAACGACGGCGGCGGGCATCGCGTGCGGGGCGGTATGCGCCGTGTGCGTGCTCGCCTTTACGCAGGGGGTTCGGGCCGAGGCCGACGCCGCGCGCTCAGAGGCGCTCGCCCGTTACGGCGGCGAGCAGATCGAGGTGTGCGTTGCGACGCGCGACATAGCGGCAGGGGAGGCGGTGGACGCCTCGTGCATGGAGACGCGCCTGTGGGTGGCCGATTTGCTTCCCGCAGAGGCCGTGCGTTCGACGGAGGAGGTGAGCGGCAAGGCGGCGTCGTCTGCCATCTTAGCTGGCGAAGTGTTGTCGATGCGGCGGTTCCAAGGCGTCGAGGGCCGGGTGGAGGTGCCTGAGGGCCTTGCGGCGGTGAGCGTGCCGGCGAAAGACGTCCAGGCGGTGGGCGGGGCGGTGCGAGCGGGGGAGAAGGTGGACATGTACGCGACGGGCGGCACGTCCACCGATCTTTTGGCGAGCGATGTCCTCGTGCTGGCCACGAGCGCGTCGACGGACGATGCCGCATCGGATGCCCAGGTGTCCTGGGTCACGGTGGCTGTGGAGCCCGACCGCGTGCAGGAGGTGGTGTCGGCCGCCCAGCGCACCGAGCTGTACTTCGCGCTTCCCGGCGGCGAGGCGTCCGGACAGGCGGGGGACGAGCGGGAACGGGAGGGCGCGCTATGAGCGCTGTTGTCGCGTTGTGCGCGGATACGACGAGCTTGCGTTATCCCGAGGCCATCGGCCTTGGGGGCGAGAACCTTGCGGCGCAGGAATGGTTGCGGCTGTTTTCGAGCGGAGAGGCGGCCCGGAGGTTCCTTGGAGAGGATCGAACGGTGAGCGAGGTGTGGGTGGCGTCGAGCGACGACGTGGAGCCCATCAACCTTGCGGCCACGCTCAAACGCGACCGAGCGGATAGGCGCGTGTGCCTCTTGTCGTTCGAGGGAACGGGATCGCTCATGAGCAGGGCGAGTGCGGCGGGCATCGACGTGTCGTTCTCGCGACAGGCGTTTCTTGACCGGTACGCGCAGATCAAACGTCGGTTCTCTGCGGTGATGGACGGCGGGGCCGTAAGGGCGTGCGGTGTCGGGGTGCCGGGTGCGCGGAGCGGATCGTGCGGCGTTGGGGCGGCGGCCACGTTGGGCGGGCGGCCCGCGAACCCGCGCATCGAAGATTCGCGCCGCAGCATGTGGCAGGGCGCGCAGACAGCGGGGCCGGTCCGAGGAGGGGCGGCGAGCGGTCCGTCGGCGATGCGCGGCGGGGTTGCGCGCATGGAGGCCGCGGGGGCTTCGCGGG
>NZ_PPEL01000063.1 GCF_002899695.1 Rubneribacter badeniensis
TACCGGGAGGGGAGGCTGAAGGCGTTCGACGAGGGAGGGCGCAAGGTGTACGATACGATAGCCGGCCGCAGGAGGCGGCTGGGGCTGGCCGCCTAGGCCGTCCGGAAAAACGTCCGCACCCCCAAAACGGTAATATATCGTCAAAAAATATGGAATCTGTTACCGTTCATAGCCTGCTGCCAGCAGAGGGTTGAGCTAACGGTAAAATATGATAGAAAATTCTCAAATCCATTACCGTTTGGCTAAAGCGCCGGGGCTTTTTGACCTTTTGATCTTTGACGTTTCTCCAGGCGCGAAGATGCTGGTGCATCTTCCACTCAAACACCACCGCCTCCCAGGGCGCCCATCGCTTTCTACAAACATGTTGCTGTCGGAAAACCGCTAAGAGGCATTTTGTCGATATTCGGAATGCATCGAACGCACGCGCCAGCGATTCGATCATATGCGGACGGCTCGGCGGGGGCCGCCCGGGCCGCACCTGCTCGGAGAAGAGCCAACCGCCCCTGCAAGGTTGGCCGCAAACGGCGCGCAGCGCTGTCTTTGCGAACGCATGCGCCGACAACTGCTCTCCGCAGCGCATGATGCCGCCCGGCGGCGCGAGGCGCTTCCTCGCTCTGCATGGGCCCATGAGGCCCCGGCCTTCAAGAGGCCAAAGGCCTCATCCTCCGCATACCTATTCGGTTGGCTCTTGCGGCGAACTCTCCTGGGAGCGCGGTAGGGCGAGGTTCAAAACGACGCCCAGGATGGCGCAGGCCGCCATGCCGGGAATGGAGTAGTCGCCCAGCGGGATGACGATGCCCGCGCATTCCATCCCAATCCCCAGCACCAGCACCGACGCCACGATCATCAGATCGCGCGAATCCGAGAAGTCCACCTTGTCGGGCGTGAGCATGCTCATGCCGTTCGTGGCGATCAAGCCGAACAGCACCAAGGACACGCCTCCCATGACGCACGAGGGAACGGAGTTGACCAGCGCCTCCAGCTTGGGGCAGAAGCCGCCCACGATGAGCGCGAACGCGCCCGCGTACCAGAACACCTGCGTCGAGTACACGCGCGTCACGCTCATCACGCCGATGTTCTGCGCGTACGTGGTGGCCGGCGCCCCGCCCACAAGGCCCGCGACCGTGGTGGCCAGACCGTCGCCCAAAAGCGACCGGGACAGCATGCCGTTGTAATTCTTCCCCACCACCTGGCCCACCACCAAAAGATGCCCGATATGCTCCACGATGGCCACCAGCGCCACGGGAGCTATGAGCACCATCGCGCTCAACTCGAACGTGGGAAAGACGAGGCTGGGAAGCCCCACCCACGGCGCCTCGATCACCGGCGCGAAATCCACCAATCCGAAGCACACGGCAGCGACGTAACCCACCACGATGCCGATGAGCACGGGAAAGGCCGCCCACATCCCCGGCAAACACGACGTGGCCACGATCACCGCCAGCGAGATGAACGCCACCACCGCGCCGCTGGCCACGAATCCACCGCCGGAATCGTACCCGCCGTTGAAAAACGACATCTCCACCGCGTCGGAGGCCAGACCCAGCCCGATGACGATGACCACCGGCGCCACCACCACCGTGGGCAAAAACCGATCGATCCACCCCGTTCCCACCAGCTTGACCAACCCCGCCACGCCCATGTACACGATGCCCGCTGCGACGATGCCCCCGCACGCCGCCCCGATGCCGCCGCTGGCCGCCACGATGGCGATGGGCGTGATGTAGGCGAACGACGACCCCAGGTAGCTGGGAATCTTCCCACGCGTGACCAGCAGATAAAGGATGGTCCCCACGCCCGAGCACATGATGGCCAACGACGCCGACATGCCCGTAAGGTAGGGCACGAGCACCGTCCCGCCGAACATGGAGAGGAAATGCTGAACGCCGAGCAGCGCCGCCTGCGGAGGAGCCACCCGGTCGTCCACGCCTATCGTGAACCGCTTTCTCGCACCAACCATGTCGCAATCGCCTCCTTCTCGATCGCGCCGAAGCGAGCTTCGGCATCAGTCCTTGCAACCCAAAAGCCGCCTTCGCGTCAGCCCCGCCGACCACTGGATGACAGGGCCGCTCGCCAGCATCATGCACGCCGTGCACAAGCCGAGCTCCCCACCCAGAAGAACGCCGAGCGCCACCACTGCGGCATCCGACGCCACGCGCACGCGTCCCGCGGGCCAACCGTTCTTCTCGGACAGGGAGAACGTGACGGCCTCGTAGGATCCGCGACCGGTGTCGGTGGCCGCGTACAGCCCGGTGCCCACAGCGAACAGCACGATGCCCGCCATCATGAGCGCCGCATCGGCAACCGGACGCCCGGTGTATCCGTGAACGCCCGAGAACGCGTCCACGAGCAAGCCGTACACCACCTGGTACAGCACCGTGCCCAAGCAGATCTGACGTCTGTCGTAGGCCAGCGAAAACGCGATCATGAGCGCCGCCACCGCAAACGACGCCTGGCCCAGCGTCAGGCCGAACGTGCGCGCGACGCCCTGCCACAGCACGGCGAGCGTCCCGCCGCCGAACCCCGCCCCGATGGCCAACGTGATGCCGTACGCCGACACCGCCGACCCCGTCGCCACAAGCGCGAGACGCCAAGCCGGTCGCGGCCCGTCCATACGGGCAACGCGGGCGATCCTCGGCAGACCCCTCCGCGTCCTCCCGTCCGTATGCTCTCGCTCGCCAAGCACCGCCGTCAGCTCGCGCGCGTGCCCGCGAACGCTTCGAGCGCCCGTTCAAAGCACTCGACGGGCGGGTTCACGATGCCCGCGCCCACCTGGCCGATGCCCGGCACCTTGTGCGCGATGCCCGTGTTGATGACCGGCAGCACGCCGCTCTCGAGCACTTTCACCAAGTCGACGCCCGTGGCCGTGCCGCGGAAGTTCATCGGGGGCAGCGAGAAGCCCGCGTTCTCGGCGACGGTGATCTCGCGCATGCTTTCGGTGTAGCGCATGGCATCGGCCACCGAACCGCCCACGAACTGCACGATGGCCGGCGACGCCCCCATGGCGAAGCCGCCGATGCCCATCGTCTCCGTGATGGCGCTGTCGCCCAGATCGGGATTGGCATCCTCGGGAGAGAACCCGGGGAACAGCAGCCCGTCCACCAAGTTGGCCGGGCCGGTGAACCACTGCTCGCCCAGCCCGCTCACGCGAATGCCGAACTCCACGCCGTTGCGCGACATGGCCGTGAGCACCGTCGAGTTCGGGATGCCCGACGCCGCGTCGAGCGCGCATTTGCACGAGGGCATGGACAGGTTCAGGAAGTAGTGCTCGTTGGCAGAGATGAAGCGCATAACGCGCTTGGCCGTATCGAGCGGCACGCCGCATTCGAGCAGCGCGGGCGCCACCTCCTTGAACAGCAGGCTCGTGGCGGCCTTGTTGCGGTTGTGGCACTCGTCGCCCATCTGCACCGCCTGGGCGATGATGGTCTTGGTGTCGATGCCGCCCAATGCGCGCACGGCCTTGTCCATGGCCGGAGCGAACTCCCGCTCGATCCAGGTAAGGCGCTCGATCACGCTCTCGTCGAACGCGCCGAAGCGCAGCACCTTGCCCAGGCCCTCGTTCACCGTGCAGTACGCCATGGTGCCGTGGGTCTGATTCTCCACGATGTGCACGGGCATGGAGGGCGACACGATGCCCGCCATGGGCCCCACCGCGCCATGCTCGTGGCAGGGCGAGAACTCTATCTCGCCCGATGCGGCCAGCTCGCGCGCCTGCCGCTCGTCGGCAGCGCGTCCCTCGTACAAAAGCGCGCCCACAACGGCACCCTGCATGGTGCCGCACATGTCCTCCCAAGCGATGGGCGGGCCCGCGTGCAGGATGGTGTTCTCGGTCATGCCGGGAACCACTTCGCGCGCCGGCGCCAGACCAACCAGGCGCGTCTGGGCCGCCATGATGCGGCTTGCCGCCTCCTCGTTGGCCGCGCGCACCTCCTCGTTGGCCGCAAGCGCGTCGAGCGCTTCCAGAAGCGCCGGGGCCATGGTGGGCGGCTGCCAGACCAGCTGCGTGACCCTCTGCCCCTGAAGCGCCAGATCCTCCATGAAATTCGGTGCGCCGATGTTGACGAAGCCGAGATCTTTGCCGAACAGGTCGTTGATGCTCATGCGATCCGCCCTTCCTCTCTACAGGATGCTCGCGGCCAGCAAGGCCGCCTCACGATTGCTGCGCGCCACGATGACGCCCTCCTGCTCAAGAAGGGCGGTCTGCGCAGCAAGCCCCTGCTTGTCGCCCTCCGTCGCGCACACGTACCCCACGAACGCAAGCTCGCGGCCCTCCTCGGCGGCCGCCGCGCGGGCGGCGCGGATGGCGGGAAGCGTCTGGCCGACCGGGTCGTCGTGCGAGCCGAAGCCCAGTTCGAAGTCGAGCAGCACCACGCCCACCGTCGGGTCGGACCCCTGCTCCGCGATGATGTCGTTGCGCAGCGCCGGCTCGATCATGGGATGCGGACGGCCGTTGGTGAACTCGTCGTCGCCCATATCCAGAAGCACGTTTCCCACGCGCGCCTCCGAACCGCCCATCTCCTCGCCCGGACGATGCGACACGTTGCTGCGCAGCGCGTCCAGCCGGTTGCGCAGCAAGAACACGGCCTCGGCGCACAGGGTGCCTCCGCAGAAAAACGCGCGCAGGTTCCTCTGGCCGGCGCGCAGCTTGGCATGGGCCTCGGCGGCTGCGACCCGCATCGTCTCGTTGAGCTCGGTCGAGCCCGCCTCGGGCACCGTTTCGCCACGCGAAAGCGCCACGGCGGCCACGGCGGCATCGAAGAGGTTGTCACGCACATGAACGTGGTTCGGCACCGCAATGCTCGTGTCGCCTTCCAAAAAGCACACCACCACCGGCTTGCCCAGCGTTTCCAAAAGGTCGAGGATCTTCGCGCTCACCGACTCCGCAGGAGGCTTCGACACCAACACGATGACGTCGGTGCCCGCATCGGCCTCGAGCGCCTTGACGCCCTCGAGCATCATGATGCCGCCGACGGCCTCTTTCAGGTCGCGCCCGCCCGTGCCGATGGCCTGGGACACGCCGCCGCCCATGCGGTCGATCTGCACCATGACCTCCTGCAACCCGGTGCCGGACGCCGCCACCAGCCCGATGCGGCCGGGGCGCACCTTGTTGGCGAAGCACAGCCCCACGCCGTTGATGGCCGCGGTGCCGCAATCCGGACCCATCATGAGCAGCCCGTGCGCAGCCGCATACTCCTTCAAGCGCCGCTCGTCCTCGATGCTCACGTTGTCGCTGAACATCATCACATGCAGCCCCTGGCGCATCGCCAGCATCGCCTCGCGCGCAGCGTAGCGACCCGGCACCGACAGCACGGCCACGTCCCCGAAGCCCTCCGCGGCAGCTTGGCGCACCGTCCGGCACACCACCTCGCGCTCACCGGTGCCCTTGTCTTTGCGGGTCAAACGCTCGTCCACGGCTTCCACGGCCGCATCGCACGCCTCCTTCGATGCGGCGCGCACGGCGACAACGAAGTCGTTGGGGCCGGCCGCGTCCGTCTCCTCGGTCGCAAGTCCCACGTTCTGAAGGATCTCCTTGTTCAGTTCGGTGGCCATGGACACCACGGCCTCCTCCACCCCCTCGCGGCCCTTGATCTCGCTTCCGATGGACATGAGCGTCACCGAATCGAAGTACGAATTCCTTCGAACCACCGTAACCTGGTGCATCAACGTCTCCTTCCCGAAACGTCAGTCAACAGTACAAGCCTTCTCAGCACGTCGGCGGCACCTGCGGCGAAATCGGCCCCCGAGGTGTGCCCCACCGACAACAACTCGGACAGCGCCGATCCCACATCGCGCGTATCGCGCAGCAGGGCCCGCCGAAACCGCAGGTGCGTGGAGGCAGCCTGACCGGCGAGCTCGCAGGCGAGCATATGGCGGCTCACCCGCGTCGTGGCGTCCAGCACGCCGGACGCGCCCACGCCGTCGGCCACCGCCTGCCGCACACGCCGAGCGTCGGGGCCGCCCACGCCTCCCAGCACGCACAGCACGCCCGCGATGAAGTCATCGCCCGCGGGCGTCAGCCCCTGTCCGGCGCCCACGAGCCGGCGCGCCGCAGCCTCGACGCCCTCTCCGGCGAACGCAGCCCGCATCAGGTCGTCAGCCCGCCGCCAAACGAACGACGACATGACGTCGAGCGCGCACGTCTCGCCCAGCCAGCGCCGCCGATACCCAAGAAGGCAACCGCGCGCCTCGCCGGATGCCACCAACGCCTCGTCGAAGGCCGTAAGCCCGCAACGGACGGCGGCGACATCCCACGCCATCTCCTCGCCCGCCGTCGGAACCGTGCGGCAGGACGAGAAGTCGATGCGCACGTCCGAGGAAAGCGCCAACCGACCTTCCCGCCACCCCGCCGCGCCCCCGGGACGGATGCGGGCATCCGCGAACGAGCGCCGCGTCGCGACGGAGGCCGTGAACGGTGCCGCGAACCCCGGCCGCGCCACCACCGTCCACAGCTGTCCACCGCCCTCCAGGTTCACCGCATGGTCGAACACCTGCAGCACGCGAAGGGTCATCCGGGCACGGATAGCAGCCTCGAAACGGCTGTCGCACACCTTTGCGCACAGCGTTTCCACGGCATCGCCTTCCGTCCGCTCCTACGCGAAGAAGAACGACACCACGATCAGCAGCGCCAGCATGCCGATCATGTACTTCATGTTGGTCTTCACGATGTCCATGATACTCTTGTCGAAGCCGTTGGAAAGCGCCACCACGTTGATCTGAACAGGGCTGATCTGCGTGCCCAGGCCGGTCGCCAAGGCGATCAGCCCCATGGCCACGGGAGAGAAGCCCATGAGCGACATCGTGGGCAGGATGAGCGTGAGCACGCCCGCGCAGTACGCACCCGACGGAATGGCGATCAAGAAGCCGATGACCATGGCCACGGGCAGCATGATGAACGTGGGCACGCCCCCGGTGAGCGACGCGATGTTGGAGAACGTGCCGATCTGCTCCATGAGGTTGATAAATCCGAGGAACAAACCAACCGAGAACATGGTGGTCAGGATGAACTGCGAGCCATCGATGAGCGCGGCGCAGGTGCCCTCGATGTCGAGCGGCGTGCACACGACGATGAGGATGCACACCACGGCCACGGTCACGGCGGGAACGACGATGTGCGAGCCCACTAGGCCGTTGATCCAGCCGCCCAGCACCACCATCAGCAGAAGCACGATAACGGGAATGGAGCGGACGAACAGCTTGCCGTTGGTCAACTGCTCCTCGTCGGCTTTCTCGGAGGAGGCGGCTTGCACGGCCATCGAGCCGCGACGATGCACGCCCCAGAAAGCCAGCGCGGCGGCCAGCAGCACCAAGACGATGGTGAACGGCATCATGATGTTGGCGAACTCCGTCACCTCGATGCCGATGTTCTCGGCCGTCACGACGCCTTGGGCGCCGGCCGGCGACGTGATGAAGCACACGGCACCCGCGATGGCCATAGCCGCGATCACCTCGGGGACCGCCCCGATGGCCGCGAACACGAGCGGGGCTATGACCATCGTGTTGCCCGCCGACAGGCCGGCCATGTACGTGGCGCACGCCTGCACGATCACCAACACGGCGGCCAGCACGGCGAACTTGCCCTTCAGCAGCTTCTCGCACAGATCGACGAGCGACTTGAAGCACCCCGCCTTGCCGGCCATCGCCGCTGCGGCGGCGTACATGATGGGGGCGACGTTGCCGAACATGGTCCCCAGGCCCTCGGTCACGGCATCGCCCATGCCCCCAACGGCGATACCCCCGATGATCATGGCCACGATGCCGCCCACCAACCCCGCGAACAGCATGTGCTTCTTCAGCACCAAGAGCGCGATAATGACGACAAGGGGAATCAGACTCAAAACGAGTTCCATTTCCTCACCCTCTCACAGTATGGGATTACGGCGCGACGCGCCTACGGTCGGGGCGGCGTCGCGCCGCCCCGAAGAACCTGGCGCCTAGCGCCTTACGATGACGGCGACCGGGCCACCCCCGTCGGGCCCTTGATGCTCCGCGCCGCCGGACACGTACACCATCGGATCGCCCACCGCGGCGGAGATCACACCGCCCACGGCAGCGCGCGCATGGCGCGTGTGGTTGATGTCGGAATCGGTGTGCATAGTGTTGCGACGGGCGCGCACGTAGCCGGTGGAATCGGCTTCGGCCTTGGCCAGCGCGTTGACGATCCGGGCCTTCTGCTCGGTCGTGGGAAGGCCGTCCACCTTCATGCCGGCGTTCTCGATGGCCTCGATGACGGCCTCGATGTCGATGGCGTCCTTCATGACGCTGTGGCCGATGGCGAAGTCGCTGTCGAAAGCGGTCGAGTTGCCCATGAGGATGATCTCGCAGTTCAAGAGCTCGACCCCGGCAGAAGTGGACGCCACCTTGGAGTAGAGCGACCAATCGGAGCATATGACCTCGTCGCTCACGGATCCCTCAGGGATCTCGCCGAGCGCAAGCGCCACGCCCAGCGCGGAAGCGCCGCGGTTGTAGCCCATGGACTCGTACGTGTCGTGCACCACGACCTCGCACCCGCGCTCCTGCGCGTCCAAGATGCGCTCGGATGTGAGCAGCGGGCATTTGATCTGCACGAAGTGGACGTCTGCCGGATCGGCGATGCCGGCCTTCTCCATAAGCTCAAGCGTCACGCGGCGGCACTCCTCCACCACGGCCATGGTGCCCTGTTCCTCGGGCAAAAAGTCGCGGGTGAAGCCCGAGCTGGCAGCGAGCGTCTTTTCGGCGCTCGGCTCGCCTTCGGCCTCGATGCTGCAGAACACGAGCGCGTGGGGAGCCAGCACGCCCTCGGTGCCGCCGGACATGACGAAGGCCACCTTCCGGGACACCTCGTCCTCCGACCAGCCAGTTTCGGCAGCGATGAGGCGCTTGAACGCCAACGTGGCCAAGCCGCGCGTGAAGTCGTTCACGCAGCCGTTGCCCTCGGTCTTACCGAGCACGGCGATGATGGTTTTCGGATCGACGGCGCCCTCGTCGATAAGGGCTTTCAGAACGCGTGTGTCGTCGGGGCCGGACATTTCGATCTTGCGAACATCGATCTTTCTCATACGGCATCCTCCTGATGTGAGATGACTGGACGATCCGTTGGCCAACGCTTCTGTCCCGATGTGCTCATTGTATGGAGACGGCTCGTGCCTGTCATTGTTACGCATCAATAAAAAGCGTCCGTTTCGTTGTCTCTTCGAACCACCGTGCGAAACGTCCGACTTCCTGCCGTCCTCACTTGTTGTCGGACAGCGCGCGAAGCCATACCCAGCAGTCGTACGCCACTACGACCTCCGCGAAGTCGCGTCCCGGCTTGAGGCTCACCCCCATCTGCTCGATTTTGCTCGCACGATAGCGCACCGTGTTGTAATGGACGAACGAACGCTCCGCCACCCGTTTGTAATTGAGATCACCCTCTATCAGATGCCCAAGCGTCTCCATGAGGTCCGCGTCGTTCTCGCGGTCGTAGTCGATGAGCGCCCCGATCTTCTCCCGCACGAACCGCTGCAGCGCATCGGCGTCTTGCACGCTTTCGATCAGCGGGAACATCCGATGCCGAGCATAGGCGTCGACGAACGACGACCTGCTGAGCGCACTGCCCGTCTTGAGCATGCTCATCGCCTGCGCATAGGCCACGTCGAGGGCCCTCACGCGCTCGCATGCGTCCGAGATGCCCACGCCGATCCTCGTCCCCTTGCCGCGCGCGAGCCGCAAAAGGTCGGCCATCATGTCGTTGAACAGCGCGTCGTTCCCCTCCACGCTCGACACGCCGCCGAGCACCACCAGCGCATCGTTGAAGTACACGACGTACACGCTGTCCGACACGCGCCCGTCTGCCCGACCGTACCATTCGTCGAGCAATCCTGCGCTGATCACGTTGTCGTAGAACTCCTTGCGCACCGTCTCGTCTTCCGTGAACACCTTGAGGCACACCACCGGCTGGGGAAATCCCAAAGACATGCTGAACGCCCGCATCTTGTTCTCGATTTCGATGGGAGACTTCACCTTGCCCTGCAAAAGATCGCGGATGAACACGTCCCGAAAGCTCTTCTGGTTCTTGAGCACGGCATCGGTCTTCAGGAACAGGGCCGCGAACAGGATGGCAGACTGCTCCACCGCGATGTCCAGGTTGACGCGCGCATCCCGATCGCCCGGATAGTCCGGCACGTAGATATAGCCGAAACGGTGCTTGCCCGCCACGATGGGGTACAGGCTGTGATCGAGCAGCAGCTTGCGCTTGCGCCGCACCACCTCGGCGCTGTCGACGAGCGCCGCCAGGTCGTCGGAATCGCAGAGCGCGCCGGAAGGCGAGGCGGCGCACACCGCGTTCAGATCCCTGTCCAGCAGGCACACGTCGCGGCTGATGAGCTCCCCCAAACGACCGACAAGCCCCTCCACGTCGGAATCGTTCAGCAAAAGCTCTGCGAGCGCGTTGTGAACGTGGTTGCGAAACTGCAGCTGTACGATGTACTCGTTGAGCTGCAACGAGAGCACCCTGTTCGCCATCCTGGACAGATTCGCGTCGGGCGGCAACTCGAGCACCGGCAATCCCAACTCGTCGGCTTGCTCAAGGATATGCGCGGGGATCTCTTCGACATAGCGTCGCGGCTTGATGCACACCCCCGCCACGCCGCACTCGTTCAAGCGCGCGACGAAATCCCGCATGCGCGAATCGTCGTTGGCGATGGGGAACAGCGTGGTCAAAAGCAGCGTGCCGTGCTCCAGATAGGGAAAGACATCCGGAACCTCCATGAGCGACGCTCCGGTGACCGTGCGGGAAAGGCCCTCGAAGCCCGCCACCGCCTTGGCCCCCTCAAAGCTGTCCAAATCGAGTATATCCCTGACTGTTTTGAGCATAAAATCACCCTCCGACCACGAGTTTTTCACCCCTGCCGACAGCGAGCCCCTTCCATCGTACCCTGTCGGCAAGGATGTCAAGGTGACAAGTATTCAAAAGATTTTTATTGTCTATCGACAATGACAAAACCTCCCTGCTGCGATAAAGGCTCGCAAAGCACCCCCCCCCCCGCCAACCGATCATGCGAACGAGCCGACGCACCTTAGTCTTCGCCTTCGCGTCGTTTCGCAAGCGTCTGCGATCCCTCCCGTTCGGGCAATCCCACGGTCTTTCGCATCTGGGTAAGCGTTCGGGCGCGCATCTTCGTATAATGGAGGGGAAACCAGGCGAAAGGACACGGCCATGAGCAGCGAACCAACCTTGTACCACCGCGTGCGCATCCACCCGAACGCACGCATCTCCCCCGCCGCCGGCATCGTGGGAGACGTGCGCATCGGCAGCGAATCGTGCGTGCTGGCCGGCGCGCAGATCCGCGGCGACGACGCGCCGGTCGTCATCGGCGAGCAGACGAGCATCCAGGAGAACGCCATCGTGCACGTGGAAGCCGACTGCCCCGTTGTCATCGGCGACCGCTGCACCGTGGGCCACGGCGCCATCGTGCACGGATGCGAGATCGGGCGCAACACGCTCGTGGGCATGGGCGCGATCATCATGAACGGCGCGAAGATCGGCGAGGAGTGCGTCGTGGCGGCAGGAGCCCTCGTCACGGAGGGGAAGGAGTTCCCACCGCGCACGATGATCATGGGCATGCCCGCGCGCGCCGTGCGCACGCTCGGCGACGAGGAGGTCGAGCGCCTCTGCGCGGACGCCGCCGACGAGTACGTGGAAGTGGGAGCCGCCATGCTGCGCGAAGGCGTCCTCGTCCACCCCGACCCCGACCTCGTCATACAGCTCGGGGCTTCAAGCGAGCGGGTTTGAGGGCGAACGCGACCTCAAGCGCTCTTCTATTCGCAGGCCGCGCGCAATGCCCTCCCCATACGCAACGCGGCGGGCCCCAGCACGGGAACCCGCCGCATCGATCGCCAGCACGCGAACACCGCGCGCCGCCCATAGCAGCCGAAGCGCTGCGCGCAGCACGCCATGTGGCGACCGCGCGCTGCGCGATTAGCGCTTGATGTTGTAGAACGCGTCCATGCCGGCGTAGCGCGCGGCCGTGTCCAACTCCTCCTCGATGCGAAGCAGCTGGTTGTACTTCGCCACGCGATCCGAGCGGCAGGGCGCGCCGGTCTTGATCTGGCCGGTGTTGCACGCCACGGCCAGGTCGGCGATGGTGGTGTCCTCGGTCTCGCCGGAACGGTGGCTCATGACGCAGGCGTAGCCGGCTTGCTTCGCCATTTCGATGGCCTCAAGCGTCTCGGTGAGGCTGCCGATCTGGTTCACCTTGATGAGGATGGCGTTCGCGCAGCCCATCTCGATACCCTTGGCCAGACGCTTGGAGTTCGTGACGAACAGGTCGTCGCCCACGAGTTGCACCTTGTCGCCGATGCGCTCGGTGAGCGCCTTCCAACCGTCCCAATCCTCCTCAGCCATGCCGTCTTCGATGCTGATGATGGGGTACTTCTCCACGAGCGCGGCCCAGTAGTCCACCATCTCGGCGCTCGTCAACTCGCGGCCCTCGCCCGCCAGCACATAGCGCTGCTTGTCGGCATCGAAAAACTCGGTGGAAGCGGGATCCATCGCGAACATGATGTCCGTGCCGGGTTTGTAGCCAGCGGCCTCGCAAGCGCGCACGATGTACTCAAGCGGCTCCTCGTTCGTGGTGAAGTTCGGCGCGAAGCCGCCTTCGTCGCCCACGCCGCCGCCGAGGCCCGCGTCGTGCAGCACCTTCTTCAGCGTGTGGTAGATCTCCGCGCACCAGCGCAGCGCCTCGGCGAAGCTCTCGGCACCCACGGGCATGATCATGAACTCCTGGAAGTCCACGTTGTTGTCGGCGTGCACGCCGCCGTTCAAAATGTTCATCATGGGCGTGGGCAGAAGATGCGCGTTCGCGCCGCCCACGTACTTGTACAACGGCAGCTCAGCCGATTCGGCGGCAGCCTTCGCGCAGGCCAAAGACGCGCCCAGAATGGCGTTCGCGCCAAGCGCGCCCTTGTTGTCGGTGCCATCGACCTCCAGCATGATGTCGTCGACAGTGCGCTGGTCGTCGGCCTCCAAGCCGATGAGCGCTTCGGCGATGTCCTCGTTCACGTGCGCCACCGCATCGAGCGTGCCCTTGCCCAAGTAACGGCCCTTGTCGCAGTCGCGCAGCTCCACGGCCTCGAACGCGCCCGTCGACGCGCCCGACGGCACGGCGGCGCGGCCGAACGAGCCGTCCTCCAGCACAACCTCCACTTCCACGGTCGGATTGCCGCGCGAGTCGAGGATCTCGCGACCGAACACATCGATGATGACGCTCATGCATGCCTCCTAGCACGTTTTCGTCCGCCTCGCCGCATCCGCGACGAGGATGCACCTTTCTGCATCATACCATGTCGCGCGTGCGGCAGAGGTTCCTCCATCCGTTCGCCAGCCTTTGTCGATGAGCGGCCGTTTGCGCGAAGCGCTGGGAGCGCCGTCGAATCCGCGGCTTCGCAGCCTGCGTCCCGACCCGCGGGCAGCGCCGCGCGCCGCACTCAGCGCCCCGCACTCCGATCCTTGCCCGCACCGCGCGCCGCCCACACGCCAAAACAACGCGCGCCCCACCCCGCATCCCGAGCGCACCGCGCGCCGCGCGCGGCACCCTCCCCCGCACTCCAACCTTCGCCCTCGCACGCGCCGCCCCCCTGCGTCCTGGCTCTTGCGGATCCCGCTCCGGCATCGCCGACGCGTTCGGAACGCACCCACAGGCATCGCTCTCGGATGGGCGGCGTCCCCTCGCCGCGCCCCCATCGCTTCAGACCAGCCGTCGCTCGCGAAGGACGCAACGGCCGCCTTCCCTCCATATCGCCGCGCACCCCTATCCCAGCGCAACCTCCTCGGCGTCGTCCACCAGCCGCTCGCGCTCCGCCACGATACGATCAACAAGCTCCTGCTGGGAATGCACGTCAAGCTTGCGGTAGACAGCGCGCACGTGGGTCTTCACCGTGTCGGGCGACACGGTGAGCGCCTCGCAGATGGCGCGGCGCGACTTCCCCTGAGCCAAAAGCAGCATGACCTCCGTCTCGCGCTGGGTCACCGCACGCTCAGTCGCCATGAACCGCACGACACCTTCGAGGTCGCCCGCCTCAAGACCTCCCTCGCCGGGAAGCACCGTGCCCCATCCGTGCTTCAAGTTGCTGCCGCTCGACAGGAACAGCGCGCACGCGAACAAAAGGCATGCGACGAACCCGGCCAGCATCGCCGCGTCCTCGCGAGGATGCCCGCCGAGCGCCACGCACGTCACCGCCCCGCCCGCCAGCACGCCGAAGAACAGCGCCGCGCCCGGGCAACTGGCAACCCATGTGGCGGGCAATCCCATGTTCTTCATGAGGCACGCGCCCAGGCTCCACAGCACGAGATCGAGGTAGCAGAACCCGGCGAACAACACCGTAACGCCCGCCCAAGGCACCTGCGGAGCGGCGGCCAGCAGCAAGAATCCCACAGCCGCGAACGGAAACGCCACCTTGTAGATGAACCGATTGAAGTCGAGCCGCACGAACACGAGCGTTGCGAACAGCAGACCCACGGCGATCAGCTGACCGATCACCAGGGCTGGCACCGCAGCGAAAGACGCTCCGAGCAAGAACAGGATCGCATGCAGCACGCCGGCCGCAACGCCCTGAACCGCCGACGTCGCCACGAACTTGGCAGGAAAGGGCAGCGGCATGTCGGCACCGTAACGGTAGTAGCGACGACGGGGAAACCCGCGAACGACCCTGCGCAAGAGCGCCGCTGCCGCAAACGGCAGCGCCACGGCACCCGCCTGCAGGATCACCAGGCTTTCAGCACCCCCCCCCGTCGGGAAAACCAGACAGGCCACCAGACCCGTCCCCGCCACGACGCCCAACATGCCCTGATACAGCGTCTGCTGCGTGCCCACCCAGCCGAACGCCCGATCAATCTCCACGCGAAACAGCGCCGCCCCGATGCCCGTCAGCGCGCTGGCGGCCCCGTACAGCACGGCGTCCGCCACTTCCGGCAGCGACCGATCGAGCGCCCATGTCAGGTGCAGCGCCGCCGCCAACGTCATGATAGAGGCCAGCGCCACAAGCTGCGACGAACCGCTCGGCACGCGACGCGTGCGCCTGAACCGCGCGGCGATGACGACGCTCGACACGGCCATCGCAAGCACCGGCCCCGCCCAAGCCGGCACGCTCACCGCCGCAGCCGACCCCAAGCCCGCTGCCGCCCCCGCATCCAACGGCAAGCAGCCCGGCGGCACCGGCACCGCAACCGCAGGCCCCAAACAGCACGCCATCATCCACGCCGTGTAGCACGCGAACGAAAGCGCGATGCACCCGCGGCCCGCGGCGGATCTCCCCACCCCGAAGGCCACGCTTCGCCGCTCTTCCGCCGCGTTGAACAGGTTGCGCACATGCTCGTTCGACATATCCCTTCTCCTTCCTCCTTGCGTTCAGGATACCGCTCTTGGCCGCATCGGGCCTCACCCTCCGGGGTGAAAACACGCGATGCGGCGTTTTCCCTGCGGCGGGCGACGAAACGCCCCCACGCCCCATGCTACGGTGGGGCCATCGCCTTGCCTCTCCAAGCCGCATCGCCGGGCATCGGGCATCGAACTCCGGCGCACAGGCGCAGTGGGATCGCGCCCAAGGCCAAGGCGCCCGAGACGCCGCGGCACGCGAGAAGAGGCAGAGCACGCAGGGGAGCATCGACGCTCCGCGCGCGAACATCGCGCGCAACGCACATCAAAGGAGGAAGGGATCGCCATGAAGAACAGCCCCAGCATGAACCGCCGCAGCTTTTTGAAGGGAGCGCTCGCCACCGGCGCCGTGGCCACGGCTGCCGTCACCGGCGCGGGCGCACTCGCCGGATGCGCCGCACAGCCGAAAGGGAGCGCGGACAGCACCTCGAAAGGCCAGGCCGACGGCGCAACCGTCTACGAGTTCGAGATCGCGCCCGACCCCATCCCCGACAGCGACATCGCCGAAACGGTGGACGCCGATGTCGTCGTGATCGGAGCCGGCTTCTCGGGCCTGTGCTGCGCGCTCTCAGCCGCCGAGAACGGCGCCTCGGTGGCGCTGCTCGAGCGCATGGACCACGTCAGCGGACGCGGCGGCTCCATCTACGCCATGAACTCCAAGCTCACGAAAGAGAAGGGCTACGAGTGCTCCATCGAGGAGATCGCCCGCCGCTACAAGCGCATGATGGGCTACCACTCCTACCGCGTGGACGGTCGCAAGTGGATGCTGCACTTCAACCGCTCGGGCGAGGCCATGGACTGGCTCATCGACCGCATGACGGTCGGCAGCAGCGTGGGCGGCTACGACCTCACCCCTGTTATGGAGCACTGGTACGAAGACCCCGAGAACATCAACGGCGAGTTCCCCGGCACGCACGAGTTCCTCGACGGCCCGAACGGCAAGGGGCCCGACGACAACCCGCAGCAGGACGTGTGCGACAACATGGCGCTGTACTGCGAGAAGGAGGGCGTGGACATCCGCTACGAGACCGAGGCGAAGCAACTCGTGAAAGACGGCGACAAAGTGGTGGGCGTCGTCGCCAAGAGCGGAGACGGCTACGTTCGCTTCAACGGGAAGAAGGGCGTGGTCATCGCCACGGGCGACTTCGGGCAGAACAAGGAGATGCTCGAGAAGCTCATCCCCTGGGCGGCGCACCAGACCGAGTTCGGCGGGATCTGGAACGGCACCGGACATCAGATGGCCTACTGGGCCGGCGCGGCCATCGACCGCAGCGAGACCCCCGCTCCGATGATCTTCTGCTTCCAGTGGCGCTCCATCACCCGCCAGGTGCGCGCGTTCCAGGGTCTCATGGTGAACACGGACGGCCGCCGCTACGGCAACGAGGACAACGTCATCTCCCACGGCGGCCTGGCGCTCATGCACGAGAAGGGGCACTGCGCGTACGCCATCTGGGACAACGACTACGCAAACGAACCGCAGTGGCAGAACCACCGCTACGTGGACGGCCCCAAGGTGTTTGAAACGCCCGACGACGTGCGAGCCTACTGGCAAACCGTGGTCGACGGCCCCGGCACCATCAACATGAACGGCTCGGGCGACATCGAGGTGAAGATGATCAAGGCCGACACCGTGGAAGAGCTGGTGGAGAAACTCGGGTTGCCCGCGGACGAGACGCTCAAGACCATCGAGGCGTACAACGGCTACTGCGAAACGGGCGTCGATGAGGAGTTCGGCAAGAGAGCCGACCTGCTGCTGCCCGTCAAGAACGGCCCGTTCTACGGCATCAAGTGCACGCCATGGTTCCTCACCACCACCGGCGGTATCCGCTGCAACGAGAAGCTTCAGGTGATGAACGAAGACGACGAGGTCATCGAAGGACTGTACTGCCTCGGCTCCACCGTGGGCGACATGTACTGCAACTGCTATCCCACGAACTTCCCCGGCCACAACCTGGGCGGCACGTGCCTGACCTTCGGCTACGTCACCGGCCGTCATCTCGCCGGCGCCGAATAGCCCTCTCCCTGCGGGCCCGAAACGCCCGTTCTGCGCAACGCGAAGCCCGAACGCCCCTCCCTCCCTGCGTTCGGGCTTCGCCCTGTCTGGCAATCCGAAAACGAAAAAGGCGGCATCGCGTCATGAAGAGAGGCGTCAAGGAGCGCGATCGGCGAAACCGAAGCCGCGCGACCGGCACGACGTGCAGCATGCCCGCCACGCCTCAGCTCGCAATCCCGCACAGCCTAAAACCGCCAGAACGGATCGCAGCGACCGTTCGCATACCGCGTCCGCGCCTCGCGCCCGGCGCTCTGCAGCCACCTCGCGCTTTCTCGTGCCCGACACCACCTCGCTCCCCGCCCTACAGCCACGCGGCCAGCGCGGCACATGCCGCCAAGCCCGCCACCAGCACACAGACGTCGCCCGCCGTCAGCCGTCGGCGCGCCAGCGACGTGCGCGGCACGTCGGATGTCCCGTAGCAGCGCGCGTCCATGGCCACGGCCAACGCATCGGCGCGTCGGAACAGGCCCACGAACAAGGGGACGAACACGGTTTGCCACGCACCCAGGCGCGCCCTCAAGCCTCCCTCGGAGAACGCGGCGCCGCGCGCCCATTGGGCGTCGCGCACGCGCGCCAGCTCCTCTGCCGTCACGGGAATGAACCGCAAGGCCAACGAGAACACCATCGCCGCGTCGTCCACCGGCACGCGTAACCGCCGCAGTGGGCGCATGAACGCGCAAAGCGCGTCGGTGAGCTGGGTGGAAGTGGTGGTGTAGGTGACCACGAGGCTGGCCGTCACCAAGAGCACGATGCGCGCGGCGAAGAAGCATCCGCGCGCGAACCCCGCAGGCACCAAGCCGAACGACCCGATCAGCACCACTGGAGGCACGTCTGCCAGCACGCCCGCCGACACGTCGCCCAACCCTCCCGGCGCATCAGACGCGCCCCCTACCGCCTGCCACACGTCAAGCGAGAAGCCGTTGAACGCCACGGCGAGCGCCGCAACCGCGTACACGGGCGCAAGCAGCCCGAAGAACCGCCGCCAGGCGATGCCCGATGCCGCCGCGACCGCAACGAACGCGAGCGCCGCAAGGCCGAGGCCCGTCCACGTACGCACGAAGAATAGCATCGCCGAGTAGGCGGCGAGCAGCACGACCTTCACACGCGCATCGCATGCGTGGACAGGCGAGGAGCCGGGTATGTAGGAGCTGACGTCGATGCGCATGCAGGAAGTATGCCACATCTGCCGCGCCCCGTCCCTTCGCGAGGTGACAATCACGCGAGATCGACGTGCGGAGAAAGGTCCGCCTATCGCATGCCGCCGCACCAGCCGCCTTCTGCCGCACTCGCGCACGAAAAAGCCCGCGACCGTACGCCGCGGGCTTTCGGAGGATGCCGGACGCGCTCGTTGCCAAGCGCGCCCGCCCTGAAACAGCCCCGGAGGGCCGCTTGAGGGCTAACGGCCTTCGCGCATGTTGTCGACGCCTTGCTTCACGTTGTCTTTCGCATCGATGGCGGCTTCCTTGATGGCCTCGCCCGCCTTGCCCAAAGACTCCTTCACCGAACCCAGGATGCCCTCGCCTTTCTCATCCGCGCGCATCTCGTGCTGCCGCGCACGCATGGCGGCTTGCGCGTCGCCCGTGCGCTGAGCTTCCTCGTGCTCGCGCTTGGCCGCTTCGGTTTCGGCCTTGCGCTCGCTCATGCCGGCCTTGGCCTCGTGATACGCGTCTTTGACGTTGTTCTTCACGTCGTGCGCCATGTCCTTCGCACCCGCTTTCATATCGACGGACGCGTCACCGGTTTTGAAAGCCTGATCAGCCATCGCAGTGCTCCTTTCGCATTCGATTCGAGGTTGCCTTCTCGTTCGCCGCGTCCCATTCTAAAGAAGGGCCCGCGCCCTTCGGATGACATGGGGCAACGAAACGGCTACGATTGAGTGTTGCCGTTTTCCCGTCGGGCCTCGGCATCGTCGGCGATCCTCTCCGTCCGGCCTTCGGCCTGATCGAAGTCGAACGCGGTTTCGGCGGCCTCCACTGAACGCCGCTCGTCGCCCTCTTCGTCGAAGTCCTCCACCGATGCCTCGGCCTCCTGCTTCACCTCTTCCTCGATGCGCCGCAAATCATCGGCGGCCATGCGCGCCCGATCGGCCTCGCCCGTTCGTTCGTCAAGCACAACGTCTTCTTCCAGTATGTCGATCCTGCTCATGGTGGCTCCTTTCCCGGGACGGCTCGCGCCCCGCCGTTGTTCGGAACCCCATTCTAAAGACGCCCGCCAACGCATGCGACCACCAGCCACCTACGGCTGCGAAACGCCTCGGAGACGCGCACGGAAGGCCGTCAGCGCATCGAAGCGGGCAACGCGTACCCCAAGAAGTTCGTCCAAACTGGCGAATGCTGGATTTTGCCACAGAAGAAGAGCGGAACCCTTGCGTTCCAAACGCGCCTTCCCCCGATAGAGGCCGTATCACGCGATTGCGGTCGCATCCTCAGCCCCGACGCGGAACAATCCGCTCGCGCAATCCACACGCAGCCTCCGCATCCGAGCATTCAGGCAATGCCCCCCCCCTGTCTCTTA